>JBBDXA010000093.1:0-35440 GCA_040902585.1 Phycisphaeraceae bacterium
GCCATGGGTGGGTTCCTGGGGGAGGGAGGGATCGTGTTGAAGTAGTGAAAGCGGCAGGATTGTACGGATGAACGCCATGCCATGCAATCGCACACGTCCGGTACACGTTAGGTGACTGTCACTCCCGCCTTCGCGGGGGCGCGATGTCTTTTCCGATCGGTCTGCCATCGCCAGCACCACAAGAGACCCGCTCCAACCGTGTCTAGTAGACACGGGGTAGACACGGGGTAGCCATTTGAGAACTGCCTGTGAACACACGACTTATCCGCAAATGGCCACCAGGGGGTAGGGGTATGGTAGACACGTGTCTACCTCGGCCCGCGACTACAGGTTGTGGCATGGAATCCAAGGTGCAACCGAAGCGAGAATTCAGTCAATGTATTTCACCGGGCCGATGTTAGATTAGTGAGAACGTCGGCCGCCCGTTTCGTGAGGTATGTTCCATGTTCAATGTTGATGCAGGGCCTGTGGATCGCCGGTATTGCGACGGCCTGACGCGCCGGCACTTTGTCCGCCTCGGCGTCGCGGGCATGGCGACGACCAGCCTCGCGGGCATCCTCCGCGCCCAGGCGGCTTCCGAAGCGGCGGGCACTTCCAAGAAAGACACACGCGTCATCCTCGTGTGGATGGACGGCGGGCCGGGGCACATGGACATGTACGACCTCAAGCCCGAGGCACCGCCCGAGTACCGCGGACTCTGGCAGCCGATCAATACCAACGTCAAGGGCATGCAGCTCACCGAGCTCTTCCCGCGGCAGGCGAAGGTCGCGGACAAGTTCTCCATCATTCGATCGCTCTATCACAACAACGGCGACCACTTCGCCGCGGGACACATGATGCTCACCAGCCGATGGGGCGCGACCGGCGCGAGCACGGCTGGGCATCACCCGGGCATCGGCTCCGTCACGTCCGCCCTGTGCGGCTCGCGCGTCGAAGGCTTGCCGCCCTACGTGGCGGTGCCTTATGGCATGAGCATCGGCCTTCGCCCCGGCTACTTCGGTGCCAACTATGTCGGCCCCGCGCACAACCCGTTCGAAACCGAAGGCGATGCCAACGCGACGAACTTTAACGTCAAAAATCTCTCGCTGCCCGGCGGCATGTCGGTCGAGCGACTGGACGACCGCAAGAATCTCCTGCGCGGGTTCGACAAGCTCCGTCGCGACGCGGACACCAGCGGCACGATGGACGCGATGGACCGCTTCGAGCAGAAGGCGTATGAGATGGTCACCAGCGCCAGGGCCCGCGATGCGTTTGATATCTCCAAGGAACCGGCGGAACTGCGCGAGCGTTACGGCCGCAACAGTTGGGGCCAGTCGATGCTCCTGGCGCGAAGGCTCGCCGAGGCGGGCGTGACGTTCACGACCGTTCACCTGGGCGGCTGGGATCATCACTGGGATCTCTATAAAGGTTACGAGACGATCCTGCCGCGCGTGGACATGGGCTTGAGTGCGCTCTTCCAGGACCTGCACGAGCGAAGCCTGATGAAGAATGTGTTGGTGGTGGTGTGCGGCGAGTTCAGCAGGACGCCGCGCATGAACGACGGCGGCAACGGCGGCGCTCCGATGAGCCAGGGCACGCCCGGCCGCGATCACTGGGGCAACTCGATGTTCACCGTCGTCAGCGGCGGCGGGCTGAAGATGGGGCAAATCGTCGGCTCGACGAATCGCCTCGGTGAAGCGCCGGTTGATCGGCCTTACACACCCAGCGATCTGCACGCGACGATTTATCACGTGCTGGGCATGGACCCGCAGACGCATTTTCTCGATCACTCCGGCAGGCCGGTCACGGCGGTGGATGGTGGGAAGGTGATCAGTGAGTTGGAGTGAT
Source organism: Phycisphaeraceae bacterium (assembly GCA_040902585.1). Taxonomy (GTDB): domain Bacteria; phylum Planctomycetota; class Phycisphaerae; order Phycisphaerales; family Phycisphaeraceae; genus JBBDXA01. The sequence goes on from JBBDXA010000093.1 coordinate 1,828, forward strand.
GCAATGCGACGGACCGCGCGGCCGCTACCGAGGGACGGGTGGCTGGGGCTGGAGTCCGCGGAAGCCCCGGCCCGAAGAACCTTGTGCGACCCACGGCCGGGGCTTCACCGAGCCTCAGCCCCAGCCACCCAATTCAATCCGACACTTCGCCCTGCGGCCCGACACCGATTCCTGTTATACTCTTCCATCACATAACTCCCGCCGGGAGAAATCCGATGGCTCTTGACAGTTCACCCATTGAAGTCACGCATGAAGGCGATGTCATCTGCATCAGCCTGTGCGATTCGCAGGTTCAGGGCGCGGTGCTGCCCCATGTCGCGCAGGACTGCATCAAGGCGATCAAGGATGTGACCTCGCCGCGCGTGGTCTTCAATTTTGAGGGGATCGAATATTTCCCATCCACCGGCCTGGGCACGCTGATCGAGTTCAAACAGGCCATCCACGATCGCGGCGGGGAGTTCCGCCTCGCCGGCCTGGAACCGCACATCTGCGACCTGTTTCGCATCAGCGGACTCAACCACGTCTTTAAGATCTGTGCCACCGTGGCGGACGCCCTGAGCGAACTTCAATCCGTCGCCTCGCGCCCCGCCCCGAAGTAAGCCTCGTGCAGCAGGCTCACGGGGTGCATCACCTTCAGCTCCACGCCCAGTCGCTGCGCCTCACTTTGAATCTGCATCGCGCAGCCCACGTTGCCCGTGACACACGTCGTCGCCCCGGTCGCTTGAATGTGCCTGATCTTCCGCTCGGCCAGCTGCATCGCCATCTCGGGTTGTGACAGGTTGTAAGTCCCAGCCGCCCCGCAGCACATGTCTGATTCGACCAGAGGAATCACCTTCAAGCCGGGAATCCACGAAAGCAGACGTCGCGGCGGATCGGTGACCCTTTGAGCATGAGCGAGGTGACACGCATCATGGTAAGTCACAGTCATCTTCATCTCCCGCGTCGGCCTGGGCGGTGCAAGCTCCACCAGCACCTGGCTGATGTCGCGCACCTTCGCGGCAAAGGTCGCGCCGCGCGAAGCGAAAGCGGGATCATCGCGGGTGAACAGGCCGTAGTCCTTGAGCTGCGCCCCGCAGCCGGCGATGTTGGTGAGGATGAAGTCGGGGAAGGGACGAAGGAACGGAGGGACGGAGGAACAAAGGGAATCGGAGTCATACAGCGTTTCTCCCCCCTTCGTGCCTTCGTCCCTCCGTCCCTCCGTTCCTTCCCCCAGAAACGCCTCGACATTCGCCCGCACAAACGCCTCCGCCTCGTGCGTCTGTCCGCCGTGATGATGGATCGCGCCGCAGCACTGCTGGGCCTTGGGCACGAGACAATCGCAGCCCGCGAGTTGGAGCAGTTCGATGGTCTGACGATTCACATGTTGAAACAGCACGCTGCCGACGCAGCCGGCGAGCATCGCAACCGTCGCGCGGGGCTTGCCGTCAGGGCAGTTCGCCTTGTTGGCTGGATAAAACTCCGCGAGCGATTTCTCCCACAGCGGCCCGCTCGGCGGCAGCATCTGCTGCATCTTCCTCACGCGCAGCGGCATGAGTTTGGTCAGCTTCGTCGCCAGCTTCCACAGGCCGAGCTTCTGCATGAGGCGCGCGGGCAGCAGTGCGAGCTTCAGCCGCAGCGAATAAGGAAAGACCTTGTAGAACATCGCATCGACGAGTTCATCGACGAAGGTCTTCGGCTTCGTCGCGGCGGCCGGGGGAGGATGATGCGTGAACGCCGCGCGGGTGGCTTCGATCAGTTCGTGGTACTGCACGCCGCTGGGGCACGCCGTCTCACACGCCCGGCAATCCAGGCACAGGTCCAGATGCTCCAGCACCGATGCGGTCGGCTCGATCTTCCCGTCCGCGAGGCCCTTCATCAGATAAATGCGCCCGCGCGGCGAGTCGGCTTCCAGACCGTTCTCCGTGTAAGTCGGACACGCGGGCAGACACAGGCCGCAGTGAACGCAATCGAGGGCGCGATCGTAGGTGCGCTTGTCGAGATCGAGCGAACCGTGCCCTGCGCGATACGCGGGAGTCGGTGCGCCGAGGCCATCGATCACGCGAAGGGGTTTGGTGGTGGGAGGTTGTTCAGTGGTCGTGGTCACGGATCTCTTCACGATAGGAGCAAACGGTCAGCGGAGAAAGCGGCCGGGGTTGAAGACATTGTGCGGGTCCATCATCCGCTTGAGCTTCTTCAGGATCGCCCAATCAGACTGCGGCGGCCCGAAAGGCTCGATCGTCTCAGCACCCCTCGGCCGGGCGTGCCACGCACGCATGCCGCCGAGCGCGGCGATCGCTTCATTCACCGTAGCATCAAGACTTGCGGCTGTCTTTGCATCAAGTTCACCACCGGCGAACACGCAGCCATGCAGCGGCAACGCTTCGATGTGCAGCGGTTGATGGCGACTGATCCACTCGCCCAGCCGATGGCACACTTCACCTGTCGCCGCGGGTGGCACGATGATCTTCACGACTGCGGGTGCGCTGCGTCGCCAGGCCCTGCGCACCGCGCGTTCGTCATCATCGCGCTGCAGCGTCGAATCGTTGCTGCCGATCAGGTGAACGGCGGGCATCCGATCGCAGAAGAGTTCGAGTGCGCGAAGCTGCACGAGGTTGGCCGTGTGCTTGCCGAAGTACGCCAGGTGGACGAACCAGTCGCCCTTGCCTTCGCGCCGACCGCAGTGATAGCAGTACGACAGATGCGCCGGCTTCGCATCGCTCAGAATCAGATCGGTGCCCTGCTCATCGAGCTCGCGCGGGTCCTGCATCGAAAGCTCGACCTCCAGCACATGCTCGGGGATCGCATAGGTGCGCAGCGTCGCTTCATGCACAATGCCCAATTCGCCGAGGCTGCCGACCATGAAACGCGTCACGTCGTAACCGGCGACGTTCTTGACGGTGCGCCCGCCCACGTGAATATCGCGCCCATCTCCATCTATATAGTGCAGGCCCAGCAGCAGGTCGCGGATGGAGCCGTAGGCGACGCGAAGTGGGCCGTACATGTTGTGATGGATGATCTCGCCGAGAGTGATGTCGTCATCGGCGTCAAGCGGCACGAACTGATTCGTCGGCTTGAGCGCGGCCTGAAGCGCGGCAAGCGTGATGCCCGCCGCAGCGCGAACGGTCAGATCGCGCGTGTAGTGTTCGAGGATGCCGCCGTTGGCGGGATCGATGGTTTGAGTGAGTTTCGTGTGATGGGCTGGCGGCGCGTGACCGAGGTTGGCGTGGGCGCGGCCGTAGTCGATGAGGGGGATATGATCGCGGACGGCGTCAATGACGAGCGCTCGCACCTCGCCTCCGTTCCTTCCAGCAGCAAAACCGATGTCTTTGGTGATCTGTGTCATCGATATCCCATCACTCCGATTGGTCCCCATTGTCCGCCTGATTCTCCGGATCGCCGTGGGCCAAACGATTCAGCCTCTCGCGAGCCATCGCCATTGCGACGTCTCCCGGAATAAAGTCTGCTTTACCAGACTCCACGTCACGAACACGGCGCCTAATTTCCTGAAGCCAAGCCTTCTCCCACTCAGGGTCAACTTCGTCTTCGATTCTCCTTAGCAGGTCGTACACAACATCGGCGCGTACATCAGGTCGGAGGTGTTTCAACTCTGCATAGATGCGTTCAGCGATGTCCACAAAGTTCTCGTCATCATCAGCCATGATTACCTCGGTTGCTAAGCCGCAAGCGGCTGAACTACACCTGCGTCACCACCGCGCCGCCGGGCGAGTTCTTCGCGATCGGTTTGACGATCTCGATGAACACGCGGTCGCTGGGGACGAGCTTGCCCTCGTTGACGCGCTGCTGCGGGTCGAAGGTTTTCTTGATCTTCTGAAACGTGTCGATCGTGTCGGGGTTGAACATGGTGTGCATCAGGTGCAGCTTCTCGACGCCGACGCCGTGTTCGCCGGTGATGGTGCCGCCGACGCTGACGCAGTATTCGAGAATGTCTTCGCTGAGCTTAAGCACATGCTGCACCTGCGTCGGGTCATCTTCATCGAACATCATGATGGGATGAATGTTGCCGTCGCCTGCGTGGAAGACGTTGGTGATGCGGATGCCGTATTGCCTGCCGAGCTCGCCCACGCGTTCCATCACATCCGGCAGCATCGATCGCGGCACGCAGGCATCCTGCGTGCAGTAGCTGTGACTCACGCGTCCGATCGCGCCAAAAGCTTTCTTGCGGGCCGACCAGAGCTCCGCCCTGCGCTTCGGGTCGGAGCAAACGGAAATATCCTTCGCGCCGTTGTCGTTGGCGACGGCGACGATCGAGGCCATCTGCTCATCGAGAATCTGTTCGATGCCGTCCACTTCCAGCAGAAGCAGCGCCTGGGCATCGCGCGGGAAGCCGAAGTGAAACGCATCTTCAACGATCTGGATCATCTGTCCGTCCATCATCTCCATGCTGGTGGGCACGATGCCGCTAGCGATCACATCGCTGACGGTTTTGCAGGCTTCGCGCGTGGTGTTGTAAACCGCGTAAAACGTGCGGAAATTGCGGGGACTGGGAACGAGCCGGCACCAGATGCGGGTGATGATGCCGAAGGTGCCCTCGCTGCCGCAGATGAGTCCGGGCAGGTCCGCGCCCAGGCCGTCACAAAGGCCGCCGATGCGCGTGGTGATGACGCTGGCATCGGGCAGAACAACTTCCATGCCGAGGATGTGATTGGAGGTGACGCCGTGCTTGAGGGTGTTGATGCCGCCGGCGTTGGTGGAGGCGTTGCCGCCGATGGTGCTGGCGCGCTGACTGGAGGGATCGGGGCTGAAGCGCAGGCCGGTGTGAGCGACGAAGTCGGAGAGCGCAAGGTTGCGCACACCTGCCTGCACGATGGCGAAGCGGTTCTTCACATCGACATGCTCGATCTTCGTCATCCGGCTCGTCGTAATGAGTACACCTTCGCCGAAGCCGACCGCGCCGCCGGCGAGCCCCGTGCCGCTGCCGCGCGGAATGATGGGCAGGTCAAAGTCGATCGCCGTCTCGACGCAGGCAGCGACCTGCTGCGTGTTAGTCGGAAAGACGACGCAGGCGGGCAGGCCTTTGGCGATAGGGAACCCGTCACACTCGTAGACGAGCAGTTCATCGGGATTGAAGAGTACACCCCCGGGGCCGACGATGTCGATGAAGCGGGCGATGGCAGCGGGGGCGGAGTGCGCGGGCATCTACGAATTGTAGTCATAGGAGCACCATCCCGACAGGGTGGTGCTGATGGCGCACAGCGTTCTAACGCGCTCGATGCGCGACCGTCATCGTTGCGATTCTCGCTTCGACCAAATTGTGCGCGATTAGCACCACCCTGTCGGGATGGTGCTCCCCGACGACGACCGCCTTCAGCGGACCTTCTCGCTCACGCTGTGCCTGCGCGTGATATTCGAATAGTGATCATGCACCCTGCCGTTGTGCTGGTACTGCCGATCGTAGGTGCTGCTGTAGACGATCTCGCGTTGCGAACTGAAGAAGCCCGAGACAGCCGCAGGACCGAAATCATTCCGCAGGTCGTACCACGCCAGCGATCGGCTGGCGTCATCGAGCCCCTTTCCCGCCGCCTGCTCCTGCATCTGCGGCGAGTCGAAGGCGAGGATCGGCTTGGGGATGAAGTACGGCGAACGCGGACGGTAGAAGCCGTCGCGCTCCCACTGCGTCCCCGGTCGCGACATGGGCTGGGCCGACTGGCAACCAGCCAGCACAGCCATCAAAAGCAGAAGCCCGAGGGCGACGATGCGGAGGCGGATCTTCATGCCATGGCAAAGGCGAATGGCGTACCTTTGCGGCAGGAGCGCGGACGCGAGTGCCATAAAGCCCATGAATTCAAGCGATATTTGACATTTTCTCACCTTCAAAATCGCTCGATCCACGGCCCGGAGGTGTTGCGTTTGATCAACATTCCAACACCGCAAGTTGATCCTGATCAACACGTGGGCCGCCTGCGCCCCACGCCCCAGGACTCAAGACCCAGGACCCAGGACCCAGGACCTCGGACTCAGGACTCGCTTCGTTTGACCCCATTGCCGGAATCTGCTCCAATGCGGGGCTTCCCGCAGGACCGCTGTGGTCCTGAAGTTCCTTTAGACTTCGAGGCAGCCGTAGCCGCGGCCGCGCCTCACCGGAGCGCTCCGCGGTAAAGGCGGAGTGACAAACCATGGCCAACTACACAGGCCCGAAGGTCAAGCTTTCCCGTCGTGTCGGCGTTCCCATCGCTGACATTCCCAAGCACACCAGCAAGCGTCAGCTCAATCCGCCCGGCCAGCACGGCTTCCGCGGTCGCCGTCTGCGCGACTACGGCGTGCGCCAGAACGAGAAGCAGAAGCTTCGCTATCACTACAACGTGCTGGAGCGTCAGTTCCGCCGCTACCTCGAAACCGCCGGTCGCGCCAAGGGTAACACCGGCGAAGCGCTGCTCCGCCTGCTCGAACAGCGGCTGGACAATGTCATCCGTCGCCTGGGCTTCGCCCGCACCATCTGGGGCGCTCGCCAGATCGTCGGCCACGGCCACGTGCTGGTCAACGGGCGCAGGACGGATGTGCCCAGCTTCCAGGTCAAGGTCGGCGACACCATCACCTTCCGCGAAGGCATTCACAAGCTCGTGCGCGACAACCTCGAATCCCTCGCGGGCCATCAGGTCGCTTCATGGCTGAGCTTCGATCCTTCAACGCTCACCGCCCGCATCGAAGCCGTGCCCACCAGCGATCAGATTCCCTTCGACGTGAATATGAATCTGATTATCGAATTCTATCGCTGATTAAGCTGCTCGGGGCTTCGCACTCCGAATTCAACCATCCCGCGCTCACGGCGCGGGATTTTTATTTGGCATCACCCTTCCCATTGACACGTGCGCCGACGTACACTCCTGCTTACCCATCGAGGCACGCGCCTCGCCGTAACGAAGCCACCCATCACCAAGGACATTTATGCATCCCATTCTGAACCGCAATCTGTTTATGGTGAAAGAACACGTCGGCATGTTCAAGGCTGCGAACAACTACGACATCTACGATCCGCAGACGAACGAGATGATCCTCCAGTGCCGTGAGCCGAAGCTGGGGATGTTCACCAAGTTCCTTCGCTTTACGGATTACAAACGCATGACGCCCTTCCGCGTCGTGATCCAGACGCCCGACGGCAAGCCGCTGATCATCGTCAAACGCGGCGTCTCCTTCTTCCGCTCGCACGTGAAAGTCTACGATGAGAACGAACAACTCATCGGCGGATTCAAGCAGCGGTTCTGGTCCATCGGCGGCAAGTTCGAAGTGCTCGACGATCAGGACAAATCCGTCTGCATGCTCAAGGGCAAGTGGACCGGCTGGGATTTCCGCTTCCTCGCAGGCGACGAAGAGTACGCGCATGTCTCGAAGAAGTGGGCCGGCCTGGGCAAGGAACTGTTCACCTCCGCGGACACCTACATGCTGGAGATCAGCAACGATGTCCCGCCCGATCACCCCGTCCGCGAACTGGTCATGGCCGCGGTCATGGTGATCGATATGGTGCTCAAGGAATGATCGGTCGCGGACAAAGAGAAGGTGATCGCGCCTTCCGCCGCGCGTTGTCGAACTCGCCTACCATACCCCGGCTGCAATTCGACAATCCCTTTCCAGGAGACCGCCATGCTCCCACCTGGCCGCGCGCGTTTGATTGCTCTCATCGTCTTGGCGCTCACCTCGCCCGCGCTGGTGGCGCAGGGTCAGGCTGCCGAGGAAGGCAAATCACATTTCTCCGTCAGGCCGGGTCCGTCCGACCGCACGCTGGGCGATCTGCTCGGCAAGCTTCAAATCAAAGTCTCGCTGACCAAAAGCGACAAGCCGCTGGGGGAGGTGCTTGCGCCGATGCTGCGACAAGCTGGCGTTTCGTTCATGATCAACAACGACGCGCTGGAGGCGGCGGGCGCGGGCGTGGCGCTGTCGGCTGAGGGCATCTCCCTGCGCCAGGCGCTCAACCTCGTCTGCCGCAACAGCTCGGGACTGGAGCCTTTGGAATGGGACGTGATCGATGACAGCATTGTCATCAGCACGCGACGCGATCTGTTCCCACGCATGATGTCCGTCCGTTCCTATGACATCCGCCCGATGCTGGTTCAGCGGCCCAACTGGGTCGAAGCCCCCGCCCTCTCGCTCAGTGAAGTGCTGGGAACCCGTTGGAGCTACTCCAGTGCGACCACGCTCTTTGCCGACGATGCTTCCGACATCTCCGTCACAACCCGCGGGGAAATGATCGAACAGATCACCACGATGATTCAGGATACCGTCGGCGTCACCTCCGAATGGGCGGCCTACGGCGGCGAGTGGAACTCCCTGCGCGAAAAGGACGGCAGGCTGATCATCAAAACCTATCGCAAGAACCACGAGCACATCGCTCACCTGCTCGCCGGCATGCTGGCCGATGACGATGACGAACTCGAACTGGAAGCGCGATGCCTCGTCGTCAAGACGAAAGTTCTCGATCAGATCAGGAAGGATCTGGGCGGCTCGCTGAAACTGGACCGCAAACAGGCGGACGAATTCCTCAAACGCATCAGCGCCGATGAGGCGACGAAACCCATCAGCATCACGCGCACCTTCGCCACCAGCGGCCAGCGCGTTCACGCCGTCGTCATGCGCGAAAAGGTGGTGATGACCGGCGGACAGACCAGCGACGCGGGCGGCACCTCGCAGGACACCACCACGCAGGTCCTCGCAGGCGGCATGGTGTTCGACATCGAACCCACGCTCGACAAAGCCCGCGGCCGGATCATCATGACGCTGCGCCTCGACGCGGCTCCCGAAATGAAAAGCCGCGAACGCAGCCTCGTGCTCCGCTCCAAGCCCCAACCGAAGTTCACACCCGCGCCGCCTGATACAGCCGCGCCCCCGGCTGTCGCGCCGCCCAAGCCCAAACCCGTGGGCGATCCCGTGACGGTTGATCTGCCCGAGCAGGACACCATTCAACTTCGGCTCAATGTGACGATCCCCGAAGGCGGCGCGGCGGTGATGAGTGCGGGCTCGAACCTGTTGCAGGCCGCCGACGCTGACAGCGAAGTGATCATCATCGTTCGAGCGGCCATCGCGTCGGTTGCGGGGAAATGATTCCTTTCTTGGAGCACCGGCCCGGAAGGGCGGTGCTCAGGGGCACCGTGCCAGCACCACCCTGCCGGGATGGTGCTCCATACTTTGCGATCCTGCTCGCTTTGTCGCAACTCCCTCTTTCCACTAATCTCTAGGCACTTCTCAACTCTTCGCGGACACGCATCGCCGCGAACGATTGATATTCAGCACCCTCGACCCTGGAGCTTTGCATGGGCCTGCTTGATGGTAAACGCGGCATCGTCTTCGGCATCGCCAACGAGCGAAGCTACGCCTACTTCATCGCCAAGCGCCTGATCGATCAGGGTGCGAAGCTCGCTTTCACTTTCATGCCCATCGGCAAGATGGAGCATCGCGTGCGCAAGGCTGTGGAATCGCTGGGCGTGAGCGAACCGTGGATTCAGCCTTGCGACGCCAACAGCGATGAAAGCCTCGACGCGGTCTTCAATAAGCTCAAGGAGGACTGGGGCACGATCGACTTCGTCGTGCATTCAATCGCCTTTGCCGACAAGGATTACCTGAAGCCTGACATGTTTCACAAGACGCCGCGCGGCGTGTACACCTCCGCGATGGACACCAGCGCCTACACGCTTATCGCCATGACCCAGCGCGCGATGCCTTTGATGAACGCCGAGCGCGGCGGATCGATCATCAGCCTGACGTATTTCGGCGGCGAGAAGGTCGTGCCGGGCTACAACGTGATGGGCGTCGCCAAGGCGGCGCTTGAACACACGACGCGCTATCTCGCCTACGAACTGGGCGACAAAGGCCGGAACATCCGAGTGAACACGATCAGCGCCGGGCCTTTCAAAACTCTGGCCGGCGCGGGCGTCGGCGGGATGGATGAAATGATCGCCCACCAGGAAAAGAAAGCTTCGATGAAACGCGCCAACACCGGCGAAGAAGTCGGCGACACGGCGGTGTACCTCCTGAGCGATCTTTCCAGCGGCGTGACGGGTGAAACGATTCACGTGGATGCGGGCTTCAGTATTGTGGGGCTCTGATGTCACCAACCAATGACAGCGTCAATCCGCACGAAGCAGAGTCTGGCCGAGCGAACGCTGATGAGCCGGTCGCAAGTCGTTATCCGCTGCGCGGCAGTGTCATTCGCTATGACGAACCTTTCGATCTTGCCGTCGATCCTGGTGACTGGGACGCGATGCGGTAACCTCACATCGATGTGATCATTCCTGCTGTTGAAGGTCGAGCGATCAATTCCACTCAGAATCGATAGTTCCGCTAAAGTATCGACATGGCCAAATCCAAGGATAAAGCACGCATCAAGATTCGCCAGGCGACGCGCAGTGACGTTCACGCGCTGGTCGAGCTCAACAAGGCAGCCTATCCCACGATGGCGGAAGACAACGTCGTCTGGGGCGAAACGCATCTGCATTCGCATCTGCGCATGTTTCCGCAGGGGCAGATGGTTGCCGAGGTCAGTGGCAAGATCGTCGGTGCTGTCGCGTCGCTCATCGTGGACCTGGGGCCCGATCCGCTGCGGCAGCACACCTGGGCGGGCATCACCGACTCGGGCTACTTCACCAATCACAACCCCGAAGCGGACACGCTCTACGGTGCCGATGTCTGCGTGCATCCGAACACACGCGGCCTGGGCGTCGGCGCAGCTCTCTACGAAGCGCGACGCAAGCTTTGTCGTGATATGAATCTTCGCCGCATCCTGGCGGGCGGACGGCTCTTCAACTACTGCGACTATGCGGACAAGTACACACCCGAAGAGTACGCCCATCGTGTCATGGCGGGCGAGATGCGCGACCTGGTGCTCAGCTTCCAGCTTCGCGAAGGCTTCATTTTTCGCGGCGTGCTCACCAACTACCTGCGCGATGCCCGCAGCAAGAACTTCTCCAGCCTCATCGAATGGCTCAACCCGGATTACAAGCCTGTCGCGAAGGGACCGCGCAAGGTACGCGTCGCCTGCGTGCAACATCAGATGCGCAAGGTGACTTCGTTCGATGAGTTCGCCAAGCAGGTCGAATATTTCACCGACATCGCCGCGGACTACGGCAGCGATTACGTGCTGTTCCCCGAGCTTTTCACCGTGCAGCTCCTGTCACACCTTGACGCGAAGACGCCGCAGGAAGGCATGCGCAAGCTGTCGAAATACACCGATCGCTTCCGCAAGCTCGTCTCCGCACAGGCGGTGAAATTCGGCATCACGATCATCGCCGGAAGTCATCCGATGAAAACTGATCCCAAGTCGGACCGATTGGAGAACATCACCTTCATCTGTCTGCCCGATGGCACGATCGTCGAGCAGCCGAAGATTCACATCACACCGAATGAACGCAAGTGGTGGGGCATTTCAGGCGGCGATCATCTGGCGGTGATCGACACGCCCAAGGCGAAGATCGGCGTGCTGATCTGCTACGACATCGAGTTCCCCGAAGCGGCGCGTCACCTCGCTGACAGCGGCGCGGAGATCATTTTCGTCCCCTTCTGCACGGACAATCGTCAGGGTTATCTGCGCGTCCGTTACTGCGCCCAGGCCCGCGCGATTGAGAACCAGATTTACGTCGCGCTGGCGGGCAACGTCGGCAACCTGCCGGACGTGCAGAACATGGACATCAACTACGCCCAGGCCGCGGTGTTCACGCCTTCGGACTTCGCCTTCGCGCGGGATGGCATCGCCGCCGAGGCGGATTCCAACGAAGAAACCATTCTCGTCTGCGATCTTGATCTGGATGATCTTCACGCCTCGCGGCATATGGGCACGGTCACGCCGCGACTGGATCGTCGGCCGGATCTCTTCCGCCTTTCCACCACCCTGCCGACACCCGTGAGCGAATCGCTCAAGCCTGATGAAGGCCCGCTGGGCGATCAGCCGCATCACATGGTTGAAGAGGAAGGGACGAGGGGACGCAACGAAGAAGGAACGAAGGAACGGAGGGACGGAGGGACGAAGGGAGGAAAGTAAAGACTCAGGGCCTGCGCGGGGTCATGCTTTGCGAGCGCACCTTTTCCAGTTCCTCGGCTTCTTTCAGAAGCGATTGCGCTTCCGCATCTTTGCCCTCTTCCTGAAGGGCATAGGCCAGTTGGCGCATGGTCTCAATGATGAATCGATGGCCCTTGGGCAGCGTCGCCTGTCGGCCCACGAGAACCGCGCGGTACGCCTGTTCCGCCTCGCTCACTTTCGCCTGCCGCATCAGGGCGTCGCCCAGGCTGCTCATCGATCGCATGGTGGCCCAGTGGTTGGGCGGCAAGGTCGCTTCCTGAATCTTCAGGATCGCGCGGAAGGTCGTCTCCGCTTCCGCAGCCCTGCCCTGATCGAGCAGCGTACTCGCCAAGGTGGATCGGGCCATGAGCGTGGACAGATGCTCGGCTCCGAACTTGCGCTCCAGCGCCGCGACGACTTTGACGAGCAACTCCTCAGCCTCGGCGTGCTTGCCGCGTGCGGAGAGCGTTCGCGCCAGGGCGGTCACGGAAGAAAGCGTGTCCGGATGATTTTCACCCAGCGCTGCCGTGCGCAATTCGAGCACCTTGGCGTACAGCGTTTCAGCCTTGATGAGTTCGTTGGCGACCAGCGCCTGCTGGGCGACGGTTGCCATCGATGAAAGCGTATCGGGATCATTCTCACCCAGGAATCTCAGCCGGGCTTCGTACACTTCGCCGCGCAGATTTTCGCCTTCGATGCGATCACCGGTGTAATAGAGCGAAGTCGCCAGGCTGTCGAGTGAGCGAAGCGTGTCGCGATGATCGGGGCCGAGCACTTTGCGTCGAAGCTCGACGACCTGCCGCTTCAGGGCGATCGCCTCGTCACCTTTGTTCATCATCGCCAGCACCGTGGCATAGTGATGCATGGAGTCGAGCGTGGCTGGATGCTCCGCGCCCAGCGTGGCCTTGCGGGTCTCGAACGCGGTCTTGAGCTGCTTCTGGGCGTCGGTGAATCGGCCCAGCGCGTAATAGGAAACGCCGATGGTGTTCTGAAGGTCAGCCTTGATTTCAGGCTGATCCGCGAACTGTCGGCCGACTTCGTCGGCGGCGGCGTCGAGCAACTGCCGCAGGCTGAAATCGTCAGCTCTTGCGTTGTTGGGGTTCACCGTCTCCAGCATCGAGCGAAGAAACGTGCTCGTCGCCAGTGCCTGCGTCTCCGCCAGTTCAGCGCGGCGACGAAGGCCCGTCTCGCGGATCAATGCGAACGCGACCGACGCCAGTGCGATACCGAGCACCACCATGCCGACCACGGCAAACTTCACCAGCTTGCGCCGCTTGAGCTGCCGCGCCACGGCCTGCGCCTCGCGCTGGGCGCGATGCCGGCGATGCGAAAGCTCGCGCAACCGCTGCGCCAGGTCGCGGGCACTGCTGAGGCGTCGCGACGGATCGCCTTCCACGCAGGCGGCGATGTCTTCCTGAAGAAGCTCATCGGGCACATCGCGTTCCCAGCCGCCGCCCAGGGGTTTTTTCAGGTCACCGACGACGAGCTGATACAGCAGGACACCGAGGGCGAAGATGTCGCCCTGCACGGTGAAGGGCCGATCCGCCAGCGACTCGGGCGGCATGTACATGCGCGTTCCCGTGCGCGTCGAGTCGTTGTCGGCGAGGATGGTTTCCGTGAAGCCGGCCCCGGTGATCTGCATATTCTCAAGGCGAGAGACATCGGTCACGACGCCGATGCCGAAGTCCGCAAGGATGGGCCGGGGCTTGCCGTGCTCGTCGAGCTGCACAAGCACGTTCTGCGGTTTGATGTCCTTGTGCAGGATGCCGACGGAGTGTGCCGCGGCGACGGCATCGGCGATGCGGGCGACCAGGTCCACGCGCACATCCAGCGGCAGCGTATCGATGCCGCCGATCGACGCCGCCCAGTCGGCGAGATTGCCCTTCTCGCTGAACTCGCTCTCGAGAAAGTACGGCGGCGATTCGAGCTGGACTTCGTGCAGCCGGGCGATGTCTTTGCGATCACCCAGGGCCGTGCGGATCATGCGAAAGAGCGTGAGTTCGCGTTTGAACGAACGAAGCCGCTCGACATCGAAGCAGAACTTGAAAACGCGATGGTCGGCTGTGCGCCCGTGTCTGCCGAGCCAGACCTCCCCAAAGCCGCCTTCGCCGAGTTTGCGTTCGATGATCCAGCCGCTGCGGCGAGGAATCTCCAGGCCTGCCGCGGGACGCCAGCCGAGCGTTTCTTCTTCATCCTCCGAGACGGCGCGGCGAGCCTTCTCCGTGTCAGGCGGCGGAGTCAGCGGACTGATGCCTTCGGCACCGACTTCGAACACTTCCATCGAGTCTTCAACACCCTTGACCTTGTATCTTCCGTACGCCATCCAGCGAATGGCCGGCAGCTCGCCGGCATGTCCCTTGATGGGCGGATGCTGTCGTACATATTGACGGGCCGCGTCGAAGGCCGCGTGGGTGAGGAGAATCTGCCCGCCCTGCGCCAGTCCCATGATGCGGGCGGCGATGTCCGCGGTCAGGCCGATCACCTTTCGCTGGCCGTCGATGTCTTCATCCAGTTCCGTCACTTCGCCCAGGTGCAGACCGATGCGCACCTTCAGCTTCACAGGTTCCCACCCGCCATGATTGAGCGCATACTGGAACTGGAGCGCAGCGGCGACCGCATCGCTTGGCGTGACGAAGCGGGCGAGGAATCCGTCGCCGACATCCTTGAGCACTTCGCCGCCGGGCGTGTTATTGACGATGGACAGGAACAGCGTGTCATGCTGCGAGATGAGCTTCGCAAAGGCCGCGTCGCCGAGCTGGCGTTTCATGTCGACTGAACCTTCGACATCGGTGAACATCAGGACCATCAGGCGGGAAGCCCGGTCCTGGTCCGTCGTGCTGGTTGTCACGGAATCGTCGGACATGTGATTGTTCTACCCCGTCATTGGCTCGTGAGCCCTGCGTCGCGCTCAGGTAAAGATTATCTCAACCCGGGGCGGGATGCCAACAGAAAGAAGGAACATAGGGGAAACGAGCAGGTAAGGCACCGGATCTCCGCGGGGTTATCGGGCGTTACCGCGAATCTTGGAGCACCATCAAGGCAGGATGGTGCGGCGCGGGGTTCGGTTCGTCGAAGGCACCGCCCTGCCGGGACGGTGCTCCAAAAAAACCCTCGCGGCGAGGCGAGGGTTGTAGGGGAATCGTGCGAAGTTGCGAGCGGCTGACCAGGGGATCAAAAGATCGCGGTGACCGGCTTGCCCTGATCGGCGAGTGTGAACGGCCGGCCGATCTTGGAGAAGACCTGCTTGTCGTGCGGCAGGCCCAGGGCGTAGGCGATGGTGGCGTTGAAGTCCTGCGGGGTGACGGGCTTGTCCTTGACGGCTGCGCCCTTGTCATCGGACGCGCCGTAAATCTGTCCGCCCTTGACACCGCCGCCGGCGAGCATGGTGGTGAACACGCGCGGGTAGTGATCGCGGCCGTCGCGCTCGTTGATCTTGGGCGTACGGCCGAAGTCCGACGCCTGCGCCACGAGCACATCATTCAGCATGCCCTTCTTGTACAGATCATCCATCAGAGCCGCGATGCCTTGATTGACCGGGGGCAGCTTGGTGCCAAGCTGATCGAAGTTGTCCTGGTGCGTGTCCCAGCCGCCGATGGTGACTTCGACGTAGCGCACGCCGTGCTCGACGAGTCGGCGAGCGAGCAGCAGGCCCATGCCGAAGTTGTTGGCACCGTAGGCGGTCTTGATCGCCGCGGATTCCTGGCTGATGTCAAAGGCTTTGACGTCATCGCTCTTGATGAGATCGACCGCTTCCTGATAGAAGCGCGTGTAGGCGGTGACGGAGTCCTGCGGGTAGCGGTTGCGGAAGTTCTGATCGATGGCGTCGAGCAGGCCGCGACGGTGCTCGAAGTCGCTGTCGCTCATGCGCAGTTTGGAGTTCTGGAGGCCGGCCGCGGGGTTGCCGATGGTGATCGGCTCGTAAGCGGAGCCGAGGACGCCGGCACTGGAGTCGCGATGACCGCCGACGATGACGGAGCCTGGGAGCTTCTCATTGTGCCGCCCGCCCAGGCGATGGAGCCAGGGGCCCAGGCCCGGGTGCTTGACGCTGGCGAGCGGGGCGTAGCTGGTGTGCATGAGGTATTGAGCGCGTTCGTGTGCGCCCTGCGAGCTGGTCATGGAGCGGATGAGGCACATCTTGTCCATGTGTTTGCCGATGGCGCCGAACTGCTCGCTGACCTGAATGCCGTTGACGTTGGTCTTGACGGCCTTGAAGTCGCCGGCCGTGTCCGCGCCGGGCTTGGGGTCCCAGGTGTCGATGTGGCTCATGCCGCCGACCATGAAGATGTAGATCACGCTCTTGGCGTTCTTCTTCTTCGGGGCGGCGGCAGTTGCGTCGGCGGCGATGGCGCTGTTGGCCCAGTTCATGCCGCCGATCACGCTGACGCCCAGGCAGGCCTTGGCGGCGTTGGTGATGAGCTGGCGGCGGGTCGAGTGGTCGATCTGGCGGAGCAGGTCTTTTAACATGAGTGTGCTCACGGGAAAAAGGGGTCAGGGGTCAGGGGTCAGGGGTCAGGGCGAAGCCGCGAGCGGCGGTCAGCGGATGAAGAGGAACTCGCGGGTGTTGGCCAGGGCCCAGATGAGGTTTTCGATGCCCTTGGAGCCGCTGTCCTTAAGCTCCTTCATGGCCACGCCCATCTCGGTCGGGTTGGGGTAACGGGAGAGGAACGAGAGGAACAGGACGTTGACCTTTTCCTTGTCATCCGTCGCGCGGGCGATGTTCTTCATCAGGGCCGACTGCTTATTGACCAGGTTCGCCAGGCCCGTGCCGTTGACCAGTTGCAGCACCTGCGGCACGCTCGCATCCGTATGGGCATTGCCGATGGCTTCACGGTCGGATGAACCAAACTCACGGAGGAAGTGGCCGGGGGCGGCAGGCTGGCGGATTTCAGAGGCCCGCGTGATCTGCGGCAGATACTGGCCTCGCTTGCTGGAGACCGAATCACGAGCCTTGTCACGCATGGAACCGCGGCGGTCGGCGATGAGCTTTTCAGCGTACTTGACCAACTGATCGGCGGACATCTTGGTGATGTCCACATCGGCGCTGTCGCCTGACATCATCATCATGCCGCCGTAGGCCATGCCGTCGCCCGCGCGCTCGTCCAGGTCTTCGACCGTGATCGTGCCGAACGAATCCCAGATCTGCTCGGCGGTCATGCGGCGAAGGACGCTCGCCTGGTTGCGGAAATTGTCCTTCGTGTAGTCCTCGCGACCGGTGGCAAGCTGGTAGGTGCGGGTGTTCAGAACGATGCGCATGTATTCCTTGACATCGAAGTTGACCTTCTTCATCACGCCTGCCAGGTAATCCAGCAGCGCGGGGTTGGAAGGCTTGTTGCCTTCGCTGAAGTCATCGACCGGGCTGACGATGCCGATGCCCATCACGCGGGCCCACATGCGGTTGGCGATGACCTTGGCGAACAGCGGGTTGTCCTTGCTGGTAACCCAGCGGGCGAACTTCTCGCGGTCCGAAAGCGTGGTCAAGGCCTTGGATTTGTCATCGAAGATCACGCGCGGCTTGATCGTCTCGCCGGGCTTGCCGTTGTCGTACTTGTAATCGCTGGGCAGCTTCAGGCCGCGGGTGTTGGTGTCGCTGACCTTGTAGCCTTCTTCACGGATCAGGTTCGTCAGCACCTGGCCGACATCGCGAGCCAGTTCGCCCTTCTGCTGCTTGGTGCGAATCTCACGCAGCGCGGGGCTGTTCATCCCGCGGTCGCGCGTGGTCATGCTGCTGGTGAAGGCGGCGAACTCGTAGAACTCCTTCATCTCCCATTTGTCGAACGGGTGATCGTGACACTGAGCGCAGCCGATCTGCGTGCCCAGGAAGATCTGCGTGGTCTGCGAAGTGATCTCCAGGTTCATCCCGTTGTCGCGCAGCCAGTAGCCGACCGCGCCGTTGTCCTTGGCCTTGCCCTCAGCGGTGAGCAGCAGGTACACAAAGTTGTCATAAGGCGTGTTCTGCTTGATCTGTTCCTTGAGCCACTTGGGATACTCACCGGCATAGTCGCCGCGGATGCGCTGCGTCAGGCGAAGCTGGTCCGCCCAGTAGTTGTACATGTGGCTGACGTAACCGGGCGAATCGAGGAGCTGATCAATCAACTTCTGGCGACGCATCGGGTCCTTCGACGCGAGGTAGCCCTGGGCTTCATCATGGGTCGGGATGCGGCCGATGACATCGAGATAAACCCGGCGAAGAAACTCTTCATCCGTGGTCAGGCGCGTCGGGAAGATCTTGTCAGCCGCGTAACCGGCCTTGACCAGGTCATCGATCTTCGCGGCCGAGTCTTTGACCAGCGGGTTGAGGCTGGAGGACTTGCTCGGGGCGGTGTCCACGCGGGCGGCGTTGCCGAGGGTCGGGGCGTTGGTGACCACGAGCAACCAGAGACCGGCGGTGACGGCTGCGAGAGTCCAGCGAGTACGTTTCATGTGATGATCCTTAGGAGAACCAATAACCATCATATCTATCGGCTGTAAGCATGACGCTCCCGGACAGGCAGATATTGCATGCCGCAACCCCCCGGATACACGGCCCTACACAGGCTGGAGGGGGGTATAGGGTTAACCCGTGGTTTCGATGCACCCGCGGCGGTTAGCGGTGAGGCCGAGTCCGCGAGGCCCACCTGTGTGGGTCGCACGCAAAACCGAGGCCGGCCTGAACAACGGGTCGCGGACGGGTGGGCCTCGCGGACTCGGCCCGACCGCTAACCGCGCGGCGTTTCCGGGGCGAATACGCCCCGGCTCGCTTACCTTCCGCCGAGGCGCTGGCGAATGAGCGTGGCGCGGGCCTGACGGCGGGCGGATTGGTCGGACTCGACGCCCGTGAGCTTAAACAGATGGGCTGGCTGGGTGAGCAGGAACAACTCGTTGATCGTCCTGATATCCACCGTATCAATTCGCCCGAGGTTCACGCCTAATCGCAGATGGCTCAGGAGTGACAGGACTTCTTCGGTGCTGATCATTCTTGCGTGCGTGAGCAGGCCCCAGGCGCGCCAGATTTTGTCATCGAGCTGTTCGGTGCGGTGGCGGATGAGGGCCTGCCTGGCCTGTTGTTCGTAGGCGATGATCTGCGGGACGATGGTGCGTTCGAAGTCGGCGAGGACCTCTTCTTCGCTCTTGCCCAAGGTAGTCTGGTTGGAGACCTGGAAGAGATCGCCCATGGCTTCGGAGCCTTCGCCGAACAGGCCGCGCACCGCCAAATGCATGTCCCGCGCCGCCCGGCGGACCTTCTCAATTTCACCCGTGAGCTGCAAGGCAGGCAGATGCATCATGACGCTGACGCGGATGCCGGTGCCGACATTCGTCGGGCACGCCGTCTGGTAACCGAGCTGCTGAGAGTACGCGAAGTCGAGCTTGGACTCGAGCTGGTCGTCGATGTGCATGATCTGCTCGAACGCGGAGCCGAGTTGCATGCCGCTGCGGAGAACCTGGATGCGGAGTTGGTCTTCTTCGTTGACCATGATGGAGAATGTTTCCTGGGCACCGATGGCGACGCCGCGCACGACCTTCTCGCCCATGGCGTGCTGCCTGCTGATGAGGTGGCGTTCGACCAGGAGCTGGCGATCGACTTCGGGGCATTGCCGCAGATCGACCCAGAGCACTTCATCGCCCAGGTTGGACTTGGTGATCACATCCATGCAGCGATCGAGCACTTCCTGCTGCACGCGGGTAGTGGCGCGGTTGACGAAGGGATACCCCGCCAGGTTGCGCGCCAGGCGGATGCGGCTGGAGATGACGATCTCGCTGTGCGGCCCCGCGCCGCGCAGCCATTCGCCCGCTCGATCGGTCAGGCCCTTGAGCGTCATCATTCGACCTCCTCGATGCGGTTCACTTCGTCGCGAAGCCTGGCCGCCAGTTCGTAGTCTTCGTTGGTGACCGCATCATCCAGCCGCTTGCGCAGGGACATGAGCTTGTTCTGTCTCGCTTCACCCGCGCCGGCCCTGCTGGGAATCTTGCCCACGTGATGCGAACCGCCTTCATGGGCTCGCTCCAAAAGCGGCATGAGCGATTCCTTAAACGCGCCGTAACACTGCGGGCAACCCATCAGGCTGTGCTCGCGAAACTCGGAGAACTTCATCCCGCAGTTGTCGCACACCTCTTCGGTGGCAAGGGTCTGACCGCTGTGCAGCTTGACGAAGTTGGTCAGCAGTTCGTTGATGGGCACGTGGCCGCCGCCCTTGATGGACATGCCTTCCTGCTGGGCGTGGGCATCGCACAGGTGCTTCTCGATCTTCTGGCCTTTGATGATCTCCACGGAGTGGTGAGTCGCAGGCCGATCACATTGGTCACACTTGCGCTTCAAAGGCGGGGGTTCCTTGAAATGGTTGAGTCCTTTTTGAATTGTAGAGTCAGCAGACGAACGGTTCAACGTGATGGGACGTCGCGCGTGTGTTGTTTCAACTCTTTGCCCCTGGCCCTTGGCCCTTCTCCCCCTGGCCCTTCTCCCCATGACAGCAAAAAACCCCGACGGGTCGATCCCCGCCGGGGTGCTTATCTCTCCTGCATGGTGGGCGATTACTGGCCGGCCTTCTCAGTCTTGCCGGCGACGATGTCCTTGGCCTTGCCGAGCCAGGCATCCGCGCCGCTGCCGGGGCGGTAGCCGACGAAGCGGCCCAGCTCCTCGCCCTTCTCATTCATGAAGATCACGGTCGGGAAGCCGCGGATGGCGAACTTTTCCTTCAGGGTCGCGTTCTGCTTTTTCGTTTCATCCGACAGTTGCTTCTTGGAAGGGAAGTCCACGGTCAGGAGTACCGCGTTTTCCTTGGCCCAAGCCTTGAAGGCATCGGTGTCGAAGACTTCCGCGTGCTGCTTCTTGCAGAAGCCGCACCAGTCGCTGCCGGTGAAGTCGGCGACGATGATCTTGCTGCCCTTCTTGGCGGCTTCCTTGGCGGCAGCCAAATCTTCGGTCCAGCTTTCATCAGCCTGAACGGAACCGGCGAGAATCAGCCCCATCAGGGCGAACATCATCATGGTCTTGCTCAACATGCACATTCCTTTCAAAGTTTCGTGAATCTGGAAGGGCGACGATCGCCCTCATGGAAGTTAACGACTGTCACCTTCAATATTATTCGCCGCCAGAGCGGAGAAAAGCAGAAAGCTCCTGAGAAATGATCAATGCACCGGGGAGGACTCGAACCTCCAACCTGCGGCTCCGTAGACCGCTGCTCTATCCAATTGAGCTACCGGTGCGTCGTGGGCGGTCGAGTAATCTAATGCCGCAGGTTGGCAAAATCAAACGGGGACAGGCGTCAGGGGTCAGGAATCAGGAGTCAAAATTCAAAGACCGGATGCCGCGGCTCAACGAAGCTCGTCTCCTGCCTCCTGCCTCCTGCTTCCTGCATTTGATGCCTCGCCCCTCCCGCATTACCATGCTTCACTCGCCTGATTGGTGAATCCGACGACCCTGCCGCGCGTTCATGCCGACACAGACCTGCTTCCTTGAAGACGGATCGGAAACGTCCGATGCGATTGACTGACATTCTCCAACTTGAGTGCGTCAAGGTGCCGCTGGCTGCCGAATCGAAAGAGCAGGCGATCTATGAGCTCGTCGATCTGCTGGCCGAGAAGGTCGGCATCGACAACCGCGAACAACTGAAAAAGGCCGTCTGGCAGCGCGAGCTGACGCGCACCACCGGCATCGGTCACGGCGTAGGCATCCCGCACGGCAAGAGCGAAGGCATCGCCAAACTCTGCATGGCGATCGGACGCACCGCCAGACCCATCGAGTTCGGCTCCATCGATCGCAAGCCCGTCGATTTGATTTTGCTTCTGGCGAGCCCCGCCGACCAGACCGGGCCGCACATTCAGGCGCTGGCGACGATCAGCCGAATGTTGACGAATGCGGATTTCCGCAGCGCCATCCGCACCGCCACCAACGGCGCGGGGCTGTATCAGGTCATCTGCGATCACGAAGCCAAAGAAGTGGTGGGCTGACGCGCCGGGGATGGTTCATTCATATCAATGGTTGTGCCGGCGCGAAACTCCAGGTCTCAACTACCAAATCGCAAACAAGTTCCAAC
Source organism: Phycisphaeraceae bacterium (assembly GCA_040902585.1). GTDB lineage: Bacteria > Planctomycetota > Phycisphaerae > Phycisphaerales > Phycisphaeraceae > JBBDXA01. The sequence goes on from JBBDXA010000093.1 coordinate 23,815, forward strand.
AAGCAAAAGGCAAAAAACAAAGCGGAACCTGAAGCTCATCGCGCCGGGATGATTCGAGTTGTCGACTTTGAGATTTCCTTCTTGAGATTTGTTTAGGATTTGGTTCTTGTGATTTGAGGTTTCGCCCTTCGGCGCTCAAACCGCCACGCGCCGCCGTTGCTCCTGCGGCTTCCGCATGCCGCTCCCCGCCAGCCAGGGCAGCAACACGCCCAGGTCCACGACGCGATCGAACCGCAGGCCCACCTCGAAGACACCGTTGCGGACAGTGCGACAACGGGCGACCGTCGCGGGCGCGGTGAACGTCTTGCGGTCCCCATTGACGAACATCACCTGACACTCGTCGCCGCGTTTCACTTCCTGCCCGAGAAAGATGCCCACGCCCCTGCTGGACAGATTGCGACAGCGCACCGCCTCGGCGCGGCCGGCCTGGTCGGCGCCGATCGCCAGCGCCATCAGAATCGTGTGATGAAAGGGAATCCGCTGCTGAATGCGCCGGTTCACGGTGCCCGAAGGCACGCGCGGCGGCCCCGAAGCGCACTCGAGCTCCGCGAGCAACTCCAGGTATCGACGCCGACTCAGTCTGTTGATTTCCTCCCCTGTCATGGTCGACCTCAGATCCTGCATCAAAGGTGCCGTGGCCTGAACATCAGGCCCTTGGCGCTCTGAACCCACCGCGGACTCCCCTTCAAACTCAACAATGCGACATATCCTCACGCCAGAGCATTCACGATGAATGTCACCGAGTTGGATGATTGGACCGATCGCAACGAAGGCGCGGCCTGCAACTTCCGCATAACCTGAAGTGGATGTCCGGCTGCGAAAGCTCTATTCTTCTTCGATCCTTCAACCAGGGCCGGGGGACGCCGGAAGCCAGGGGACACCGGCGGACGCCGGGGAAAGTCGGGGAAAGTCGGGGAAAGTCGGCGGGAGCATAGCTCAGCGGTTAGAGCGGGGGACTCATAAGCGATTCACACCCTAACGTATGACGCAGAAAACCCTATATTCATAGGTAAAACTGCGTTAGGGTAAAGTGCCAGAAATGACCACAAATGACCGCTTACGGGTTTCACTGAAACCCGCGTATGCGCTCGGCGCGGCCTTTCTTCTCTGTCCCTGTCTCCGTGTGTTCCTCGCTGAAGTTGCATGATGAGCAGGTGTACGTTCGACGCAGTACACCGACCACACCCATCATGGGGTCCGGCTTGCTGCTCGTGACGCCCCACGTTCGCTTGCCGCATTTCGGGCATGGTGGCAGCGCCGGCTTATCCAACTCGGCGAGCTTCGCTTTGATCTGCGCGTTCTCCTCTCGCAGCACCGCCACTTGCTCCTGCGCGTCAAGCACGGCTTGCCGCAACTCCATGATGCGCTCCTGCGCTTCCAACTTTGCCCCGGCCTTGAGGAGTTTCCAAATGTCGGCGAACGTCGCAAGTCCCATAGGTGTATCCCTCCGTTGATGGGCGTGTCAGTCACTTGCACGAACACGATGAGATTATCGGCTAGAATCGGCTCAGGGCATCGGGATTAGCTACCCGATGAAGTCCGGCGGGGGCGAGCGTGTAATTCACCTTCACGCATCGCCCCCCCCCCCCCCCGCACGCCCTCTGTCTGAAAGGTGAAACCATGTCCAGCGCGCGCCGGCGCAAAGGGGTGCAACGTCTACCCGTCGATGAGACGGACGCGGACTATCAGCGCGGAGTCCGACATGGCATTGAGTATCAGCGCATCGTTGACAGTCAGCCGACCGAGGCGCTTCCACTGCGATTCAGGGCGGACGTGTTGAGCTTGAATGGAGCCGTGCAGTATCGGCGCGGCTTTGCCGCCGGCCGCGAACAGGCGAAAGACAACCTGCCGCCCCTCGACGTTCGCCAGCGCGCCGCGCTGTCTTTCATCCGTCGTCAAGGCGATCGACACGCCACTGCAAACCGCATCGCAAGCGCGGCGAGTGTGTCGATCGAGACAGTGAAAGAATGGTGCAGGCCAGGCGGTCCCCTGTGGCATCGTGGAGTCCGTGGAAAAACTGGGCGCTCAGGCGGCTATCGAATTGAAGTATGACGATTGGCACCAATTGTGGCACCGAATCGGCATCGAGCGGCTGTAAAACCTCGCATATAGCTGCGAGGAAACGCCGATGCCCGACTCCCATCCGATGCAAGACGCTCTCACGCCGCCGCAAGTGGCCGAAGCGCTGGGCGTGAATCCAACGAAGATCATCGACTTCATCCGCAGCGGCGAGTTGCGGGCCGTGAATCTCGCACGGCGCGAGTCTCGCCGCCCGCGCTGGCGGATTCTCCGAACCGACCTTGAGACGTTCATAGCGGGGCGCTCGTCGCAGCGCCCCATGCCGGCGAAGCGCGTTCGTCGGCGAGACATGACCGCACCCGATCGCTACTGAAATGAAAACGCCGGCGTTTGAGCGCCGGCGATCATGCGGCTCGGCGTTGGAAACACAGGCCGCAGACATGAGTTTAGCAACCGCCCCACTTCAATCCTTCCATGCAATCCCCGCCGAGCTTCGCGCTCTGCCGCGCTGGGTCTTGTGGCGATGGCAGCAGCGGAAGAACAAGCGGACGAAGGTTCCCTTCCAAGCCAGCGGCGCGCCGGCGAAGTCCACCGACCCCGCAACGTGGACCACGTTTGAGTCGGCACTGTCCGCCTTCGATGCCGGCGGATTCGACGGCATCGGCTTCGCGCTGGGCGACGGCATCGCAGGCATCGACCTGGATAGCGCGATCGACGAAGCCGGGATTCTCCATCCGTGGGCGAGAGAGATTGTCAATCGGATCAAGAGCTACACCGAAGTATCGCCCAGCGGGCGCGGCCTTCACATCATCGTGCGCGCTCAACTGCCCGCCGGCCGTCGCCGCAAGAGCAACGTCGAAATGTACGACGCCGGGCGATACTTCTGCATGACAGGCAAGCCCCTGCCGGGGACCGTCGATCGCGTCGAACATCGCGGCGACGAATTACACGAGCTGCACCGCACCATGTTTGGCCAGACCACTCAACGCAGCTCAAGCCATGTCGCGCCGCCTGCGAACGGCTCGCCACGTAGGACAATCGCGGACGCCGACCGGCTCATCATCGAAACACTGTGCGAAGGGGATGCGAAGACAACGCGGCTATGGGCGGGCGACGTGAGCGACTACGGTAACGATCGCTCCCGCGCCGACCTTGCCCTCTGCAATCGCCTCATCGACGCAGCCGACGGCGATCGCGTCGTGATGGATCAACTCTTTCGACAATCAGGCTTGATGCGCCCGAAGTGGAATGAGAACCGAGGCGGGAAGACTTATGGCCAACTCACCATCGACAAGGCGCTCGCCGGCCGCAACGGGCATGCCCACGAAACGCCACAGGACCATGCCGACCACTTGAGCGACATCGGCAACGCCGCGCGATTCGCGCACAGCAACCGCAATCGGCTTCGATTCCTGTACGGCCCCGATCGCTGGCTTGTGTGGGATGACACGCGATGGAAGCCCGACGATGACGGCACCGTGGTTCGCATGGGCAAGCAGTGCGTCCTGTCGATCTATGACGAAGCCAAGCAAGCCGATGAACAACAGCGTGAGAGGATCGTCAAGCACGCGCTGCGATCGGAACGGCGTGACCGCATTGCCGCGATGATCGACTTGGCCAGGCCGGAGCTTGCCGCGCAGCCCGATGCGATGGACGCGGACCCCTTCCTGTTCAACGTGATGAACGGAACGATCGATCTTCGCACCGGCGCGCTGCGCCCTCACTCGCCCGATGATCGAATCACGAAGCTCGCTCCCGTCGCGTTCGATGCCGGCGCTTCCGCCCCACTGTTCACCGCCTTCCTGCATCGCACCTTCGCGGGGGACGCGGACCTGATCGCCTACGTGCAGCGCGTGCTCGGCATGGCGCTCACGTCCGACGTGAGAGAACAGCACCTTTGGATCTTCCTGGGCGACGGCGCGAACGGCAAAAGTACGCTGCTCGATTCGGTATGCAATCTCATGGGTGACTACAGCGCGCAAGCGCCGCCAACTCTGTTCAGCGCGAGCAAGCAGCGCGAGCACGCGACGGAGCTTGCGGACTTGATGGGCCGGCGGCTTATCGTCGGCTGTGAAACCGAAGACGGCGCGGGCCTTCGCCTTCAACTCGTCAAGCAACTCACGGGCAACGCGCGAATCAAGGCGCGATTCATGCGGCAGGACTATTTCGAGTTTCAGCGGACGCACAAGCTGATCCTGATGACGAACAATCGGCCGGTCGTGAGCGAAGACAGCGAAGCCGTGTGGCGACGAATACGGCTTGTGCCGTTCAACGTCGTCATTCCAGAGGCCGAACGTGATGCGCAGCTGCTCGGCAAGCTGCAATCCGAAGCGCCGGGGATTCTCAACTGGCTTGTTGCCGGCTGCCTTCAATGGCAGCGAGCCGGTTTACAGGAACCGCCGGCCGTGGTCGGCGCGACGCGCGAGTATCGCAGCAGCGCCGATAACGTCGCCGCGTTCGTGAATGAGCAGTGCATCCTTGATGCCACAGCTTGGACCGCTTCCGCCGATTTGATGGAGTCCTATGAAGACTGGTGCGAAGCTCGCAAGGAACGGGCGATGAGCAGCCGGGCCTTTCACGGCCGACTGCCCGCGTTCGGATGCAAGGCCGCGAAACAGCGCGAGCGCCGAGGCTGGTTCGGCGTTCGCTTGAACTCACACCCGGACACAACGGACAGAACGGACACCACTTCCGCTATGACGGCTACGTAACCCCTTCGCGTAGCGCTCATAGCAGAAGTGCCGTCCGTTCTGTCCGATCCGTCCGGCGTCCAGCAAGTCAACCTGTGGAGTCCTGTTCGTGAACCGCCCAATCCCGCATTCCTTGAGCTACGCCGAGCCTCACCGCGTCGATGAGCTTCGCCCGCGTCACCGGACCACGCGAATCGGACGGCATCCGAGCGAGCAGGTGTATACACACCTTCGCAGAGACACAACGAAGCGCGCCGGACGGCTTGACCCCGCCGACCGACGCCTTGCGGTTGTAGTGCCGTCGCCGGGCGATAGAAGATACCCCGTTCAACTTTCACAATGGCAGCATTTACAAGCCGTTGCAATCATGCCTGAAACCGAACCTGAAACCACCTGCGCGCCACGCCTTCGTTTTCTCCCTGAAAACGAGGGTCCGCGCGCGTGCGGCGGGTTTCAGCCTCGCACGGAAGGGAGCGAGTAAATGCCGACGCGCAAAGACACCGACCGTGACAAAGACACGAGCGACGCGCGCCGATCCGTGGCGGACCTGATCGACGGAAGCGGCGCTATGCTCACGCTACGCCGCGTCCCGCGATCGCTGCTGGAGCGCGTGCTTTCGGCGGCGGCGGACCTGGAAGCGCTCCCGATGCCGGACGGCAGCGTGCAGATTGACGAACGTAGCTGGCAGCGCTTCGTGGCTTGCACACAGGTCGCATTGCTCGCCGGTGGCATCCGCGCTCGAGGCGTCCGGCCGGTTGAACCTCAACGCGCTTCCGCCTGATCCAACGTGATTAACAGGACGATGGCAAAGACAACGAACAAAACGAAAGCCAAGCGAACGGCGAAGCGAAAGGCCAAGTCGAAGGACGGCCGCAACACGCGAGGCCGATGGACCCCCGGCGTATCGGGCAACCCGGCCGGGCGTCCGCCGGGCAAGCGCCGGTCCGCCCTGCTGCGCGACATGGCCGGCGATCCGCACAAGGGCGGCATCACGCGCGGCGCGGCGCTCGCCTGCCTCATCTGGGCCAAGGCGCTCGCCGGCGATCGCTACTGCATCGGCCTCATCTTCGATCGCGTCGAAGGGCGCGCGATGACGGCCGAGGAAGCGAAGGCGCTTGAGTCGATGGACGATTCGCCGATCCGACTCCCGGCCGGCGGCCCCTGGGATTTGAACGATGACACGACACCAGAAACGTGACGCCTACTACCGCGCGATGAGCCGGTGCATGAACCTGACGCACTATGCCGAGCTGGTCGAGGCCGTGGAGCGCACGGCGTACTTCGCTCTGCTGATCGACCTTCGCCGGCGCGCTGCTCGCATCGCGTGCGACATTCCCGACGTGGCCGCGCTGGATCGCCAGTGGCGCGACTGGTGGGCGCGAGCGATTGCCGCCGCCCGCCGCGTGAAGCGCCTGTGCAGCGTGCCCGAATACGTCAACGTCGCCGACGCCGTGCTTGCGCGCGTCGAGCCTTGCGGATGAACCCTCACCCTGGAAAGGAAACACACCATGAGCCTTGCACACGACATCATCACTCGCCTTGAGAACGAAGCCCGCACGCTCTCCGATCGCATTGCCACGTTGAAGCGCATCGCGCCCGAACTCTCGCATGACAACGCCGAGATTCGGAAGGCGTCGATGCTTATCACGTCCCTGCTCGCCAGCGTGAACGCAACGGACCAAGCATTCGCCGAGTCACACGGCGGCGGCATCGTGATGAACGCACCCAGCGCGCCGGCGAGCCCGCGCGATCGATCCTTCATCGACAGCATGTATCGCGCCGCCGGCGTTCGCGCCGCCGATCCTGTCTGATCGCACCTGATCTACTCACCCTCACCCTTGAACGGAGCATCACCATCATGGCCACAAAAACCAAACACCTGACCATCGAAGAAATGGAGCGGCAAGTCACGGAAGCCCGCGAGGCCGCCATGGCGCGCTATCGCGGGCTGCTCGCCCAGCCCGACGCCGACGCCGGCGAGATTGAGGAAGCGGCGCGCGTCGTCGGCCGCGCCGATCGCGTCGATGAGGATCGCGCCGCCGTGCGGCGCGCGGCCGAGTGCCAGCGCAAGCTGGATGAGCAATCGAAGATCGACAAGGCCCGCGCGAAGCTGTCCGCCGAGCTTGAAGCACTCGACTACAACAGCCCGCAGCGCGTGCATGAGCGCGCCGTCGCCGCGCTGGAAACGAAGATCGCGGAGAACACGCGCGAGTCCGATGCCCTGGATCGGTTCGGCCGCGAGCTACACGAACTCAGGGAGGCCCATGCGGAACTGTTCGACGATGAACCGCCGACGGAGCCGGCCGCGCCCCGGCAGACGGAATGGCCGGAGTTGCAACCGGGCGTGCATAAGGTGCCGGCGGTGCAGCATGATTGGCAGCCGGGCATCGGCACGCCCCGCGCCGTGAGCTGATCGGTTGAAGGTCCGCCCCGCACGGCCCCGGATGATCCGGGGCCGTCGGGGATTCATGTCAGCGGCCAACGGCGCTATCGAATGCGCTACGGCTCGCCAAATCAAAAGACCCCGGCGCATCAGGCCGGGGTCTAATCAAGTGTCTAGTAATCGTCGGTCAGCCCACAAGCCGCAGACGGGGGCGTGATTCGCCGGCCTCGCGCTTCGTCGGCTTCGCCTTCCGCTTCCGCTTTGGCTTGACCTTCGCATCGCCCTTCGTCTCCACAGGCTTGCCGTACAGCCACGCGCGAACATGATCCGCAACGGCCTTGAGGCGAGCATCGCTCACCGTCTCGACGTAGTGCGTCGATATGTCGCTCGGCTCGTGCCCCATGATGATCCCCGCCGCGCGATGGTCGCGCACTTCGTCGCTCACCGTCCGGTGAACGTGCCGCAACACGTAGAAGCCGAAACCCTTGCGATTCAGGCCGTGAGCCTTGAGCAACTTGCCGAACTCCTGCAACACCGCGTCACTGCTCTTGCCCCTCACCCAGCGCTGGCGATACTTCGTGATGAACACGGCATCGGCATCCGCTTCGTCCGCCGGCTCACGGCGAGCGGCCAGCGCTTCGCGGATCGCCTTGACCGTCTCAGGCCACAGCGGACAGCGACGGGCGATCCCCGTCATTCGGCGCGGGAAGTCCAGCCAGCCGCCTTCAAGGTCCAAGTGCGAGCGATTGAGTGCGGACACGTCCGCGTTGCCGAGGCCGGCATTGATGCCGAGCAGGATCATCGCGCGGAGTTGCACGTCGGCCGCGTCGATGAGCTTGCAAACGTCGCCGGCCGTCAACACCTTCGGCCCCTTCTCTGCACGGGCCAGCCGTAGCACCTTTTTGCTCGGCCGGTTGAACTCGCTGCCGAACCGCATCGGGCGATCAATCAGCCCGTTCTTGAACCCGAAGCCGAACACCATGCGGACGCGGTTGATTTCGTTGCCGAGGGCCACAGGGCCAAGCCGCTTGGCGAGTTGCGAGCGGTAACCGGCGAAGTCCTGTGCGTCCAAGTCGTCTACCACGCGCTGGCGTCCGAACGCGCCGACGATGCCCTTGCATGTCTCGTCATAGTCGGCCAGCGATGACGCGGCAAGCTCGCCAGCATCATGCCGCCGGCGCTTCGCCTCATAGAACGTGTCGCACAGCCGCTTGAGGGTGAGGCCGTCCGTCGATTGTCGCGGACGCCGGCCGGCTTGCAGGTCGTGAATCTCGCGCTGGTACTTCTCAAGCGCCGCTTCCCATCCCTCCGCCAGCGAGCCGAAGTATTCGAGCGAGCCTCGCACCTTCTTCGCCCAGCGGCCCCCGCCAGTCTTTTTGTCGATGAGTGGGAACAGCGGGAAGTCTTCGTAGGGCAAGTGAGGCGCGAAGCGCTTCATGCGTGATTGCTTGCCCTTCGTCCGTCGCGTCGATACTGTTCGTGTAACCATGATGCGAACCTCCTATACAGGTTGCCGATTGGCCAGGCCGCTTCGATGCTCCAACATCGAAGCGGCTGACATTGACTATCAGGGTAACGGGTTTCAGGTCGGGTTTCAAGCCAAAAATGGCCGAATGACCGAACTCAAAATACCCTAGAAAAATAGGCTCGGGAGCATAGCTCAGCGGTTAGAGCGGGGGACTCATAATCCCTTGGTCGCAGGTTCGATTCCTGCTGCTCCCATTACCAGATTGGTCAATCAGCAGGTCTGCAAAGGGTGCTGCGGGATTTGTGTTGGCCGGTCGCTCGATATACTGATCGCATGCAGTCGCGCAACCTGCGAATCTTGATGCTGGGGTTCCTCGCCCTGTGGTTCGGCATGATTCTGCCGGGGCACGAGCGCGGGGTGATCCAATTGCCGGGGTATGCCGCGGCACCGGGGAGCGATCAGGCGAGCGATTGCGCGACGCAGTCAAGCTGTTCGAGCTGCTGCCCGACGCAGTCATCGGGGGGCAAGTCCGATTCGTCGAAGAATCGCGCTCCCGGGCATTGCGCCATCTGCTATCTCCTCGGCGTGCTGGATGTGCCGGTGACGATCGCCTTCACGCTGCCTGACCCGCAGTTACTGGATTGCCTTTCACCTGCGATGTGCCAGAGCATCGCCTCGGTTGCTTCGCTCGATATCACCCGCGAGCGCGGCCCCCCTCTTCTGTGAGACGCCTGTTCACTTGAAGGATTCCGCGGCGACCCTGTTCGCCCGATCGATGCGCGCGTTGTCTGCGCATCGGCCTTCGCGGAGTCCTCGACCCCGGCTCAATCTCACACACATTGAAAGAGGAGACTCCCATGCACGCCACGTGTTTTTCGTGCCATCAACGACCGCGCGACGGTCGCGCTTTTACGCTCATCGAACTGCTGGTTGTGATTTCGATCATCGCCCTGCTCATCGGCATCTTGCTGCCTTCGCTGGGGAAAGCCCGCGAGGCCGCGAAGCAGTCGATCTGTCTGTCCAACGTCAAGCTGCTGGCCTATGCGTCGCTGATGTACGCCCAGAACGACCGCAAGGAACAGTTCATCGGCTACATGGCCGGCAGCGACCGCAAGAAGCTGCTGTACCCCTACACGAACTCCGGCGAAAGCAATGCGGACCGCCACGTCAACGAACTGTGGCACTGTCCGGAGATTAAGGATTTCGATCTCAACGGCGATGCGATCGAAGCAGGCTACGGCTTCAACACCAATCTCAACTGGAAACCCATCCGGCTCATCCGCAACCCGGCGCAGACCGTGAGCCTGGCTGACGGCGGAAGGAACGATGTCGGCGTGGCGCAGACGGCAACGCACCTGATGGCACCTTCGAGAACGGGCGGCGGCAATGTGTGTCGGCCCAACCCGCGGCATCTGGGCACCGCCAGCGTCGGCTGGGCTGACGGTCACGGCTCGTCGGAGAAGCGCATCAAGCCGTTCTATCCCGAAGACGACAGCGAGTGGGGCAACCTTCTCACTGATCCGACCGACGCGGGCTACACCGATCAGTTGTGGGATCTGTATTAGACGGGGCGGAGCGGAAGGATTGAGAAAGTGGTGCAGGCGATTCGACCCTGCGGCTATTCATTCAAGTGCGGGCCCCTCGCGGTCGGCCTTCGGAGACTTAGAACATGCTTCACTTGATCAGACACAGTATGACGGCGGCATTGGCGGCCATCGTCATCGCCCTTGCGGCCGTCGCCGAGCTGTCCGGCTCCGGCGACAGCAGTCCCGGCACGTCAGTCCGCGCCGCCATTATCGAACCGGCAGCCTTTGGCGCGGTGGACAGTGTGGATGTGTGTGTTGACGGCAGGACGGTTCACCTGCTGCTGGGGCGTAATGGCGAAGGTGATGCGGCAGGCGTCTTCATGCACACCATCAGCGGCGATGGCGGCAAGTCCTGGCGCCAGCCTGTCATCGTCAACCAAGGCGGACTCAAACCGGTATCACACCATCGCGGCGCGGACGCCAGGCTCATCGCCCGCGGCGAAAAACTCTTTGCCGTGTGGGTCACGCCCGGCACCGGCTTCGGCGGCACGGGCCCGATGGGCACCGCCCTTTCCACCGATGGCGGCAAGACATGGAAGCCTGGGCCCAACCCCGCTGACCACGGCACCACCGGCAGCCATCGCTTCATGGCGCTCACGGATGACGGCTTCGCCTTCCATCTGCTCTGGCTCGATGACCGCGACAACAAACGCGGCCTGCGCCACGCATCGAGCACCGATGGCGGCGCGACCTGGTCGAAGAATCACACCGTCGATGACTACACCTGCGCCTGCTGCTGGAACACCATCGTGCATGTGCCCAGCGCTTCGGGCCATGGCCGGGGCAGACTCTTCGCGATGTACCGCGATATCGAACCGAGCGACATGGGCCTGGCGGTGTCGAGCGACGGCGGCGAGACATGGACGAAGCAGGGCCACATCGGCAACTTCGGATGGATCTTCAAAGGCTGCCCGCATGTGGGCGGCGGCATCGTGACTGTTCAACCGGATCGCGACGCCAACACCGCCACGGCGAAGGCTGACCCGATGTTCGCAGCCGTGTGGACCGGCCTACCGGAAGCCGCGGGCTGCTATCTCTATCGAAGCGATGATGCCGGCGTGCAGTGGACGAAGGTCATGCCCTTTGGCGACAAGCGCGCGAGCCATCCGGTGATCGCCGCGCAGGGCGGGCGCGTCACGGTGATGTGGGATGAGGCGACGGATACGGAACGGGCAGTGATGGCGATGACCTCGACCGATGCCGGGGCCACGTGGGGCAAGCCCGCTCGGCTCAGCGCCGAAGGCACGCCCGCGACGCATCCGGTCGTGACGGCGGACCCGACCGCGCAGGGCTTTTTCACGCTGTGGACCCAGCTCGGGGAAGGCGGCAAGTACGTACTCAACGCGAAGCGGTTTTGAGAGCACCATCCCGACAGGGTGGTGCTATTGGCGTACGTCCGTCAATTCACTTCCGCTGCACCCTGGGCACCCATCGCAACAGGTATTCGTTCGCCGTCAGCACCACCCTGTCGGGATGGTGC
>JBBDXA010000094.1:0-35274 GCA_040902585.1 Phycisphaeraceae bacterium
ATAAGTCATGTTGTGAAAGGACTTTGTTGGTTTGTCTACCCCTTGTCTACTAGACAAACTGGACAAGGTTGGCGGTCGGGGTGAGGTGTGTGAACGGCTGTTACGGGCGGAGGGGTGATCGCCGTTGTGCCGCAACGACGGCATCGCGCGGGTCCCCCCACCGCAAAAAAAGGGGGGTTTGAATCCGAACCTTATTCAAACGTCAGCATCGCAAGAGCATTGCATCGTTATCCGCGCCAGGCGCGCAGGCCTTCGATAAGGAGGTCGAGCATCGCGTGCAGCGTGTCGTGCTTCATCGCGGGGATGGGCATGAGGACGATCACATTGCCCAGCGGGCGGACGATAAGGCCTTGCTCTCGCAGCGACAGGCAGAAGGCGTGGCCGTTGGTGAGTTCGCGCGGCGGGCCCGGGGGCGCGGGGCAGCGGGAAGGATCGAGTTCGATGCCGACCATCAGGCCGCGCTGGCGGATGTCGATGATGTGGGCGAAGGCGTTGCGGTCGCGCAGAGCGTTGAGTCTGTCCGTGATGATCGCGCTGCTGGCGTTGATGTGATCTAACAGATTGTTAGTCTCAAAGAGATCAAGCGAAGCGAGGGCGGCGGCACAGGCCAGCGGGTTGCCGGTGTAGGTGTGCCCGTGGAAAAAAGTTTTGCCTTCGGAGAGTTCACCTTCAAAAGCTTCAGCGATCACGTCAGTGCAGAGCGTCGCGGCCAGCGGGAGGTACCCGCCGGTGATGCCTTTGGCCAGGCACAGGATGTCAGGCATCACGGCCTCGTGCTCACAGGCAAACATTTTTCCCGTGCGTCCAAAGCCGGTGGCGACTTCGTCGGCGATGAGGAGCGTGTTGTGCTTCTTCACCAGGTCAGCGACGCCGCGCAGGAAACCGGCGGGCTGAGAGATCATGCCCGCTGCGCCCTGCATGAGCGGTTCGATGACGACAGCGGCGATGGTGCCTTCGTTGCTGGTGAGCATCGCATCGAGTTTGCGCAGGCATGCGTCACGCCGCGATCGTGTCGCTTCACTTGCTTCGTTGGCCCAAAGCCCAGGGATAGCTATCCCTGGGCTTTGGGCGGCGGCGCTCAAAGGCGCAATGTGAGGCACGGGTGCCAGCAGCGTGGGGAACACCATCGAAAGAAACGGACGATGAAAAGTTTCGCTGTACCCGACGGACATGCTGCCGGTGGTGTCCCCGTGGTACGCGCCGCTGAAGCCGATGAAATGGGTGCGCTTCGGGTGGCCGGTGTGATACCAGTAACCCATCGCCATCTTGAAGGCGACTTCGAGGGCGGTGGCGCCGGCATCGGAGAAGAAGACTTTGTTCAGCGAAGGGCCAAGGGAGGAAGGGCCAGGGGCCAAGGGAGCGGAGGAATGCGGATCGCGGATGGCGGATTGCGGATCGGGCTCGGCCCCTTGGCCCTTGGCCCCTGGCCCTTGGCCCTTTCCCGCCAACGCCACCAGCCGCGCCGCCAGTTCAATGCTCGCCGTCGACGCCAGGCCGAGCATCGTTGAATGCGCAATGCGATCGAGCTGATCGCGGATCGCCTGATCGATCTGCGGGACGCGATGTCCGTGGACGTTGCACCACAGGCTGGAGACGCCGTCGATGTAGCGATTCCCTCGCGTGTCGATCAGGTAATCCCCCTCGCCGCGTTCGATGATCACCGGCTCGCGCGAGCGCCACTGGCGCATGGGCGTGAACGGGTGCCAGACGTGGGCGTGGTCCAGGGCGGTGAGGCGTTCGGTGCGATTCGGTTCATCCATGGCGCGGACAGCATAAGTGATTGCGGATCGCGGATCGCGGATTGCGGATTGAGTCACCCTGACCCTTCGATCCGCAATCCGCATTCCGCAATCCGCAATCTCCGGCCTCCCTCTTCCCGCCTTGCCTGTCACCGTTTATACTGCTGTGACTTCTCTTCTGGTTCTCGACATTCGTCTTCTCACTCGTAACAGGAGTTCCTTTATGCCTGCTTACACCACGGAAAACCTCCACAACATTGCCCTTATCGGCAGCGCGTATTCAGGCAAGACCAGCCTGACCGAAGCGCTGCTGCGGGCAGGCGGCGCGATTCATCATCTCGGTCTGGTCGAGAAGGGCACGACCATGTCCGACTTTACCGACGAGGAAAAGGCCCGCGGCGCGAGCATCTACAACTCGGTGCTTCACTGCGATTACAAAGGCGCGCGGATCAATATCCTCGACACGCCCGGCTCGCCCGACTTCGCCGGTCAGGCGCTCAGCGCGCTGCTTGCCGTCGAGACGGCTGTGGTCGTGCTCAGCGCCTCGGCCGGCCTTGAGACCAATGCCCGACGCCTGTTTCACCGCGCCGCCGATGCCAACGTTTGCCGGATGATCATTATTAATAAGGTCGATGCGGAGAATGCGGACCTGCCCGCACTTTTGCTGTCGATTCAGGACACGCTCGGTTCTGAGTGTCTGCCCGTCAATCTTCCAGCCGACGGCGGCAAGCGCGTCGTCGATTGCCTGCGCAACAACGAAGGCGAGAGCGATCTCGGTCCGGTCGCGGGCTTTCACACCGCCATCGTCGATCAGATTGTGGAGATGGATGACGATCTGATGGCGGAGTACCTGGAGAAGGGCGAGATCGAAGACCTTCACAAGCTGCACGAGCCGTTTGAGAAGGCGATGCGCGAAGGGCATTTGGTACCGATCTGCTTCACCACCGCGCGCTCGCATCTGAACGCGGAGGAGGCGATCGGCGTGCAGGAGTTTCTCGACTTCCTGCATGACTGGGCACCGAATCCGATGGAAGGCCGGCGTCGCAAGTTTGTGCATCCTGATGGCAAGGGCGAGGAGCTGGTGGTCGATCCGAATCCATCGAAGCCGGCGCTGGCGCACACGTTCAAGGTGGTGAACGACCGCTTCGGACGCATGGGCGTGTTCCGCATGCACCAGGGCACGATCGCGAAGGATTCGACCGTTTATGTGGGCGATCACAAGAAGCCGACGAAGATCGCGCACATTTTCACGGTGCAGGGGAAGGATCACACGGAGATCGACGCGGCTGTGGCGGGCGATATCTGTGCGGTGATGAAGATCGAGGAGATCGGGCTGGGTGAAGTGATTCACTCTCAGCCCAACGGCAGGCTCAAGCTCAACAGCGAGAGCTATCCCGATCCGATGTTCGGCCTGGCGATCGAGTCGAAGAAGCGGGGCGATGAACAGAAGATCGCCGACGCCCTGCACAAGATCAAGAGCGAAGACCCCACGTTCAAGATGCAGCGCAACAGCGTGACGCATGAGCTGGTGATTTATGGATTGGGCGAACAGCACCTGCGCACGATCCTGGACAAGATGCACGTGAAGTTCGGCCTGGAGGTGGACACGCATCCGCCCAAGATCGCCTACAAGGAAACCGTCAGTGCGACGGGCGAAGGTCACCATCGCCACAAGAAACAGTCCGGCGGCGCGGGGCAGTTCGGCGAGGTGTATCTGCGCGTGGTGCCTCTGGAGCGCGGCGCGGGCTTTGAGTTTGTGGATGACACCTTCGGCGGCAACCCGCCCAAGCAGTATCTGCCCGCGGTGGAGAAGGGCGTGCGCCTGGCGCTGGAGACCGGCTGCATCGCGGGCTTCCCGATGCAGGATGTGCGCGTGGAGGTGTACGACGGCAAGCATCACGATGTGGACTCGAAGGAAGTGGCGTTCATCACGGCGGGGAAGAAGGCGTTTATCGACGCGGTGAGCAAGGCCAGGCCGCAGGTGCTCGAGCCGGTGGTGCATATTGAAGTGACGGTGCCTAGCCGATACATGGGCGACATCACGGGCGATCTGAGCGGCAAGCGCGGTCGCGTGCAGGGTACGGACATGCTGCCTGGGGACCTGGCGGTGATCAAAGCGCAAGTGCCGCTGGCGGAAGTGGCGAGCTATCAGAATCAACTGAAGAGCGTGACGGGCGGTCAGGGGAGTTACACGATGGAGTTCAGTCATTACGACCCGGTGCCTGGGAATGTGCAGGCGAATATCGTGGCGCACTACAAGCCGCATGCGGAGGAGGATTGAACACTCATCAGCCGCTTGCGGCTTCGCAATTCGCACATTTGACCACGGATAACACCGATAGCACGGATTGATTCGATCCGTGCTATCGGTGTTATCCGTGGTCAAACTTTTACCGACTGCCACTTCCCCTGGAAGAACCGCCCGCCGAAGAGCAGGCCGCGGATCAGCAGTTCGCCGCACAGGCCCAGCCAGACGCCGTTCAAGCCCAGGTCCATCACCACGGCGAAGAGATACACCGCCGGCACGCGGATGATGTAGATCGAAATGTACGTCAGGCGCATGGTCGAGGCGGTGTCGCCCGCGCCGCGCATGGCGTTACTGAGGACGATGGCGGTGGCGAAGAAGATCTGCACCGGGCCGCAGATCATCAGCAGCGTCGGCGCGGTCGCCAGCAGCACGGGTTCGTTGGTGACCAGGCGCACGAGCTGCGTCGGAATGAGCAGAAACATCAGGCCCATCACGCCCATCACGAGCATGCCGTATTTCCAGCAGAGCAGGGCGGCTCGCTTGGCGCGCTCCGGATCGCCCAGCCCGAGGTATTGCCCCGTCAAAGTAGACGCGGCGATGCCCAGCGCCATGCAGGGCAGATAGCTGATCGCTTCGAGTCGCACCGCGATGATGTGCGCGCCCTGGGCGGCATGCTCGATGATCGACACGATGCCGACGATCTTCATGACGAGGAAGTTGCCGACCCACATGCCCATCGATTCGAACAGGCTGGCGCTGGAGATGCGGACGATGCGTTTCATGGTGTGCCAGTGGGGGCGCAGGCGGATCCAGCGCAGGCGGATCTGTCCGCCGTCGCGGGCGAGCATGATGAGGATGAGCACTGCGCCGACGACCCACGCGGCGACGGTGCCCCAGGCGATGCCCGCGACGCCGTGCCCGCCGATTGGCTGGGGCCCGAAGACCAGGGCCCATGACACGACGGTGTTGATGATGTTGACTCCGGCTAGCACGATGAAGGGCGAGCGTGTGTCGCCCGAGGCGCGCAGGCAGGCGGAGCCGACGAAGAACACGCTGGAGAAGATGGCGGAGATGCCGACGATGCGCAGGTACTGAACGCACATGGCGAAGCTTTCGCCGCGCAGCTCCATGAAGCCGGCGATGTCCGGCGCGAAGCCGTAGACCAGTCCGCCGGAGATGGGACCGAGCACGAGCGAGAGGATGACGGCTTGTCCCAGCGCGGCATTGGCGACGCGGCGATGCTTGCCGCCGACGGCTCGGGCGATGACGGCTGTCGCGCCGACGCCGACGGACATCTGCATGATGTTCATGCCCCAGATGATGTAGGCTCCGACGCCGATGGCGTTGGTCGCGGCGACGGCCTTGCCGGGCATGTGGCCGGCCAGGGCGGTGTCCACGTAGCCGACGAGAAAGTTGAGCACCTGTTCGAGAAAGGGCCAGATGGCGAGGACGAAGACCTGGCGCGGGAGGGTGAGCCCGGCGAGGCGGCCGGAGAGTTGCCGCAGGTGCGCGGGGACGGGATCGCGCTTCGCGCCTGAAGCGGGTGGGCCCGGTGAGCCGGCCGTCGGTGCCGCATCCGCCAGCGCCTCGGCGGGCGGCGCGGTCGATAAGCCTTTTTCGATGTCCGACTCACGGCGATTCATCTGCGAACGGGCCTCGATTGACAAAGGGGTGAATCGTAGCCGGTCGCGTGGACCGTGACGAATCGCCCGCTATCATTGGCCGCTGCAAAGGCGGTTTGCTAAGGAAATGAGGAAATGAGGAATCAGAGCGTGTTGACACATCTCTTTGAATGCTCCCTTTCCTCATTTCCTTATTTCCTTAGCAAGCCATCTTCGCCCGGAATCGCTCATGCCACAGAAAGCCAAGACATCCAGCAACACCATCCGCCTCGGCCTGATTCAGCACGCGTCGCCGCCCGATGTGCCGGCCGCGAAGAACCTGAAGAAGGCGATGGACATGATGCGCGACGCGGCGAGCCAGGGTTGCACGCTGCTGCTGACGCAGGAACTTTTCACGGCCCACTATTTCTGCCAGGTGGAGGATGCGGCGATGTTCGCGCTTGCCCAGACCATCCCCGGGCCGACGAGCGAGAAGCTTTGTGCGCTGGCGAAGAAGCTGAAGGTCGAGATTGCCGCGTCGCTCTTCGAGAAGCGCACGCAGGGTGTGTTTCACAACACGACGATTGTGATCAACGCGAAGGGCGTGATCATCGGCAAGTATCGCAAGATGCACATTCCCGATGATCCGCGCTTCTATGAGAAGTTTTACTTTACGCCGGGGGATGCGGGCGCGCCCGCCCCCGGCAGGCCCCATCCACGGGGCAATGCCGAGGCGCACGCCGGGTGGCAGGTCCATCAACTCGCCAACGCGAAAATGGGCACGCTCATCTGCTGGGACCAGTGGTACCCCGAAGCCGCCCGGCTCACCGCCCTGCGCGGCGCCCAGATTCTCACGTACCCCACCGCCATCGGGTACGCCCACCACATCGAGCCCGCCGACGAACCCGCGCGGCAGGCTGAGTCCTGGCAGACCATGATGCGATCCCACGCCATCGCCAACGGCGTGTTCGTCGCCACCATCAACCGCATCGGCGTCGAGGGTGAACTCACCTTCTGGGGTCAGAGCTTCGTGGCTGATCCCGGCGGCCGCGTCATCGCGCAGGCGTCGCCTGACCAGGAAGAAATCCTCGCGGTCGATTGCGACCTGTCCTTGATCGACAAGCTGCGCGTCAACTGGCCGTTCCTGCGCGATCGCCGCATCGATGCGTATGGCGACTTGACGAAGCGTTTCATCGACTGAAGGGAATTGCGGATTGCGGATTGCGGATCGCGGATTAACTGAAACGCGCCGCTCCAGTTTTCAATCCGCAATCCGAAATCCTCAATCCGCAATTCATTCATGCCCACTCTCACCGACCATCTCGCCGGCCTCATGCTCCCCACCGAATCGGCCGCGGCCCTGGGCTATCGCCTGCCCGCCGAGTTCGAACCCGTTGAAGCCCTCTGGCTCACCTACCCGCACAACCTTGACACCTGGCCGCGATGTTTCGAGGAAGCGTGCAAACAGTACGACCACTTCATCGCCCAGGCCAAGCGATTCACAAAGGTGAACGTCATCGGCAAGGGCCGGGACTTCGAGTGGACCACCAACGACTCGTGGGTGCGCGATTACGGGCCAATATTTGTGGTGCGAAAGAAGGGCCAAGGGCCAGGGGCCAAGGGCCAAGGGGCCGATCCCAATCCGCAATCCTCTTCTCCCTTGGCCCTTGGCCCTTCCTCCCTTGGCCCTGCCCCCCTCGCCTGCCACGATTTCACCTTCAACGGATGGGGCGGCAAGTACGACACCGAGGACTACAACCCCGCGCTCGATGACATCATCCCCCGCTTCGTTGCCAAACATCTGGACATCCCCATCTGGACGCACGACCTTATTCTCGAAGGCGGCTCCATCGATGTGAACGGCCGCGGCTCGCTGCTCACCACCAAACAATGCCTGCTCAATGTCAACCGCAACTCCAAGCTCACGCAGCCGCAGATCGAAGCGAAGATTCACGCGGCCCTGGGCACCCGCCACATCATCTGGCTGCCCGGCGGCATCGAAGGCGATGACACCGATGGCCATATCGATGATGTCGCTCGCTTCATCGCGCCCGACACCGTCGCCTCCCTCCGCGCTCCCAAAGAAAACGCCGACCACGAGATGCTCGAAAACAACTGGCGCGCCCTTCAGCAGGCTCGCGATCAGGACGGGAAGAAGCTCAACCTCGTCGCGCTGCCGGTGCCCGAGCCGATGTTCCACGACTATCCGCCGATCGGGAATGATGAAGGCGGTCACTATCAGATCCCCGCGAGCTATGCGAATTTTCTCATTCTGAACGAAGGCGTGTTGGTGCCGGTGTTCGGGCAGAAGAGTGATGAGGTCGCGCTGCGCACGCTGGAAGAGGCGATGCCGGGCAAGCAGATCGTCGGCGTTCGCGCGGAGAAGCTCGTCGTCGGCTTCGGGGCATTGCATTGTCTGTCGATGCAGCAGCCGCGGGCATAAAGCCGCGACCGGTGGTCGCGGTGCCACGATGGCCGACACGTTCAGGATTATCGTGGATGATCGTTGCAAACGTCTCGCCGATCCGGACATCGTCGCTATTCGCGTGACCGTTTTGCCGGCGACCGCGACCACCGGTCGCGGCTTTGTGCGATGATGCCGCCGCATGACCACCGCGCTCTACCTCGGGCTCGACATCGGCACCACGGCCTGTAAAACCGTCGCCATCGATGACCTCGGCAAGGTTCACGCCAAGGGCACCGGCAAATATCCCACCTACACACCCGAGCCCGGCACCAGCGAACAGGATGTCATCGAAGTCTGGCAGGGCGTGCGCGATGCCCTGAAAGAACTCACATCACAAGTCGCCCCCGCGCAGCTCAAGGCCCTGGGCCTCAGCGGCGCGATGCACAGTTTTCTGCCCATCACCAGCGAAGGCCAGCCGCTCGCCCGCGCCCTGACCTGGGCGGACACGCGGCAGGCGCGCGATCTCCTGCCTCTGAGGAAACGGCTCGCTGCGCTCAAAGCCTACGAACGCACCGGTTGCCCGTCGCAGTGGCTCTATCACCCCGCGCGACTCGCCTGGTGGCGCGAAGCGCACGGCCTGAACCTCAACGGCGGATTCGTCGCCATCAAAGACTGGATTCTTCTCCAGCTCACCGGCAAGCTCGCCACCGACACCTGCATCGCTTCCTCCACCGGCTGGCTCGATATGCACAAGCGAACGTGGGATGAAAAACTCCTGAGCTTGAGCGGCCTTCACCGCGGCCAACTTCCCACGCTGCTCGCACCCACCGATCGGGTGGGCACCATTCTTCCAGGCGTCTCCCGCGCGACCGGCCTTCCGTTGAAACTGCCCGTTTACCCCGGCGGCAGCGACGGCGGCATGGCGAACCTCGGCTCCGGCGCGGTCGCGCCCAACACCTCCGGCTCCGTCGTCATTACCGTCGGCACCAGCGGGGCCGTACGCGTCACCACCGACAAACCGCTGCTCGATCCGCAGCAGCGCACCTGGTGCTACAACCTGACGGGCGGCCTGTGGTTCGCAGGCGGCGCGATTAACAACGGCGGCCTGGCGGTCGATCGCATCCGCAGTGAGTTCTACGGTGACCTTCCCGAGAAAGAAGGTTTTACTCAGCTCTTCGCCGATGCGAAAAGAACAGAGGCCGGCGCGGAAGGGGTGCTGCTGCTGCCCTTTTATGCGGGCGAGCGCACGCCGCACTGGCGGCCGGATTTGCAGCCGGACCTTTTGAATTTTTCCGATCGTGAGCGCAGGCATGTGGCGCGGGCGGCGCTGGAAGCGGTGGCGTTTTGTCTTGCGGATGTGTGGGAGGTGCTTCAGCCACAGGTCTCGATTGATTCGCGCAGGTTCATTCGCCTGACCGGCGGCATCACGCAATCGCACCTGTGGTCGCAGATTGTGTGTGATGTGCTGGGCGTGCCGCTGGTGTTGTCGGAGGCGGCTGATGCCTCGGCGATCGGCGCAGCCTTAACCGCCCGCGCGGGCTTGCAGGGCAAGAGCAAAGTGGAATGGGTCGGCGGTGATGAAGGCACGCGGATCGAACCGGATTCGGTCGAACACGTGAATTACAAAAGTATCAGAAGGGGCTTTGCCAAGGCGGTGGCGGCGCGGGTGAAGGCGCTGCCGAGGCAAGCGTGAGACAGGGAGTGGCGCTAAGGAAATGAGGAAATGAGGAACGGAGAGGTGCGTTGTTTTGTCTGTTGAGTTTGGAGCACCATCCCGGCAGGGTGGTGCTGTCAGGTAGCGGCACGCTTGCGGCACCGCCCTGCCGGGACGGTGCTCCAGTTCTGCTTTGTTCCCGCTCCGCTCACCGCGCCGTCGCCAGCTCCCACGCCGGCGTCATCAGCTCCTTCACCGGCATGCCCGTGAGGTAGAACACTGTCGTATTGCGCCGCCAGATCAGGATCGGGTGCGCGATGTCGGCTGGCGTCGCGACGTAGACCTTGCCTTCGTCGATCGTCACCTCGCCTTCGCTGTCGGCGCGGATCCACAGGCTGATTGGCGGCTTGTCCTTGCCGCGGTAGACCACGTGTACCGACTTACCCCCGGCCGCGCCGCACTGGCCCGCGCCGGCGTACTCGTAGCCGATCGAGGAAAGATCAAGCACCGGCACGCCTTCGTTCATCGCGAGGAATTCCTTCACCTTCTCCGGCAGTATGCCCACTTCCTTGCCGAAATCGTGGGCCTTGGAGAGCCGGTCCAGCGCCGCGGCGCAGGTTTCGTGCCGGCGATCGATGCGGCCGGCGGTTCGGGCGTCGACCTGATACACCGGAAGGCCCGGCTGCGCCGCGTCCTGCCGCATCTGGAACCAGATCGACGCGGTCACCACCAGGATCACCGCCGCCGCGATCGCCGGTGTCCAGCGTCGCAGCACGGCGAGGATGCCGCGATCGTGCTTGGCCGCCCGCATCTGCTTCAGGGTCACCGCGTCATCGTCGTTGGCTTGGCTTGCGATGGCTTCAATCTTCGCGCGAAGGTCGGAGGGAGCGGCAGGAGAGCACTCCTTCATCGCCCGTTCGACGGCCTGGCGCAGTTGCTGCTGATGCATCGCCCGGCGCGTGGCCTGCGGGTTCATGGACATGTGCTCGAGCACGCGCAGGTTCTGTTCCACGTCCAGTTCCCCGTCGGCAAACGCCTCGAGGTACTTGCGGACTTCTTTGTCATCCATCGGCTTGGGCATGGCGGAGGGTCCTGTTGAGCTATGAGCCGTCAGCTATCAGCTATCAGCTTTTGAAATTCCACTTGAAACGATTAACACGTCACTCGCCACTCGTCACTCCGTGGCGATGCCGTTTTCAGCCGCGACCTGTGCGAGCTTCTCACTGAGAATCGCCCGGGCCCGGTACAGCCGGCTCATCACGGTGCCCAGCGGCACATCCAGCACATCGGCCACTTCGCGGTATTTCAATCCTTCGATGGCCCATAACAGGAGCACATCGCGGTAACGCGGGTCCAGGTCGTCGATCGCCTTCTTCAGGCGCTGGTCCACCTGTTCCCAGTCAAGGCTGGCCAGGTCCCACGCGGGGGTGGGCGTGTCCAGCTCACTGGCGACGCCTTCGTGCCGCAGGTCGTCGGCAAGCGTCGGAGCCCTGCGATCCTTGCCGCACTTGGTGTAAAAGCAGTTGTGCAGGATCTTAAAAAGCCAGGGCCGGATGCCGCGCTCGCGCAGTTCGAAGGTTGCTTCCGCTTTCAGGGCGCGCAGGTACGTCTCCTGCACAAGGTCCGCCGCGCTGTCGGCGTTCTTGCACAGGTGAAATGCCATGCGGTACACGGCGTCAAGTTCATCGATCGCCATGCGGCGGAATTCCGAGGTCTGCACTGCGAAGCCTCCTGTTCGCTCTATAGCTGACAACATCTTAGGCGCTGCGAATATTCCTGTGCAGGGGGAAAGGAGTCAGGAGTCAGGAATCAGGAATCAGGAGACAGGTGTCAGGAATCAGGAGTCAGAAATTAGAAACAAGGTAAACACCGCTCCACAAAAGCCCACCCACTCCCGTGGGTGGGTTTGCACGCGCGCCCGCATCCTGCTTTCATGCCTGACATGCCTCGAAACCCCAAGCCACGTAAACCCACCGATCTCCGCCCCGTCACCATCGAGCCGTTTCCCTCGGCCGCCGTGGGCAGCGTGATCATCTCGCAGGGAGACACGCGCGTCCTCTGCACCGCCAGCATCTCCACCGATGTCCCCAAATTCCTCTGCGACAAAGTCACCGGTGTGCCCCTGCGCGGCTGGGTCACCGCCGAGTATTCCATGCTGCCCGGCTCCACGCGCGATCGCAAAAAGCGAGGCCCTGACGGCCGCGCCACCGAGATTCAAAGGCTTATCGGCCGCGTCCTTCGGGCGGCGGTCGATCTCGACAAAATGCCCGGCCTGGTCATCACCTGTGACTGCGATGTCCTCGTCGCTGACGGCGGCACGCGCACCGCTTCCATCACCGGGGCCTTCGTCGCCCTCGCTCAGGCTGTCGCCCACGCCCGCGCCAAGGGGATCATCACCCGCGACCCGATCAAGGGCCCCATCGCCGCCATCAGTGTCGGTATCATCGACGGCAAGGCCTACCTCGATCTGGACTACCCGCTCGACAGCAAGGCCGATGTGGACATGAACGTCGCCATGAACCACAAGGGCGAATTCATCGAAATCCAAGGCACCGGCGAAGGCGGCACCTTCACCCGCAAACAGCTCGATGAACTGCTGGCCTTGGCGGGTAAAGGCATTGGGCAGTTGATGAAGATTCAAAGGAAAGTGACGGAGTGACGGAGTGACGAAGTGACGCAGTGGAACCCGATAGGAACTTCGTCACTTCGTCACTTTGTTACTTCGTTACTTCGTACTTCGCGGTATCAATAAGGATTGACACGGGTCCTCGCTGACCCGGAAACAGTTTCTCCAGGATGGAGCATTTTGATGCAGCAACGCCGCACCCGTCTTTCTTTCGCCCTGATCACCGCCCTCGTCCTCAGCTGCGCTTGCGCCTATGCATCCGCAGCCGACGAGAAAAAAGGCTCCCCCGGCATCCCCATCGCCGACCTCAAGCGCGATGCGGTCGACTTCCAGAAAGACATCCTCCCCATCTTCAAGCGAAGCTGCACCGCCTGCCACAACTCGACGGACGCCAAGGGCGATCTGATTCTTGAGTCGCCGCAGACCATCGCCAAGGGTGGCGAGTCAGGCGCGGTGGTCGTGCCGGGCAAGGGCGATGAAAGTCTGCTGCTGCAACTGGCATCGCATCAGTCCAAGCCCACGATGCCGCCCAAGAACAACAAGGTCAACGCGAAGGATCTTACCTCCGAAGATCTGGGCCTGATCAAGCTCTGGATCAATCAGGGCGCCAAGGGCGATGTCGTCATCAAGAACATCCCGCTCGCATGGCAGCCGCTGCCCGCGGGCCTGAATCCGGTGTACGCGATCAGCATGACGGACGACGGCCAGTACATCGCCGCGGGTCGGGCCAATCAGGTTTTCATTTATCACGTGCCCACGAAATCGCTCGTCACCCGCCTGACCGACCCGGCCCTGGTCAAGAGCGGCATCTACAAGCAGGCAGGCAATGCCCATCGCGATCTGGTGCAGGCCCTTCAGTTCAGCCCGGACAACACGCTGCTCGCCTCGGCTGGTTATCGCATCGTGAAGCTCTGGCGCAAGCCCGCGAACGTGAAGCTCGGCGATATCACGACGGGCGAACAGGTGCGCACGATGGCGCTCAGCACAGATGGCAAGAGGCTCGCTGCGCTGGGCGCGGGGAATACGGTGAAGCTTTTCGAATTGCCTTCAGGCAAGCCCGGTCCTGAGCTGAAGGGCCACACCGGCGCGATCAAGGATGTGAAGTTCTCAGCCGACGGCTCATGGCTCATCACTGCGTCAGTCGACAAGACCGCACGCATCTGGAACGCAGCCGACGGCAAGCAGCTTGCCCAGCTCGATGCCCCATCGGAAGTGAATGCCGTGACCTGGGTCGCCAAGGAAGCGAAGTTCGCCACCGGCCACGAAGACAAGAGCATTCTCATCTGGAACACGGCCGCGGTGATGGCACCAAAGCCCGCTGCGAAGCCCGCGCCGGCGAAGGAAGAAAAGAAGGACGAGAAGGAAGGCGACAAGAAGGACGAGAAGAAGGATGAAAAGCCCGCTGAGCCACCGGCTGCCCCCGCGCTCGAACCCTTGAAGCCCGAGAAGGAAATCAAACTCCACGGCGGCCCCGTCACCGCGCTGGTCACGCTGCCCACTGCCGACACGCAGATTCTCTCGGGCAGCCAGGATGGCACCGTTCGTCACATCAACGCCGACAACGGCCAGATGATTCGCCAGATGAATCACGGCTCACCGGTCACGGCTGTCGCCGCGCGCCCTGATGGCCAGCGTTTCGCTTCAGCAGGCGGCAACAGCGCCAAGCTCTTCCGCGCCGACAACGGCCAGCAGGTGGCCGAGCTCAAGGGGCAGCCCGCGATGGACCTGCTTACGGAAGATGCGACTCGCTTCGCCCAGCTTCAGGATCAGCACATCGCCTATTACAAGGCCCTCGTCGGCGAAACGGACAAGCGCAAGAAGGCTGAGGACGACGCGATGAAGAAAGCCCAGGAGGCGGTGAAGAAGGCCGAAGAAGATTTGAAGGCCAAGACCGACGCCTTCGCGAAGGTGGATGAGACCAAGAAGAAGGCGGATGAAGAGTTTGCCAAGGCGGAGGCGGAGCTCAAGGCCGCGACGGAAGGGCGCACTGCCGCGGATGCAGCGGTGACGCAGGCCAAGGCTGATGCGAAGAGCGCGCAGGACAAGCTTACCGCGACGCCCGCTGTGAGCGCGTCGAATCCTGATGCCGCCGCGATGGCGAAACTTCAGGAAGCAAAAGACAAGGCGCAAACCTATCACGAGGAGCGACAGGCGAAACTCAAGATGTCGCAGGATGGACTGGCCAAGGCGAAGGAAGAGCTGGCGAAGAAGGCCGATGATGCGGGATTGCAGGCCGCGCTCAAGGCCGCCGAGGCCAGCCTCGCCAGTCGTGAGGCGACGGCGAAGGTCGCAGCTGACGCGCTGGCGCAGGCGGCGGCCGCGCTCGATGCCGCCAAACCGAAGGACCCGGCCAAGGACGCGGAGATGAAAGCGGCGATGGCGGCTCATGAAGCCGCGAAGAAGGCTGCCGCCGACACGGTCGAAAAGCAGAAAGCAGCCGAGGCCGCCAAGGCCGCCGCGGATAAACGCTTCACTGATGCAACGAACAACAAGAACAAAACTGAACAGGCGATGAAGGCCCAGGACAAGCCCTTCACCGATGCGAAGAACGCGATGGAGGCTTCCGTTCGCGCCAAGGACAGCGCGATGAATGCCGTGACCTCGGCTGCGGCTGCGCTCCAGCGTGCCGATGAAGCACTGTCGAAAGCCAAGGATGATCAGACCGTATCCGAGAAGACCAAGACCGAAGCCGCCGCAGCCGTCGAAGCGAAGAAGAAGGAAGCGACGGAGTCGGTCAAGCCCGTCATCGCCGTGGCTTTCTCTGCGGACAATCGTTTCCTCGCCACCGGCGGCGAAGGGCAGGTCGTGCAGACCTGGTCCGCGGAAGATGGCAGTTCGCTCGCCGCGCAGAAGGGCCACGCGGGTCCGATTCTTTCGCTCGCCTTCACGCCGCAGGGTGATCTGCTCTCCGGCTCAGCCGACCAGCACGCGACTCTCTGGGACCTCGATGCCGACTGGAAACTCGAACGCACCATCGGCACCGGCGACATCGACTCGCCCCTGATCGATCGCGTCCTTTCCCTCGCCTTCAGTCCCGACGGCAAGACTCTCGCCACCGGCGGCGGCCAGCCTTCGCGCTCGGGCGAAGTGAAATTCTGGAACGTCGAGACCGGCTCGCTCGTCGGCGAAATCGTCGACGCTCACTCCGACACCGTCTTCGGTATACAGTTTTCCTACGATGGCAAAAAGCTCGCCACCTGCGCGGCTGACAAGTTCGTCAAGACATGGTCCATCCCCGAAGGCAAGTTCATCGCCAGCTACGAAGGCCACACGCATCATGTGCTGGGCGTGAGCTGGGCTGCGGACAGCCGGACACTCATGAGCGCCGGCGCGGACAACGTCGTGAAAGTCTGGGATGTGGTCGTCGGCGGCCAGAAGCGAACCGTACAGGGCTTCAACAAGGAAGTCACCGCGATCCAGTTCATCGGCGTCAGCGACACCACCATCACCGCCTGCGGCGACTCGGGCGTGAAGATGGTCAAGGACAACGGCCAGAACGTGCGAGCCTTCGCCGGCGCGAGCGACTTCATGCACTGCGTCACCGTCACGCCCGACGGCAAGGTCGTCGCGGCCGGCGGACAGTCGAGCATCGTCCACGTGTGGAACGGCACGAACGGGCAGGAGATCGTGAAGTTCGATGCCCCGAAGGAAGAACCCGCGAAGTAAGTAATTGCCCGTCATGCCCGGTTAGCGGTCGGGCCGATCCCCCGGTGTCCGCGAGGCCCACCCGTTCGCCCTCGGTGCCCCATTCACGCCACTCTCGCCCCGAGTGTCACGATGTCTCAATCCGAACTTACTCGCCTCGCCCGCCGCGCGTTCCTCAAACACGGTTCGCTCCTTCTCACCACCGCCGCCTTTGGATCAACCGACGCAAGTAATCTCTTCGCCGAAACGGATGAAACAAAAGCCGCTCTTCGCATCGCTCTGATCTCCGATCTTCACTACGCCCACAAACCGCCCGCCGGCTCCCGTCATTACCGCGAGACACCGACCAAGCTCGCCGAAGCCGCCGCTCAATTCGCGAAGGACAAACCGCAGTTCATCGTCGAACTCGGCGACCTGATCGATGCCGCCGATTCCGTCGAGACCGAGCTGGCGTATCTCTCCGTGATCAACAAAACCTTCGCCGCGATCGGCAAGGATCGTCACTGCGTGCTGGGCAATCACTGCGTGGACACGCTGACCAAGGAGGAGTTCCTTGGAGCCGTCGGGCAGAAGGATGCTCACTATTCCTTCGATCGCGAAGGGTTTCACTTTGTCGTGCTCGATGCCTGCTTCCGCGCCGATGGCAAGCCTTATCAGAGAAAGAATTTCACCTGGACGGATGCGAACATCCCAGCCGGGCAGGTCGAATGGCTCGCCGATGACCTGAAGCGCAGCGGAAAGAAGACCATCATCTTCGCCCATCAAAGGCTGGACATTCCCGGCAATCACGCCGTGAAGAACGCGCCGATTGTGCGCAAGGCGCTGGAAAAGGCCGGCAACGTGCTCGCTGTTTTCCAGGGTCACAGTCATAAGAACGATTACCACGAAGTGGCGGGCATTCACTACTGCACCCTCGCGGCGATGATCGAAGGCACGGGCGAGAAGAACAACAGTTACACCACGATGGACCTGTACCCCGGCGGCACGATCAAACTCACCGGCTACCGCCAGCAGAAGGCGTACGAGTGGAAGGCGTGACGGATCGCCCCCCGTTTAGCGGTCGGGCCGAGTCCGCGAGGCCCACCCGTGTGCGGCACGCGCCGTGGTGCGATGATCGCCGACAGGCGGGCCTCGCGGGCACCGGGGATCGGCCGCGCCGCTAACCGCCGCGGCGCTAACCGCAACGCCGTTATAATGCCCTGAGAGTTCCAATGACCTACAGCGGACACATCAAGAACGGCGTCGCGGTGCTGGATGGGGCGGCAAAGCTCCCTGAGGGCACCGCGGTACGCATCGAAGTCGAGGGCGGCCCCTCCGAGTCCTGGCGGAACAGGACGCTTGAGGAGTTGGCCCGCGAGCAGGGCGTGAAGCCAATGCCGAGTTGCCGAGAGCTCGCGGGTGATTGGCCTGCGGAGGATTCCGTTGACGATTTCCTCGCCTTCATTCGCGGAGCCCGCCGCTGATGACGCACATCCTGCTCGACACCGACGTGTTTTCGTTCATATTCAAGGGCGACACCCGCGCCGACTTCTACGTACCGCACACGGTAAACACCCAGCCTTGTCTCTGCTTCCAATCGGTGGCGGAGTTGAGGCTGTGGGCGATCGTGCGAAATGGGGGTGAAACCCGTCGCGCCCAATTGGATGGCGCGATCGCGCGGTGCCTTGTATTGCCCTATGACGACCTGATGTCGCGGCGCTGGGCCGAGATCACAGCTCATCGGCGCACGCTGGGCCAGTCAATCGATTGTGGCGATGCGTGGATCGCGGCGTCCGCATTGCGCCACGACATGGCGTTGCTGACGCACAACGGAAAGCACTACGCCGGGATCATGGGCCTGCGATTAGTATCGAAGGAAGCGAAGTAGCGCCCCGCCGCGCAATGCCCCAAACACACAGGCGGGCCTCGCGGACACCGGGGGATCGGCCGCGCCGCTAACCACGATCGACGTGTCGCGCGATATCATGTCTCCCCTGGCACCCTCATGTTTGGAGGTCGTCCCATGTCCCGCACCGCTCAGTTTCGTTTCACCGGCGGCGCGTTTCTCGCCGCCGCCCTCATGTGGTGGCTCGGCTCAATGCTCCTGCCCGTCAAGATCGGCACCTACTTCGAGGCCGAGGTCTTCGCGCCGATTCACGAACAGTTCCGACTCTGGATCTGGATCTATCGCGTTCAGATCTTCGGCATGATCACCGCCCTGATCGCCTTCATCGCGCTGGCATCGTTCGCCAGCGAGTCAGCGGCAAAGGTCATGATCTGGCCCGGCGCGGCTGTCATTGCCGCGGGGCTCATCGTCGGCGCGCTCGGTGAAGCCTTCTACTACCACCACGGCGCATGGGGCGCGAAGGAACTGGCGGGTAAATCACCGGAGGAGATGAAAGCCTTCGTGCAGGCCCTGAAAGTAGACACGGAATATGTCACCTGCCTCGTGCGCTTTGGTCGCGTGTTCTCCGGCCTTGGTCTCGTCGTGCTCGCGTGGGGCTTGTGGCTCGGCGGGGCGCTGCCGCGTGTGCTGGTCGGCGCAGCAGCCCTGATTGGATTCGCGGCCATGGCGCTGACGATGGGCCTGCCGGATAACGACGCCGTGTACATGCCGGTGTATCACGCGTTCATGCTCTGGCTCGCGGTGACGGGTGTGGTGATCGTGCGCGGCGGGATTAAGTTCGCTGACGCGGCGAGTCGCTGAGTGAATGCGATCAAGTCATGGCACTAAGCGAATCCGAACAACAACTCGCCTCCGCATTGCACACCGGCCGCTACATCGCCGCCGCCGTCACGCTTGCCGCGTTCTGGGCCATCGAGTCCATCGCGCCGATGTACCTCAACCGGCGCAGACGCCTTTCGCACGGCCTAGCCAACCTCGGCATCGCCCTGATCAACGGCGCGATTGCCTTCGGCTTCGCCTTCATCATTCTCTACGTCACCGAGTATTCGCGGCTGCATCAGATCGGTCTGCTGCATCACTTGGAGATGCCGCCGTGGCTGCATTGGGTCCTGGCGATCATTCTCTTCGACTGCTGGCAGTATTGGTGGCATCGCCTCAACCATCGCGTTCCTTTTTTCTGGCGGTTCCATGCCGTGCATCACGCCGATGCGGAGATGGACGCGACCTCGGCGGTGCGCTTTCACACGGTGGAAATCCTGCTGTCGCTGATGGTGCGCTCAGCGGTGCTGCCGCTTCTGGGTATGACGATTCCACAGGTGTTGCTGTATGAGGCGATCTCGCTGCCGATCATCATGTTTCATCACAGCAACGTGCGCATGCCGCGCGGGCTGGACAGGGTGCTGAGACTTTTCATCGTGACGCCTTGGATGCACTACGTGCATCACTCGCGCTGGCAGCCGGAGACGGATTCGAATTATTCGAGCTTCCTGAGCATCTGGGATCGGCTCTTTGGTTCGTTCCGCCTGCGCGACAAGCCGGAGGAGATTTCGCTGGGCCTCGATGGCTGGGAGGAGGGCGATTGGCGAAGTCTGTGGGGGATGTTGAGGTCACCGTTTAGCAGGCGCGGGAAGGGCGCAGCCGCGGCGGAAAGCGCGCGCGAGGAAAGGGAATGATGCGGGCGTACCGCGACGCCTTGGCGAATCAATTCTCAATCATTCGGCAGGAGGCCGTGATCCTGAAGGATGGTCGTGAACCCATCCATACTCACGATTCGCACGCTCTCGTAGGGATCGAGCGAAAGAAGATGGCGGTCGTTGGTGACCAGCCAGTTAACACCCGCCGTGACCGCCGCTGCGAGAATCGCACTATCCTTCGGATCTTCCGGAACTTCATGCCTGCTTGGAACATCCTTGACGATAGCGCAGTGTCGGCGGATTCGGTCGCGCGTGGCCTGTGCGAACGCGCGTGATACCCCTAGTGCGTCAACCAACACGCGCGCGACTTCGTCGAGAACGTACCGCGAGGTGTAACTCCGCCAGCGTGCCCGTTTGGTCGCATGGATGATCCTTGCCGCGCCCTCACCCAACAGAGCCTCGGCGATGTAGACATTGGTGTCGAAGAAAACCTTCATGCCCCGTATCGGCTTTCCTTGACGGCGCGATCGATGGCCTTCTGATCCACGCCGCGCGCCTTGGCCTGCTGTCGTGCCTTGATCGCCGCCGCCTCCCACTGGCGGTCCGCATCGGCGGCGAGTCGGCGATCCAATTGGCGCCGCTGTGCCGAAGTCAGTCGGTGGATCTGGCCAATGATCTTGTCAACTGCGGATTGGGGCATTGTTCAATTCCCTTGTGTCGGATGATCATAGGTTTGTCAGCGGCGCAATGGAAGCCCTTGCGACCCGCGTCCTCGCCCGCCTCCACGTTGCGGTGACTGTCAGGGCAGAGGCTATCAGCGCGGCGGTCCAGAGGACGATCACCCGCAGGTGATAGGCACCAAGATTAATCACGTCTGGATATGTCTTGGGGAACTCGATCCAAGCGAACTTGCCCCCGTAACCTTTGCCGAAGGGGCCCAGGACAAGTGAATTGATACGCCAGTCCGGCTCCTTGTGGCCAAGGTTCGGATCGTAATCCGCGCGCAGCCAGATTTCGAGGCATCGTCGATCAGGAAAGCTGACAAACAACAGGCGATTCAAGTAGTCGGGGTGCCCCGTCTGTTCGTTGATGGAGTGCCCTGCCTGAATGCCGCTCGCAACATCGAACGAGATCACTCGATTGAGTTGTTGTTTCGCTTCTCGCCACGGCATGCCGAGGCGAACTGGAATTGGGTCGACCCAGATCATCCCCACGTGAATCCCCAGTGCCAGCAGGATGATGCCGGCAATGATTGCGGCGGCTTTAAGCATGTATCGCATCGGGCCCTCGATCTGGAGTGGACGCAAGAGATTGTAGTCCACGGATCGCCGGTCGCTGCGGTACGATATGCATTCACCCGCAGGAGGATTCCCATGATGCGCTGCCACTTCCGTCTGTTCGTCCTTTCACTCAGCCTGTCGCTGCTGTGTTTCACTGTCGTCTCCGCCGCCGGGCCGCGGGCGTATCCCGAGGGCGAGTTGCCCAAGGATGTGCGCTACGCCGAGCCGAAGAATCTCGACGGCTACTTCCCGTTCAAGCCCAGCGAGACGCCGGCTCAATGGGCGGTGCGCGAGGAGTTCGTGCATCGACAGATTCGCGTTTCGCAAGGTCTCTGGCCGATGCCCACGCGCACGCCGCTGAATGCAGTCGTTCACGGCAAGATCGACTGCGGCGACTACACCATCGAGAAGGTTTACTTCGAGAGCTATCCCGGCCATTACGTCACGGGCAATCTTTATCGTCCTGCCGGCGCATCTCTGAAGAACGGCGAAAAGGACGGCAAACGGCCCGGCATCCTCTGCCCGCACGGGCACTGGCCTAACGGGCGGTTCTACGATGACCGGCAGCTCAACGTGAAGGAGATTACCAACAAGAGCGAGCGCTGGGTCAGCGCCTATCGCAGCCCGCTTCAGGCGCGTTGCGTACACCTGGCGCGTCTCGGCTGCGTCGTGTTTCACTACGACATGATCGGCTATGCCGACAGCGTGCAGTTCACGCAGCATCGCCCCGGGGTGCGCAAGCACATGAACGAAACGGAAGTCGGCAAGTGGGGCTACTTCAGCCCGATGGCGGAGCTGTACGGCCAGAACATGATGGGCTTGCAGACGTACAACTCGGTCGCGGCGACGGATTTTATTTTGAGCCTGCCGGAGGTCGATGCCCAGCGCGTCGCCTGCACCGGGGCATCAGGCGGCGGGACGCAGACGATGATCCTCACCGCCATCGAAGGGCGCATCAAAGTCTCCTTCCCGGCGGTGATGGTCTCCACCGCGATGCAGGGCGGCTGCACCTGCGAGAACGCCAACTACCTTCGCCTCAACTCCGGCAACATCGAGTTCGCCGCGATGGCCGCCCCGCGCCCCACGGGCATCAGCGCCGCCGACGACTGGACCAAGGAGATGATGACCAAAGGCTACCCCGAGCTTCAGCAGCATTTCAAAATGCTGGGCGTGCCGGACCACGTGCAGTGCACCGCCTACACGCAGTTCGGTCACAACTACAACTACATGTCGCGGCAAGTCATGTACCGCTGGTTCAACAAGCACCTGAACCTGAACGTGGGCGGTGCCGATCAGGAACGCGACTTCGACTTCAAGAGCGAGAGGGAGCTTTCCGTGTGGGACGAATCGCACCCCAAGCCTTCGGGCAACAATATCGGTGATACCTACGAGCGCGGGCTGCTGAAGTGGATGACGCAGGATCGCCAGAAGCAGCTTGCGGACCTGGAGCCGAAGAAGCCGGTGGATCTGCTGAGCTATCGCTACCTGGTGGGCGGCGGATGGGATGTACTCATCGGTCGCCAGCCGCGGCTAAAGCAGATCGAATGGGAGCTGACGAAGAAGAAGGCCGACGCGAAGGTGATCGAGATGGCCGGCATCCTGCGCGACCGCGAGAAAGGCGAGGAAGTGCCCGCGGTGTTCCTCTATCCCAAGGAGTGGAACAAGCAGGTGGTGATCTGGATCGACGGCAAGGCCGGCAAGAGCGGCATCTATCAGGGCGACGGCACGCCGATCCCCGAGGTGCAGTCGATTCTGGATAAGGGCGCATCGGTGTGCGCGATCGACCTGTTCAAGACCGGCGAATACCTCAAGGCCGGCGAGGAGCCGGCGACTTCGCAGAAGCTCATCGGTTACTCCAAGGGCGATCAGCCCTGGCAGCAGTTCGTGGGGTACACGTACGGCTACAACCATTCGATGTTTGCCCGGCGGGTGCATGATGTGATGACCGCGATCGCCCTGGTTCACAGTCATGAGCGCACGCCCGATGCGGTGGACCTGGTGGGCGTGAACGGCGGCGGGGTGATCGCGCTGGCGGCGAGAGCGCAGGTCGGGGCGCTGGTGCGAAGGTGCGCGGTGGATACGGAAGGCTTCCGCTTCGTGAAGGTGACGGAGCCGGATGATGCGATGTTCGTGCCCGGCGCGGTGGGCTTGGGTGACGTGCCTGCTTTGATCGCACTCTCCGCCCCCGGCGAGCTCTGGATAACCGGCGAAGCGAAGCTGGAAAATGCAGCGACGAAGGCGTACGACCTGAGCGGAAAGAAGGATGCGGTGACGCTGTGGAAGGGCGACGCGGCGAAGCTGGTGCCGGCGGCGGCGGCGTGGCTGCTGCGGTGATTCAGCCTTTTATTCGGCGGAGCTTCGCCTCGATTTCCGTAACGATGCGTTGCAGTTCTTCGTACGGACCTTCCGCCACATGCGAGCGCAGCGACTCTAGCAACGCGCGGAGATCAGGATGATAGCGCTGGCACAGCATGGCGATATCGGTTTCATACAGCATGGCCCGCTGCAACTTGCCCTGGGCGTAAAGGTCGGGCAGCGCGTAGAGCTTCAGGATGATCAGGCCTTCCACGGTCGCGCAGGGCACCTCGAAGGTGTGGAAGCGATGAGTGGTCGCATGATGCTTGAGCGCGCGATCGAAGACGGGGTTGCTCGCCAGCAGCACATCCACGCGAAGGCTGCCGAAGCGGCCTTGGGCGAAGTCCGCGTTGCGCTCGCTGACTTCGATCTCGGGAATCGCTTCGAGTGAAGCGACGGAAAGGACGAGGTCAATGTCTTCGGTGTTCCGACCTTCGACGTAGCGCAGGAGGGCGATGCCGCCGACCAGCAGGTAGGACACGCGGCGCTCCCTCAGCAGGGTGAAGAGCCGAAACAGATCGGAGGAGAGATCGTCGGTGTTGATCGATGGCGGCATGGAAGCGGTCCCGGTCGCAGGAGTTTGCCAGGCATGATGCGACAGCAGGGCGGCACTGCGGAGTACCTGCGCCAGGTCGTCAAGCGAAGTGGTGTCGTTGAATGTCGTCATGCTCAATGCATCAGGAGTCACGCTATTCTATCCTGTGGCAGGCCATCGACTGATTGGTTCATCGGCCAGGTGGGGCTGCCTGCGGTACGATGAGCCGGGGTTTATGAGTGAGGTTTGCTCGTGATCGACTACGAAAAGGTTTTTGCGGACAGCTACAAGCGCGTGCTCGGCGGGTCGACGTCGCAGGAGAACGCGTTCTTCGATGATTTCTACGAGCGATTCATTGCCGCCTCGCCCACCGTGGCACAGAAGTTTCAGCATGTGGATATGACGTTTCAAAAGCAGATGCTCAAGCAGTCGCTGATCCTGCTGGCGAACCTGTTCGCGACGAAGCGGATTCCCGATGGGCTCCGCGAGATCGCCCGCAAGCACAGCAGCGGTGCGGCTGACATTCCGCCGGAGTTGTATCAGCTCTGGCTCGAATGCCTGCTGGCGACGGTGAAGAAGGCTGACCCGCGTTATGGCGATGATGTGGAACTCGCCTGGCGCATGATCTCGTCGCAGGGGATCGCGTTTATGACGTTCATGTATCGACGCTAGGGCGTAACTTCCAAAGACGAAAGCTCCAAAGCACAAACAAATCTCAAAGATCAACCTTCAAGTCGCAGCTTCGACACCTGTGGGCACCTTATGCGCTTTGAGATTTGCCTTTTGAGATTTGTTTGTGTTTTGGAGCTTTTGTTTTTGTGATTTACGCGATCACACCAGTTCCCGCTGCCCGACCGCCTGCTGGCCCGTCGCGCGGGCGCGAAGCTCATCGACCACAGCCCGCACCTCGCCCGCCATCTTCGAGTTGGGGAACTCGCGGATGATCTGTTCGCCCACGCGCACAGCCGCGGTCCAGTCGCGATCGTGAACCGCGAGTTTGAACTGCACGCCCAGGTTCTGCCGCTTCTTGCCGATGACGCCGCGGGCGGTTTCGAGGAAGGGAGCCGCCTCGCCTTCGTTGAGATATTTATCCAGTTCCTTCATCAGTTCCATGGCGACTTCGATGTCATCGCGACCGGCCGCCTCGAGGAACTTGCGTTCCAGTTCGTGCTTGTAGCGGTCCTTCGCTTCGCGGACGTGTTTGCGGAGGTTGTCCACGCGTTCGCTCTCGGCGTAGACGCGTTCGACCTTGCCGGCCTCGATGATCGCCGCTTCAAAATCATGGCGGGCGATCATCTGATCGACATTGCGGATCGCTTCGTCGATTTTCTTTTCCTGCTCAACGGCGCGGGCGACTTCGATCTCACTGCGGAACTGCTCAGCCTCGATGCGGTGGCCGTAAACCTGGCTCATCATGGCGACCATGGTGAGGGCACCTTCGTAGTCACGCTTGTCGATGTCTTCGCGGATGGCGCGGCGAAGGGCCTGGCGGTCGCGTTCGCGGTAGATGATCCGCTTGGCGGTATCCGAAAGCATCAGGGCATCGCGCGCGCTGTCAGATAGTGACGCCTGTTCGCTGCCGGTGCCTGAGCCGAGGCGGTTGAGCTGAAGGCAGACGACGATCACGGCAAAGGTGATGACCAGGCTGACGATGCCCAGTGCCAGCACCGTGCCATCGGTGTACTTGACGTGGTTGGTCGCGGGGTCTTCGAAATTGAAGATGTGATAACCCTGCACGATGAGAAACGCGCTGCCGGCGAGCATGGCGAGAACAAGCACCGCAATCGCTCCGTTGTTGCCTCCCGCGGCGGGAGCGGCTGAACCGGCGGACGAACCTTGATTAGCCATGATGGACCTCACTTTCAATCGCGTGAAATGGGGGGTGAGACTTGGAGGTGTGGGCGGCGAGTTTCATCGATCTGGCCGCAACACTCGGTCGCACGGATAAAACCCCTGATTAAGAATGTGGGAACTTCGCTTGCCGCATTCTAGCACGCGAAAGGAAGGTTGGCGCGGAGCACCATCCCGAAAGGGTTGGCGCGGGAGCACCATCCTGTCGGGATGGTGCTCTGCCCGGATGGTGCTCTCATGTTACGATCGATTGCATGACCTCATGGGTGCGTTCGAACATCACGTGGCTCGCGCTGACGCTGGGCGTGGGCCTGCTGGTGGCGGCGATTCTGATGGCGGCGCTGAAGGTGGACTGGTCGCGGCTGGGCGAGGCGGAGCCGTGGCATCTGGCGTCGCTGGCGGGATGCGTAGCGGTGAACCTGCTGCTGTCGGGGTTGCTTTGGTGGAGCGTGACGCTTTCATTTGATGCGAAGCCGCGCGTGCCGTTGGGCAGGATGTTCGCGCTGGTGTGCGGCAGCGGATTGCTCAACTACCTGCCGCTGCGGCCGGGACTGATCGGTCGGGCGGCATTCCTGAAGATGAAGCACAACCTGCCTGTGCGGCAGTCGCTGGCGATCCTCGCGATCATCATGAGCCTGGCGGCGCTGGTGCTGGGCGGGGCGGTGGCGATCGTGCAGTTTGTGCCGGCCTATCAATATGAAGTGGCGCTTGCGGCTGCGGTGATCACCACGCTGGTCGCACCGTTGGCCGCGGGAAGATTGCTCAAGCGGAAGATCGAACTCGGCTGGACCTGGGTGCCGCTGCGACTGGCGGACATGCTCATCAACGCGCTGCGGCTATGGATCGCCTTCGCGGTGGTGGGGCAGGACCTCAGCCTGGACAGCGCGGTGCTCGCCGCCAGC
The DNA here is from genome assembly GCA_040902585.1 of Phycisphaeraceae bacterium. GTDB lineage: Bacteria > Planctomycetota > Phycisphaerae > Phycisphaerales > Phycisphaeraceae > JBBDXA01. The sequence continues at coordinate 26,363 of JBBDXA010000094.1, forward strand.
GCGGGGTCGTTCGTTTCGCTGTTGGGCCTCACGCCCAACGGCCTGGGTATGCGCGAGTGGACGATTGCGGGAGTCACGGCAGCGAGCGTCGGCCCGATCGGCTTCGCCGCGGCGGTGATTGATCGAGGCATCGAGGCGATCATCGTGACGATCTTCGGATTGATCGCGTTGAAGAAGGTGGGGTTGCAGCGCGGGGAGAAGATGAGCGTCGAAGATGAAAAGGCCAGCTAACGGCGACCTTCACCCGCGGCCCAGACGGCATCAGGCACCACTTCGAATCCTTCAAGGAGTAGCGAGGTTGCCGGCGTCTGATCGCGGAACTCGCCGTGAGGAACGTAAGTCGTGCCGCGCAGCGTGAGTACATGAATCACCCGATCGCGCGGGTCGATGATCCAGTATTCGCCGATGCCTGCTTTGGCGTACTCGTCGCGTTTCGTTTCCTTTACGTGGTCGCGATCGTCGCCGATGATCTCGACAATCAGATCAGGTTGGGTGCAGTACTCTTCCAGCATGCGATCTGCGTGCTCGTCGAACATGAAGAGTATGTCGCACATCCGGATCGTGACTTCGTCTAGTCTCACAGGGTATCCGCCTGCAAGCACCTCGCCTCGCCGCGCGATGCCCGCATCGTGACCCATACGACTGATCAAGAAACCGAGGATGCGTTGATGCGTGAGTGTCTCCGTCGGAAAAAGGATCAGGCACCCCTTGCTAAGCTCGATGTGGCGATTTGAGCGGGCACTCATTGCAAGGTAATCGTCAGCCGACCAATCGCCCTGTTCGGGATAGAGATAGGCGATATCCCAGGTCGGATCGCCGACGCGAATTTCGGACGGGGTTCGCGGCTCGGGAAGTCTCATCCAAATGATTCTAACTTACCCCAACCGCTCCACCTCAATCGTCACATCACACTTGGGACAATCCGTCTGACAGGTCTGCACGCCCGCCTCTTTCCACAGCGTGGGGTTCTCATCGTAGACCGCCTGGGCGGCGTGGATGCAGAAGCCGTGCGGCAGGCCGGGGCCGAAGATGAAGGCGGTCTTGGCGGGACACTTGGCGGGGCACATTGGCCCGGGCGATTGCCGCAGGCGTGCCGACCATCGCAGGCCGGAGTACTTGGGCAGGTCGGCGAGGTTGACGGATGGTTCGCTCGACTTGCCTTTGCCTTTCGCGGGTGCCGCAGGTTCATCGTTCACTGTTGCAATCGGTTCGCTTGCGACTTCGCCCGTCCCCGGCCCCGCGACGAGGACGACCGCCTTGCCTTCATCCAGCGCCATGTTGGCGAGCTTGTCCGCGCGGGCGTTCTTCTCGCGCGGGACATGCTGAATCGTCCAATCCGTCAGCCCCAGCAGTTTCATCTGCGCCTCTTCGAGCAGCGGCATCAAGTCGGCTGACTTCATGCGGTACTCGCCGGTGATCTGGCGGACCATGAGCTGCGAATCGCTGTGGATGGAAACGCGGCCGATTTCGATGCCCTTGAGCGCGAGCAGCAGGGCGAGGCCGCGCACGAGGCCGCGGTACTCGGCGCTGTTGTTGGTGAGTTGCCCGAGCGGGTAGCCGGCTTCATGGATGACCTTGCCGGTGTCGGTGTCCTTGATGACGACGCCAACGGAAGCGGGCCCGGGGTTGCCGCGCGAGGCACCGTCCACGTGGAGGGAGAGGTTCATGAAGGGGAGAGTAATGCAGATGCTGAGAAACGAAAAGTGAGGTGACTTGCGGCAGGGATTACAAGATAAAAACCGCCAGCACGACAATGAGCGCGGCAAGGATGGCCAGGCCGATCACGCTGAGCAGAAGGACCGAGACGACTTGCAGCCACTTCGGCGGCGGCGGCGGGTCAACGGTCTCAGCTCCCGTGAACTGCACCATCGCCGCCTCAGGCGAGAAATGCACGCCGCAATGACAGCAGCGCTCTGACCACGGGCGATTCAGGCCGCCGCACTTTGGACAGTTGACGCCGTCCGGAAACGCCGGATTCGGTTCGCCATAGTCGCGCAACTTGTAGGTGTCAGGCTCCATCGTCGGCACTCCGGCCTAATCGATGCGAACCAACGGATACTCGAAAGACGATGCCGCGAAGCAGACCTCACTTCGCCGCCATCGTCGACTTCAGATGCTCACCCGCGTAAAGAATCCGCCCGCAGCTCGGGCAGGTGATCAGGTCATTCTTCCGGCTGAGCACGGCATTCACGCGTTCGATCGGAATGCCCATGTAGCACCCGCCGCAGGTGAAGTCGCGGGACCGGCCGTCATCATCGACCACCACCGCCATCGCTTCGCCGTCGTGAATGTGCAGGGCCTTGTTGAATGTCGCCAGCGGTTCGGGCGGAATGGATGTCGCGGCCGCGTCGCGCTCCTTCGTCACTTCATCCAGCTTCTCGCCGACTTCGGCGAGACGCTGGGCTACTTCCTTCTCCGACTGCGTGACCAGCTTTTGTTGTCCTTCGACTTTGGTCGCAGCCTCGGCATGCTGGGCCGCGAGGCGATCGCGGTCTTCCATCTGCTTGAGGGTTTCGTCTTCCTTCTTGCCTTTGTCGATCTTGATGGTGTTGATCTCCACCAGCAGGGCGGAGTATTCCTTGTTGCTGGTGACCGAGTTCATCCGCGTGCGGAGTTCGGTGATGCGGGCTTCGATGCCGTCCGCTTCGTGTTCGAGGGTGGAGGCCCTGGCGGTGGCGAGTTTGACTTGTTCATTCAGTTCGTTGCGTTGCTGGGTGAGTTGCTGAAGCTTGGATGTCTGGGATTTAAGGCGGGAGCGGGCGGCATCAAGGCGACTGCTCAGGCCGCGCACGTTCTGGTCCAGCAGGTAAAGCTGGTAAAGCTGGTCTTGCAACGACATGGTGGTCTCCGTGGTCAGCATCAAGCTCAGTATGATAACACGGAAGGCGGCCGGAGGCGAAGGGGAAGATTTGCCGTTTCGGAGTTGGAAGGGTCAACCTTGAAGCTTTGACCAACCGATCATAGAATGCCGGGCTTGACGCCCACAGTGGCCCCGTTCAAGGGGGTGTAGCTCAGTTGGGAGAGCGCTTCCATGGCATGGAAGAGGTCAGGGGTTCGAGCCCCCTCACCTCCACTTGACGAACAAACCCGCGGCTTTTGCCGCGGGTTTTTTCGTGCGCCCCTCGCCTGCCCGCCCTATCATCCGGCATCATGAGTGACGCGACGACGCCGGTCTTGCCTGTAAATGACGAGCCTGGGCGGCCCCGCTGGCGGCGGATCGCCGGGGGCTGGTGGGTGCCGATCGCTCTCGTGGCGGCCGCGGCGGGCGCGCTTTTCCTGCTCCACCAGCGGTGGGAAGCCAGCGAAACGCAGGTCCAGCACCGCAATGTGGTCACCGCGGCGGTCACGCTGGGCACGCTCACTCTGCTGCTGGGTTGGTTCGTGTTGCTCGCGACGGTGGCCTTGGCGATCAGGTTGTGCACACTGGGGGCGGTCCTCGTGCTGGCAGTTGCCGCGGCAGCGACGATGACATTCGAATTCGGCACCAGTGGCGATCTGGTCCCGCGCGTGACCTGGCGCTGGTCACCGGTTCACGATCGGACGCTGCCCGCCATCACGGTGGCCCCGAAGGCCGCGGCGGGGCAGGGCGAAGGTGTCGATGTGATCGTGCCTGCTGGTGCTGCTGACTTCCACCAGTTCCTCGGCCCGCGTCGCAATGGCGTGATCGAAAACCTCAAGCTCGCGCGCGACTGGGATGCGAATCCGCCGCGCGAAGTCTGGCGCAGGCCCATCGGCGCGGGCTGGGCCGGCTTCGCTGTGGCGGGCGGCCGCGCCATCACACAGGAGCAGCGCGGCGAAGAGGAGCTGGTCGTCTGCTACGCCCTTGCCACCGGCGAGCCGCTGTGGAGCCACGCCGACAAGGCTCGCTACGAAACGACCATCGCAGGCGTCGGCCCGCGCTCGACGCCGACCATCGATGTACCTCGCAACCGCGTCTACACCCTCGGCGCGACCGGTCTATTCAACTGCTTAGACCTCGTCACCGGCGAGCGCCTCTGGTCGATGGACATCTGCCAGGATGCCGGCGCGGTGCCGCTGGAGTGGGGCAACAGCGGTTCGCCGCTGGTCGTGGGCGATCAGGTCATCGTCAACCCCGGCGGCCCCAATGGTCACTCGCTCGTCGCGTATCACGCTGACACCGGCAAGCGCCTCTGGCACGTCGGCAGCGATCCGGCGAGCTACGCTTCGCCCATGCTCGCCACGCTGGCGGGAATTGAGCAGATCATCATGATTCATCAGAGCGCGGTATCAGGGCACGCGCTGGGCAGCGGCCACGAAACCTGGCGCTACGAATGGGAAGGCCGCTGGCCCAAGGTGGCGCAGCCGATCGTCGTGCGCGGCGATCAGTTGTTCCTCACCGCGGGCTACGGCATCGGCTGCGAGATGGTGGAGTTCACCCGCAAAGATGACGTGCTCGTCCCCGCGCTGCGTTGGAAGAACATTTACCTCAAGGCAAAATTCGCCAACGCCGTGCTGTGCGAAGGGCACATCTACGGGCTCAACGACGGCACGCTCGTCTGCCTCAAAGCCACCACCGGCGAGCGCCTCTGGCGCGGCAAGCGCTACGGCCACGGGCAGCTCCTGCTCGTCGATGATGTGCTGCTCTTGCAGGCGGAAGATGGTTACGTCGCGTTGGTCGAAGCGAAGCCTGTGGAGTACCGTGAGCTGACGCGGTTCACGCCGCTGAAGGATGTGTCTTGGAACAGCCCGACCCTCGCGGGGCGATACCTGCTCGTCCGTAACGCCCGTGAGGCGGCGTGCTATGATTTGCCGGCGTTGGATTGATCGGGTGCCATGGGCAAGCGAGTCCGCGAGGAGACCCGTGCCCCCGTGCCCGCTTGCCTCTGGTGCATCATCCCGCCGTACGGGTTTTCGTCGGCGGCCCTCCTCAACCCCTGGCACCGTGCGCCTGTCCTCCGGCATCCCTATTCACTTCACCACAAACATCGCCTTCGCCCATCGTCCGTCCGCATCGACGCAGCGTAACTCGTACGCCCCGGGCTCAAGCATAAGTCGATCCACCGAGCTGTTTCGAAGCTGACCATTCAAAAACCATTGCAGTCCCGAGTCATCGCTCGCCTTCGCCTGCACGATCGCCTTGCCGTCGATGGCGATGAAGGTGCTGCCCGTCGCAGGTGACACGATGCGAAGCGTCCGCGTTGCCTCGGCTGGCGGAGGCAGCGGCAGGCGCACTTCCCATGTCTTCGCGCTTGGCGGCACCTCCATCACGCGCAGCGAAGGCAATGCGAACAATCTTGCGAGCAGCGGCTCGGCCGCCTCGCCGCCGACGAGGCGTTCATCGCCCGCGCCGTTCTTGCGCCCGATCCACACGCCGATGGCGAATCGTTTGTTGTGTCCGATCGCCCACGCATCGCGCCTGCCGCTGCTCGTGCCGGTTTTCCACATGAACCAGGGCAGATCGTTCTCACTCACCATCGCCAGTTCATCAGGCCGCCGGCGATGCGTACCGAGAATGTCATCGAGCATGGCGCAGGAATCGCCGCTGAGGACAGGCGTTTGCGTGATCGCTTCATCGGCAAAGAGCCGCACGGGCTGTCGCACGCCGCCGCGGCCGAGAGTGGCGTAAGCATTCGTCAGGTCCAGCAGCGTGACTTCGACCGCGCCGGTGACCACCGCCAGACCGCCGCGCTGGGCCGCATCGCGCGGGAAAGTGATCCCCGCCGCCTCGATGGTGCCGACACATCGCTGCAAACCGATGCCCTCGGCCACCAGAATCGCAGGCACGTTGAGCGAGCGCTGCAAGGCTTCGCTCACGCTGACTTCGCCCTTGAAAGTGCGGTCGAAATTGCGTGGCGTCCAGCCGCCGCGGTTGATGGGAATGTCCTGCACGATCGAGCGTTCGCTCAGCCTTCGCGATTCGAACGCGGCACCATAAATGAAGGGCTTGAGCGTGGAGCCGGGGCTGCGCCGGGCGAGCGCGGCATTGACCTGTCCGTGCCGCGGGTCCTGCGGCGAAGTGGAGCCCACCATGGCGAGCACGTCGCCGCTGGCGATGTCGAGGATGACCACAGCCGCGTCCATGTCGTGCCTGAGCGTGTGGATATGTTCGCGCGCCAGGCGCTCCGCCTCGCGATGCAATCCAAGATCAATCGTGGTCTGCCCGCCCAGCGGTCTGCGCGAAAGGGCAAGCCACGCCGCCCCAGCCGCTTGCGGCTTCGCACTCAGCGTCCCCGCCCTAATCACCAGCGCCAACCCCGCCGCCTCCTCCGCCCGCGCCTGTGTGAGGGTCCCTGTCTCCACCATGCGCCGCAGCACCGTCGCCTGCCGTGCCTTCGCGCGCTCCAGGTGACGGTCCGGTCGCAACCGCGAAGGCGACTGCGGCAGCCCCGCCAGCAGCGATGCCTCGCCCAGCGACAGGTCCTTCGCGCGTTTTCCGAAGTAGGCGAGTGAAGCTGCTTCAACGCCGCGCAGGTTGCCGCCGTACGGCGCGAGGTTTAGATACAGCGCGAGTATTTCGTCTTTGGTGTGAAGCTCTTCAAGCTGCATCGCTCGCAGCGCCTCGACCGCCTTCGTGCCCAGCGTGCGCGGCTGATCATCCAGCATCCGGCACACCTGCAGCGTAAGCGTACTCGCGCCGGACACGACACGACCTGCCGCCATGTTCTGCCCGCTCGCCCGCAGCACCGCGATCGGATCGACACCGCTGTGCGACTCGAAGCGTTCGTCCTCCACCGCGATCGTCGCCTGAATCAACCAAGGCGAAATTTCATCGAGCGACACAGGCAAACGCCACTGATCATCCATGCCCACTAACTGCATCAGCGGCTGAGCATGACGATCCAGCACGCGCGGACTCTGCGGCAGGTAACTGAGCCGCTCCACCGGAAAAGGCGACACCCGCCAGAGAATCTCCAGTGCGATCGCCGCGACGATGAACGGCACAATCGCGGCCTTCGCCGTGCGCCGCAGCAGTCGGAGAATGAATCGAGGTTTCTTCATTGTCGTGCCGGGCATTACTTCACGTTCACCACGCCGCGTTCACCCATCGCCGCGAAGGCCGGGTCGTACATGCACGACGCCTGCACCGGCGGCAGGGCGAACTCGCCCACCGTCGTCACGCGCAGCAGGTAGCGGAACGTGCGGGCCTGCTTTGAGGCGCTCGTAAAGAGGATCACGCGATCATCGAGAAACTCGATGCGGTCCGGCTTCGCGCTGCTGTCATCGTCATCCACCGCGCTGGTGAGCAGCCTCGGGTTCTCGACTTCAAGCCCGGTCGGCAGAGCGTCAACCACGGCAATGTTGGAAACACTCGCATCAGCATCAATCGTCGGAGCAGCCAGCATCACTTCCACGTGAATCAGATCGCCCACCTTCAGCATCGCCGGATCGATAGGTTGACCTTCGCGCGAAAGCCACTTGCGGGTCACGCGCAGGTTGCGCTCGAACGGCTTGATCAACTCCGGCTTGAGCAGGCCCTGCTCACTGACGGTGACGTAAAGATCACCCTTGCCCTGCGACTCGATGCGGACTGCATCGCCATCGAGCAGTTTCACATGCAGCGGCTTGGTTTGATCGAACGAAATAGTCTGTGAGTCACCAATGTGAACGGTGCCGGTGAACTGATCGCTGCCGCGGCGAAGGGTCTGATATTTCGCAAGGGCGGCGATGGCCGAGGCGGTGTTCAGCGTTGTGCCCCAGTGGCCGTCCTTGCGCTGCTTGTCCAGCCGCTGAACCAGCAGGGGCACCCACGCGTGATCGGGTTTGAGGTCTAATAGCGTGTCTAGTAGCACCGCTTCCTGCCGGACCTGCGAGGAGAGCCTGCCGCCGGTGGAGGTGGCGATGCTCATGCCCAGCGTGTCATCGGGCAGGAGGGCGAGCGCCTTGTCCCGGCGACCGAGTTCGAACCAGGCACCGGCCAGATTCGCTCGCCCCGCGATATCGAGTTCGCCAAGTTGCTCGCTCAAGCGCGCCATCCACGCTTCATCCGGCTGCCCGAAGGCCGCGAGCAGGTGCAGAAGTTGGGCCCGCGTGTTGGCATCCATTGCCTCGTCTCCGTTCTCGAATCGCGCGAGCTGCGACTTGAGATACTTCGTGAGTTCATCGAGGAAGCGTTTGTCGATCTTGTGCCCCGCCCGGCCTGCGCGGAGGAGGAAATCCGCGGCATACATCGTGCCCCAACTATAAGGATGCGGATCGCCGGGCCAGTACGACAGCCCGCCCGATCGCGTCTGCATCGACCACAGCCTTGCGATGCCGGCTGCGATCATCGCCTTCGCTTCATCGATGCGCACATCATCGCTCGTCTCCAGCGAGAGAAGCTGCGGGGCGTAGAGAATGGCGAGGAGCCGGCTGGTGGTCTGCTCGACGCAGCCGTAGGGATAGTCGAGCAGCCCCTCGACGGCAGGTCGCAACTCGACGCTGGGGTTGCCGCTGATGCTCAGCGTCAGACGCGAGCCGGGCTCCAGCTCCTTCGAACGCTCGATGGAAATCGGCTGGCCCACCTTAGCGCGCACGAGTCGATTGGTGACATGCAGCGGCGTGATCGGCCTGACGGCCAGCACGCCTTCGCTCGACGCGCGGAGGGCGCGGTCGGCAGTCGCGGCGGTGGCGGTGATCGTCGCCTTCACCGGGCCCAGCGCCGTCGCCTTCGCGGTCAGCCAGATGGTGCGCGGTTCGTTGGGATTCACATCGATCTTCAAATCTTCGTCGGCAAGGGAGAGTTCGATGCCGCCTTCTGATTCGAACACAAGTGCGGCCTTCAGCGGGGCGTCGGTCGAATTAAAGAGCTTCACCGGCACGCGGAAGGAATCGCCCGGTGCGGCGAACCGCGGCCAGCTTGTTTCGACGAGCAGCGGCGAGGTGAGCGTGACATCCTGCTGGGCCGCGTTGTAACGATCGCCTTCGACGATGACCGCCATCACGCGCATGCGGCCGGTGATGTTGGGCATCTT
>JBBDXA010000095.1:0-5479 GCA_040902585.1 Phycisphaeraceae bacterium
GGGCGTGACGCATGTGATCCGCCCCGGCGCGAAGCTCGATGTGGTGAGCGTGAACACGCTCGATGAACCCGTCTACGCCTCGCCTGCGATCAGCGGCGGACAGCTCTTCCTGCGGGCGGAAAAGCATCTTTACTGCATCGGCGAAGAGGCGCGGAACTGAGCTGGTGTGGCGGAAAGGGGTGCGGTGATGGGGTGCCACCCTGCGACACCCGCCATGCAATTCCCCTTACGTTTCAACCACGGTTACAATCCGCCGCATGATTGACCTGCACCCGTTCATGCTCACGAAAATCATCGCGACGCTCGGCCCTTCCAGCGACAAGGTCGAGACGCTCGTCCGCCTTATCGAAGAAGGCGCCCGCACTTTTCGCCTCAACTTTTCCCACGGCACCTTCGACGGCTTCGAAAAGCTGCTGGCCACCGTGCGCGAAGCCTCACGCCAGGCCGGCATTCACGTCGGCGTCCTCGGCGATCTGTGCGGCCCCAAGATCCGCATCGGCGAAGTCATCGATGGCGGCGTGATCGTCGAAGTGGGCGATACGCTCGTCGTTCAAAAGAAACCAATCAAGGCCGGCGACGTTCCCTCAACCCGGCCCGATGGCGGCACGGTGTTCTCCATCACCACGCCGCAGATTATTGATGACGTGCAACCCGGTGATCGCCTGCTCATCGACGACGGCTCCGTGCGCACCCTCGTCGCCGCCCGCGAAGGCGAAGGCGATGATGCCCGCCTGCTCTGCCAGGTCACCGTCGGCGGAAAGATCACCCGCGCCAAGGGCGTCAACCTGCCCGACAGCAAACTCACCGTCCCTTCGCTCACGCCTTACGATCTTCAATGCGTGGACTGGGCAGTGAAGCACCAGCTCGATCATCTCGCACTCAGCTTCGTGCGCAAAGCCGAGGATGTCATCCAGCTCAAGCAGCGACTGATGAACCTGATGCCGGCGGATGTCGCGCCGATGCCGGTGATTTCCAAAATCGAAAAGCCGCAGGCGCTCAATGAACTCGAAGAGATCGTCATGGCCTCGGACGCGGTGATGGTCGCGCGCGGCGATCTGGGCGTGGAGATGGACCTGACCGAAGTGCCGGTGATACAGAAGCGCATCATTGCGATGGCGCACGCCTGTGGAAGGCCGGTGATCGTGGCGACGCAGATGCTGCAATCCATGATCGACAGTCCCTGGCCGACGCGGGCCGAGGTGAGCGATGTGGCCAACGCGATCTTCGACGGCGCGGGCAAGGTGATGCTCTCGGGCGAGACGGCGGTGGGCAAGTATCCGACGCAGGCGGTGGGCGTGATGGCGCGGATCGCGCGGGTCACGCAGAAGGCGATTTTCAGCGAGCAGGATGGCGCCCCGATCGTGTGGGACCGGCCTCCCAAGTGGCAGACCTCCGGCCGACGCAGCGCGGCTCTCTCCTTCGGCGTGCGCAGCATCGTCCGCGACTTCGGGGCGCGGTTCGTGGTGGTCTGGTCGCAGCGCGGCGGCGGCGCGAAGTACCTTTCCCTCAGCCGCGTCGCCGTGCCCATTCTCGCCATGAGCAACGACGAAGCGGCCCTGCGGCGCATGAGTTTTCTCTACGGCGTGTACCCCATCATGATGGACGTGCCCACCAGCATCGAAGCCTACGCCGCGACGGTGGAGAAGCTGATCCTTGCCCGCCAGTGGGGCCGCCCGCGCGATCCTTATGTCCTCGTCGCCGGTGAACCGTTGGGCGTCGCGGGCACGACCAACAGCGTGTCGCTGCGGTATCTCAACGCGGAGTGAGTCCGGGGATACATGTCCAAGCCCGATGGCGAGTCCGCGAGCCGTCGGGGTATTCACTCATTGGGGTGCCATGGGCAAGCGAAGTCTTCGGAGCTTGCCCGTGCGGATCACCCTCTGCGCTCGGCGCACAGCACGGGTAAGCTCCGAAGACTTCGCTTACCCATGGCACCCGATGGCGCCCGGCACCCGATGGCGCCCGCCACAGAAGATGGGCACGCCCGCTTGGATTCAACGAACGCGGAATCAATTCTTCTCCAGTCGTGTTGATTACAATGCACGGCCCGCCGTAGACGCCTGTACCGCGCCCACAGGAACGAAACACATGATGACCATGAACAAGCTCATCGCCATCGCTACCCTCTGTCTCGTCCTCGCCTCCAGCGCCGTCGCTGACGACTGGCCCCAGTTCCTCGGCCCCAACCGCAACGGTATCTCCAAAGAGACCGGCTTCAACACCGACGTCTCCAAAGCGAAAACCCTCTGGACCGCCAACGTCGGCCTCGGATTCTCCTCCTTCTCCGTCGCGGGCGGCCGCGTCTACACGCTCGGCCACGACAACGGCATGGAGTCCGTCTTCTGCCTCGATGCCGCCACCGGCGAGCAGAAATGGAAACACAGTTACCCCTGCGAGAAGATCGCCCGCTTCTACGAAGGCGGCTCCAGCTCCACGCCCACCATCGACGGCAACCGCGCCTACGTGCTCGGCAAGGAAGGGCAGTTTTTCTGCTTCGATGCCGCGACCGGCAAGCCGCAGTGGCTCAAGGATCTGAAGAAGGAACTCGGCGCCAACGTGCCCGAGTGGGGCTTCGCGTCGTCACCGCTTATTCACGGCGACCTCGTCATCATCCAGGCCAACTGCACCGCCGCCTTCGCCAAGGACACCGGCAAACTCGTCTGGAAAACCACACCCTTCCAGCAGGCCTACGGTTCGCCGCTGCTCTTTGAAAAAGATGGCAAGTCATACATTGCCGACCTCAACACCGCGGGCCTGATCATCGTCGATGCAGCCAAGGGCCAAGTCCTCGCCGAGACGCGCTGGAAAACTTCCTTCAGCACCAACTCCACCACGCCTATCGTGCATGGTGATCACCTCTTCATCTCCACCGGCTACGGCAAAGGCTGCGGCCTGTTCAAGTTCACCGGCAGCGACCTCGAAGAAATCTACACCAGCAAGGAGATGGCCAACCACATGAACAACTGCGTGCTGCACGAGGGGCACCTGTATGGTTTCCACGGCAACGCCCACGGCGGCGGTAAGGCGGTGCTTCGCTGCATCGACTTCAAGACCGGCGCAACGAAGTGGACGCGCGACGACCTGGGCTGCGGCGCACTCACGATGGCCGATGGCAAACTCATCATCATGAGCGAGCGCTGCGACCTGGTCATCGCCGAGGCAACGCCTGCGGCCTACAAAGAAATCTCGCGCAAGACCGGCGTGCTCAAGGGCCGAAGCTGGACGCAGCCGGTGCTGGCCAATGGGCGCATCTATGTAAGGAATGTGCCGGGCGATGTGGCGTGTGTGGCGGTGGGGCGCTGAACGAAAGCACAAAAGCATGAAAGCAAAAAAGCAGAAAAAATCGGAGTGGTCGTTTGTCGAAGCCAGAGCGTGCCGCGCCTTGGATTCATTTTCTGCTTTTCTGCTTTTCTGATTTTTTGCTGTTCCTATGGATTGCACTCCCGACGATGTCGTCCGCTACAAGCGCTCGCGTTTCAGCACGCGGCTGCCGGAGCATCGGCTCTACACCGCGTCGCACTCGTGGCTGTGGGAGCGCGAGCCGGGCCTGTGGCGCGTGGGGTACACCAAGTTCGCCACGCGCATGCTCGGTGAACTGGTCGAGCATGATTTCGAAGTGAAGCCCGGCGACGCGGTGAAGGTCGGCCAGATCATCGGCTGGGTCGAAGGCTTCAAAGCCGCCAGCGATGTGTACTGCGTGCTCGACGGTGAGTTCGTCACGGGCAATCCCGCCCTGACTGCAAACGTTGCGCTGCTGGATGAAGATACGTACGGAGAAGGCTGGCTCTACGAAATCCGCGGCAAGCCTGAGCCAGGAGCGATGGATGTGCAGGGATACACGGGTATCCTCGACCTTGCGATTGACAAGATACAGGGGAAGCAGGAGTCAGGAGACAGGGATCAGGAGTCAGAGGGGAACGAATAGGCCGCAGGCCTCGGCTCTTCAGAGCCGAGCCGAGTCTCGAACCGTGAATCTGGAAAAAATGCCTGATACGACCGACAAGAAAACCCGCATCCTCTATTGCCGCTGCGCCTACGCGAAGGTGGTGCCGCTGGAGACAAAGGACGAAGTGCTGCGTCGCCTGTGCGACAGCGGTGAGGCGTTCGACGCGGTGCCTGATTTGTGCGAGATGTCCGCCCGCCGTGACCCTGCGCTCAAATCACTCGCGCAAAGTTCGAAGGATGGCGAGTGTGTGAAGATCGCCGCGTGTTACCCGCGTGCTGTGAAGTGGCTGTTCGCCGCCGCCGATGCGAAGCTGCCTGAGGAGAACGTGGAGATATTGAACATGCGCACGGAGACACCCGAAGCGGTGACTTCGCGTCTGCTCGAACGTGAACCCGTTGAACAGAAGGCCGGCAAGTGACCCTTCCGACTCCCCTCCCTCTTAGGGAGGGGCTGGGGGAGGGTCGAGCGCACGAACAACTGAACCGCCCGAATGCAGCAGGACTACAGCCAGTGATCGCGCAAACAGTGTTCCGTTCGCCCGACCCTCCCCTAACCCCTCCCTAAGAGGGAGGGGAATCAGAGAGAACCCCGCATGCCCCACCAAGGCAACCCCAACCTCCGCGTGATCCTGTACGAAGGCGTCGGCTCTCAACCGCTCGCCGGTGACACGCGCTTCGAGTCCATGAAGCAACTGCTCGACCGCGGCTATGCCGTGACGCGCTCGACCGCGGAAGGCACTGTCAGCGCCTCGGACAGTCGCGCCTTAATGGTCTTCGGCCGCTTCGACGACGCGTCGCCCTTCGCCCGGACCACGAGCGACACTGATGTCGCCCTGCACGTTCACGCCATCGACGATGGGCACAGCGCGGAGGACATTTTCACCACCGCCGAGGCCGCGCGCGAGAAGGAGCAACTCGCTCCCGCGACAGGCCCCGGAACATGGAAGCCGTGGTTCCCCGTCATCGACTACAAGCGTTGCACCAACTGCATGCAGTGCCTTTCCTTCTGCCTGTTCGATGTCTACGGCGTCGATGAGCAGAAACAGATTCAGGTCCAGAACAATTCCAACTGCAAGACCGATTGCCCCGCCTGTTCGCGCGTCTGCCCCGAGGTTGCGATTCTTTTCCCCAAGTATCGCAACGGCCCCATCAACGGCGATGAGATTTCCAGTGAAGATGTGAAGCGCGAGCAGATGAAGGTGGATATCTCCAGCCTGCTGGGCGGCAACATTTACGAAGCCCTGAAAGTGCGCAGTGAAAAGGCGAAATCACGGTTCAGCAAAGAGCGCGATGAGGACAAGGCTTTGAAGGAGCGGATGCGCTGCCTGACGAAGCTGAGTACGGGGCTGGAGGGGCTGGATATTCCGCCGGAGGTGTTCAGTTCGTTGCCTTCGATGGATCAGATCAAGCAGAAGGCGGCAGCGGCGGCTGCGAAGGCTGCGGCGGCGAAGGGTTGAACAGGCCGGGTGAACCGGCAGGGTGAACAGGCCGGGTGAACCGGCAGGGTGAACAGGCAGGGTGCCATGGGTAAGCG
>JBBDXA010000096.1:0-7113 GCA_040902585.1 Phycisphaeraceae bacterium
ACGATGGCGGAGTCGTAACCGGCCTTCTTCAGAATCGAAGGGAGCATCACCGCGACTTTGGCGAGGTAGCCCCAGTTGTCCTTTTCGTAGGTGCGGACCACGCCGGGCACGCCCACGAGATCGGGATATCGCCCGCTGAGCAGGGCAGCCCGCGTCGGCGAGCAGACGTTGCAGTTGGCGTAAAAGGAATCGAGGCGCATGCCCGAGGCGATGAGCTTGTCGATGTGCGGCGTCTTCAGATCGGTCGCGCCGTAGGAAGAGAGGTCGCCGTAGCCTTGATCGTCAGAAAGAATGATGACGATGTTGGGCGGGGCGGCGAAGGCTGATGAAGCGAAGAGAAGTGCGAGGAGAAGGAAGGAGAAGAGACGCATGGGTTGCTCCGGGATCATGGTGTCGTGCGCAGCAGGTCATCCTCATGGGCAAGCTGCGCGGACTGCGATTGCCCATGCCACCAAGAATAATCCATACCACCCGTAACGGGGCGTGACGCCGCACTCACACCTGCGCCGGGCGTGCCCATCTTCTGTGGCGGGCACCATAGGGTGCCATGGGTAAGCGAGGTCTGCCGAGCTTACCCGTGCTGTGCGCCGAGCGCAGAGGGTGATCCACACGGGCAAGCTCCGAAGACTCCGCTTGCCCATGGCACCCCAAATGATCATGCCACATAATAGGGTCACGCCCCCTGCGCTGAACGCTTGATGATCAGCCCGGTGATGTCATCCATCTGCTCAGCGCCCGCGGCGAAGTCGTGCAGGTCCGCCAGCAGTGCGTTCATCACGTGCTGCGGTGATTTCCCACAATGCCGACAGACCGCTTCGCCCACGCGGTCTTTGCCGAACTGCGTGCCCGCCGGGTTCTGGTATTCGTAGATGCCGTCGGTCAGCAGCACCAGCATGTCGCCCGGCGCCATCGAGATGGGCTGAACCGAGTCCATCGGCGGATCTTCCATCACGCCCATCGGCAGCGTGGTGGCATCCAGCCAGTCGCATTGGCTCTCGGCAGCGCGGTAGTGCAGCAGCGGCGCCTGGCCGCCGGAGACGTAAGCGACTTCATGCTTCAGCGGATCGAGCACGCCCAGAAAGGCGGTGACGAAGCGGTCCGAAGACAGGTCTTGCGAAAGCTGACCGTTGATGTGCTGAAAAAGGTTTTCGAGTTTCGCGCCCAGGCGCACGCCGATGCGCAGCATGGCGCGGACCTGGGTGACGCTCAGGGCCGGGCCCACGCCGTGACCGGTCGCATCCGCCAGGAGCATCATCAGACCCGAGGGCAGGTTGTAGGCCGGGGGCAGCGGGACGACATCGAAAATATCGCCTCCGGTTTTCTCAGCAGGCTCGCTGAAACTCGCCAGGTCGTAACCGGGACAGGTGGGCAGCGTCTGGGGCAGCACGCCCATCTGAATTCTCCGCGCCACATCGAGCTCGCGTTCGAGCTTGAGCATTTCGACGCGGTTCGCATGCAGCTTCACGCGCTGAATCGCCGAGGCCGCCTGACTGGCGATGAGCTCAGCCATCGACTCGTCTTGAAGATCGAACTGTCCGGACTCGGAATTCAGGAGCTGCATCACGCCGACGAGTTCATTATCGACGCCCACCAGCGGCACCGTGATCAAACAGCGCGTGCGGTAACCGGTCTTGCGATCGATCTCCTGGTTGAACCGCGGGTCGGCGTAACAGTCCGGCACATTCACCACTTCGCGGGTGCGGGCACATTCGCCGGCAATGCCTTTGTCGATGCCGAAGCGGATTTCCTGCACGCCGTGGGCGACGACGGTGTAGAGCTCCTTGCTTTTGTTGTCGTAGAGGAAGACGCTGCCGCGGTCGGCATGGAGAATCTCCCTGCCGGCGTCGATGATCTGCGTGAGCAGGTCGTGCAGGTCGAAGGGATGCGATAGCTGCCGGGCGACTTCGAGCATCCGCCGCAGTGCTGCCGCTTCGTCTTGGGTCTCATGTAAGCTCATTACCGACAGGCCCTATCATCGTACCCGCAATATCTTTCAATTCGACTGTTTGGCTCCCCTCCCATTCGGGGAGGGGCTCAGGGAGGGTCGGGCGAGCAGAGTCCGTTGACCACCGATGAATCGAGCGCGTGCTGGACCCTATATGGCCGGCCCTCGCCCAGCCCGTCCTTGGGACGAAGGGGAGTTCAAACAATTCCGTGCCGGAAGCCCTTGTGAAGGACCGAGACATTTAGTATAATGTACGGCTATCATGTCCCGGCCGCGATCGTTTCGCCCGGCCGCATCGGTCACTCCAAAGCTCTCGCTGGGGTGACCCTCGCGATCCATCTGCCCATGCTCGTGCATGTTCCGCCCCGTTCAACCTGCCAGCGTTGGCTAGTAGCCACGAGGTAGCCACGGGGTAGCCATTCTGGAAAGTGTTTCAAATGCAGCACTTAAATTCAAATGGCTACCAGGGGGTAGGGGGTATGGTAGCCATGTGTCTACCACGGGGAAACCCTTGATTGCTTCGTAGGTGCCACATCGAAATGACGAACTCATCACTGGCGGGCCCGACAGGATGGGCCCGAGATGCGGGTGATCGTCCCCTTCAATGCCTCCTTTCCCGCATTCCAGATCGCAATATGAGAAATCGCCCACTCATCTCGCGGCACGAAGCCGGCTCACACCGCCACCAGCGACGCCAGCGCAATGCACACCGTACACGTCACAGCGCAGAACACGGTGGACCAGAACACGCAGTCGGCTGCGAGTTCCGCATCGCCTTCCAGTTCGAGCGTGATGAGCAGGACGTTCACCGCGGCCGGTCCTGCGGCGGAGATCACCAACTGCACCCCCGGCCAGGGCCACATGCCCATCGCGATCACCAGCGGCCAGGTCACCAGCGGCATGACGATCAACTGGATCGCCGCGACCGGCAGCACCACCTTCCACCGCGGCCAGCGGGCGCTCTTCACCAGCTGCGCCCCCAGCGTGAGGAGCATGATCGGCACCGTCGCATCGGTGAGCATGTGCAGGGGAAAGGCTGCGACTTTCGGCAAAGCGATGTGGTTGTCGCGCAGGATGAACGCCAGCGCGATGGCGTAGATCATCGGCAGCTTGAAGTAGCCCAGCGCCCCGCGCCAGCCGCGGCCCTTGGACAGCGAGATGACGATGTATCCGAAACACCAGAGCACGAGGTTGCTGATGAGCACGCACAGGGCCTGCACCGCGACGCCGTCGGCCGGCTTCATGCCGGGGAACATCATCACCGCGTCCTTCGCGTCGCCGTCGCCGTACAGAAGCTGCGCGACGGGGATGCCGAAGTTGCCCGCGTTGACCACGACCGCGCCCATGATGATGGCCGAGACTTCAGGCCCCGGCACGCGCAGGCGACGGAGGATGAGGTACATGATGCCGGCGACGAGGATCATCGGCAGCAGCAGAGCGCCGGCGATGCCGAAGATCTGCTCCCACGTCAGATCGCTTTCGTACACCTTCACAAAGAGAAACGAAGGCACCAGCAGCCAGACGGTGACTTTGGTGAGCGTGATGATGTCCAGCGGCTTGAACTTCTGCAGGAGCGAGCCGAGGCCCACCAACAGGAGCACGGGCAGGACGACGTCGGTGAAGATGGCGAGGAAGTTTCCCACGAAGGTGGGGATTGTAAGTGAAGGCCGAGGCGCAAGCGCGCTGCCCGCGCGTCAGCCCTGCATGATCTGGTAACGATGTTTCTGGCCGAGCATGCAGACGACATTGCCGGGGCGATCGACGATGAGGGCGAATAGATCGAGGATGTCGCGGCCGAGGATGCTCATCTCCAGGAGGTCAGGCGACAGGCAGACGGCCAGCGGTGCGCGGAAGGTGACGTGGAGGCCATCGTCACGTCGCAGCCGCAGCGTTGCGCCGACGATTCCGGACTCGATGGAACTGCCGACTCCGCCGAGCGGATGATCGGGAGGATCGGCAACCATGCCGAGTTGTCGAAAGGTGCGATCGTTGATGAGCGTTCGATCCGCCCCGGTGTCGATGAGGAACTCGTCCTCAACCCATTGATCGCTCGCTGACAGCAGTTCGGCGGTCATGATCGGCCGGACATCACCGTACGTGTCTTCAAACCATTGTCCGTTGAATCGCATAGATGAATAACCGCCGCTGTCGCGGAACGTACGTTGAGTAAATGCCGGTCGCGCGAGGAAAGGTCGTGTCAATCAACGCGAACAATTCCTCGGTGGTTGCTGCAACGAAAAGCTTTTCATTGGCGACCGCAACGTACTTCCCCTTGTGCTGATCGACGATCTCTCTTTGATGTGAATGGTACCACTCCCGGTTGCGATCATACGCCGCGCGCAGCTCATCCGCCTGCCGGATCTCCTCCGGGTCCGTCACCTCGGTGATGACGATCGGCTCTCGCTTGATGGGGGGAATGGCTCGGATCATGGCATTTCATTATACCCCGCGACTCCGATTGCTCATTCTCGATTTGCTTACATCCGGATTGCCTGTTCAATACACCACCTCCCCTAACCCGCACAACCCTTCCAGTCGATACCATTAGAGGGGACACTCCGTCCCGGCAAGGCGAACGATCATGCGTCACTACGATCTGGCAGTTATCGGTACCGGGCCCGCCGGGCAGAAGGCCGCGATTCAGGCCGCCAAGCTCGGCAAGCGCGTCGCCATCCTCGAGAAGGAAGGCGTCGTCGGCGGCGCCCAGGTCAACACCGGCACGCTCCCGTCCAAGGCCATGCGCGAAGCGGCCCTGCATCTGACCGGCTCCAACCGTCGCGGCCTGTTCGGCCACCATGCCCGCGTCAAACGACACGTCCTCATCAGCGATCTCATCAGCGTCAGCTCGCAGGTCAGCCAGCACGAGTGGGATGTCATCGGCGATGCCTTCGAACGCAACGGCGTCGATCTCATCTGGGGCACCGCCCACTTCGAAGGCCCCAACCTCCTGCACATCGCCCGCGGCCACGAAAACGAACTCATCACCGCCGACCACTTCGTCATCTGCGTCGGCACCCGCCCCGCGCGACCCGAAAGCATTCCCTTCAACGACAACAACATCTTCTGCTCCGATTCGCTCCTGCGCATGGAAGCGCTGCCCAAGTCGATGATCATCGTCGGCGGCGGCGTCATCGGCACCGAGTATGCCTGCATCATGTCGCTCTTGGGCGTCCGCGTCACCCTGGTGGAAGGCCGGGATCAGGTGCTCGGTTTCCTTGACCGCGAGATCGCCGAGGCCTTTCAATATTTCCTGCGCCAGCGCGGCATCACGCTTCGCCTCGGCGAGAAGGTTGACGCCATCGAAGTGCTTCAGCCGGTCAACGGCGAAGGCTTGCTCGTGCAGGCCACGCTCGAATCGGGCAAACATCTCAAGGCCCAGACGCTGCTCTTCTGCGTCGGGCGGCAGGGCGTTTGCAAGCAACTGGGTTTGGAGAACGTCGGCCTGGAGTTTGATGATCGCGAACGCCTGACGGTGAATGAAAACTATCAGACCTCGGTGCCGCACGTGTATGCCGCGGGCGATGTGATCGGCTTCCCCGCGCTGGCGTCGACGGCGATGGAGCAGGGCCGGCTCGCGGTGTGTCACATGTTCGGCGCGCCGACGAAGTCCATGCCCGAGCTTTACCCGCTGGGCATCTACTCCGTGCCTGAAATCTCGATGGTCGGCAAGACGGGAAAGCAGCTCACCGATGAAGGCATTCCTTACGAGGCCGGCATCGCGACGTACAAGGAAATCGCCCGCGGCCAACTGCTGGGCGATGACACCGGCATGCTCAAGCTGCTGATCCACGAACAGGATCACCGCATCCTGGGCATCCACGCCATCGGCACGCAGGCGACGGAGTTGATCCACATCGGCCAGGCCGTGATGGCGCTGGGCGGCACGGTGGAGTACTTCGTGAACAACGTCTTCAACTTCCCGACGCTGGCGGAGGCGTATAAGATCGCGGCGCTGAACGGGCTGAATAAACTTCAACACGTCTGAACAGCGCGTTGCACGTTTAGCGGTCGGGCCGAGTCCGCGAGGCCCACCTGCCGCGACGCACAGAATCAAGCGATCAACTTCACACTCGACGGCCACAGGTGGGCCTCGCGGACTCGGCCCGACCGCTAACCGCCGACACCTTCACTTCGCTTCGACACAATACAAATGCTTCTGCCCGCGAATAAACATCTGCTTGCCCACCAGCGCAGGCGACGCATCGATGCCTTCATCGAGCGTATTCGTCGCCAGCACTTGAAGCTTCGGCCCGTGCTTGATCACGAGCGTCGTGCCTTCCCGGCTGGTGATGTAAATGCGGTCCTTCGCGGCGACCATCGAAGCGTACATCGAGGACAGCCCCGGCAGGCGGGTTTCTTCGATCACCTTCTCGCCGGTCTTCGGGTTGGCGGCGATCATGATCGCGTCGCGGGACTTGGTGTAGTAGAGAAGGTCGCCGTAGAGCACGCCGGTCGAAACATAAGGCCCCGCGTCCGTCCGGTTCCAGACGGCTTTGTCACGCGGCACCACACCCTTGGAATCCAGCGGGATCGCGAACACGGCATAGCCGCGATAGCCCGTCATGCAGTAGGCGATGCCGTCGCGAACGATCGGCGTCGCGATCGGATTCGTCGCCTGTCCGGGGCATTCCCACAGCGTCGTGCCTGTCGCCAGGTCGTAGCTGCGCACCGTCGTGCCGTTGGTGATGACCTGCGTCTTGCCTTTGTGCTCGACGATGACGGGCGTGCCCCACGCGGTTGCCTCCTCTCGCCCCGTCGCCCATTTCACTTCGCCTGTTTTCGCATCGAGCGCGTAGATGGCGCTCTGGCCTTCGTGGTCCCACGCGACGACGAGTGTGTCCTTATGAAGGGCCGGCGATGCGCCTTCGCCGAAGGCGTTGCGGGTCTGCATGTCGCCCAGGTCGCGCTTCCAGATTTCCTTGCCGGTCATATCGAAGCAGAAGATGCCTTGCGAGCCGAAGCTGGCGTAGAGGTGTTTGCCATCGGTGATGGGCGAGGCGGAGGCGTGAGTGTTGGTGCCGTGCCCGGATTCGTGGGGCACGGTTTCGATGGCGACGCTGCGCCACGCTTCCTTGCCGGTGTTGCGTTCGTAGGCGATGAGAGTGAATTGATACAGCGTCGTGGGCGCGGTGCCGCGGCCGCGGCCGCCCGGGTGCGGGGGGGCCCCG
>JBBDXA010000096.1:7123-32086 GCA_040902585.1 Phycisphaeraceae bacterium
GGGGGGGGGGGGGGGGGCGGGGCCGGCCACCGCCGGTGTCCGGCTGGACCCGGCGTTCGCCCGCCTTGTTCGTGTCGATCGAAGTCAGCACATACACGCGATCCTCCCACACGATCGGCGACGCGTGCCCCTTGCCCGGCACCGCGATCTTCCACTTGATGTTCTTCGACTCGCTCCACTCCAGGGGCGGATCGGCCTGCGGCGCGATGCCATCATTCCCCGGCCCGCGCCACTGGCCCCAGTTGCGCAGCGCCTGTGCGGAGGGTTCAGCGAGGGCGAGCGTGGTTGTGAAAAAGGTGACAGCGAGGAGCGACAGGAGCATCTTCATGTGTGACTCCACCAAGAGAAAGAAAACAGGGGCCGGTACGGGTTTAACCGGTTCAAGCGGGAAAGTATTGCATGTCGAATGGTGGCGTGATGCTGGCGTCGTCAGTCCGGGTGCCATGGGCAAACTCGGCGGACCTCGTTTGCCCATGGCACCCATGCGCGACCTCACTCAAACGACTTCCACACCGCATCGTAATACACCTGCGCCGCGGGCCAGGACTGGCTGTAGGTATCGGGCACGTTCTGCCAGAGCGTGCTGGCCAGATCAACCTTGTGTCGCCTCACGCTGTTGTCGCCGTAGCCGACGACGATGTGATCCTTGTGCCTGACATCCACGTGTTGCGGCGTGGAGAACCAGTCGGCGAAGAACGCCTGCGAGCCGACCTTCTGAATGCTGACGGAGCGCTTGGTGGTCGGCTCCTTCATGAGTCTGCGCAGGTAACCCGCGCGGGCGTGAGCCCAGCCGAGGTGTTCATCGCCCGGCGCGAGGACGGGGTTCTTGCCGTGGGGCACGGCATTGCTGTGCGAGAGGTTGCCGTGGCTGTTGTCCTGCGGCCCCAGCGGGCACATCCACATCGGGCTTTGATGGTGCATGTACTTGCTCTTGCTCAAGAGCCCCCAGTTCTGAAAGCCCATCGGCTTGCTGGTGTCCGGCCAGTACTCGGTCCAATAGTGGATGTAACCCATCTGCTGATTGCGATAGAGCGGGCCCACCCACGGCATGCGTCCCTGGTTGTCGGTGGCGAAGCCGATGAGTGCGGAGGCGATCTGACTTGAGTTGGTGTGACAGATGACGACGAGCGCCTCGCGCTTGGACTTGTGAAGTTGAGGCAGCAGCATCGCCAGCAGCAGGACGATGATGGCGACGACCAGCAGCATTTCAATCAGGGTGAACGCGCTGGCGTTTTGACGCCGATCATTGGCAATGGATGAAGGCATCAATCAGACATTCCAAAGTGGGTCGCGGGTGAACGGCTCTGTCCGTTCTCCTCGCTGCGCAGGGAAGCGATCAGTTCAAACTATCTTACCCTCGGCCTCGAGCCCGCCAAGCGGGAAACATGCGATCAGTGAAGGCGGCCATCTCACCCATCGTTGGGATCATGGACCGTGCTATGGTCTGGGCTTTGCGCTTCGCGGTTCCCGGTCTTCCATATTCGGGAACACCGCCCATCACGACGCACACCCTCGTCCCGGCGTGAATCGTTCATCGGGCGACGCGATTCGCCCCGCCCAACCCACCCGGCCCCCGACCCGCGACCACCCGTCGCGGCCTTGTGCCGGCGAACCAGAAAAAACTGAACGGCGCTCAGATTCCCCTTGGCTTTTCGTGACGCTGGAAGTAAATTATTCACATCTCTTGAGTCTTTAGGTGGGACCGCCAATGCCTGTTTCGAGCTGTTTGTGCCATATCGGTCTGCATCGCTGGCGTAGCGAGTCGGAAGCCAAGCGGTATCGCCACAACACATTCTGGAACAAGACGACGAACCGCCTGGATCCGGCTCGGGCTCTGATGAAGGTCTGCACCCGCTGCGGGACGAAGCGGATTTGGTCGTTCAACCGCGGCAAGTGGCGCAAGTACGAATCGCAGGAACCTGTGGATACGAGCGCGGCCTGGAACCTTGAGCCAATGCCAAAGGTGGACCCGACCGTGGAACCGGTGATTCCAAGTAAGCCGGCCCCGACGGTGGGCCAGCCCGCCCCGACGCGGGTGTGAAGTGGAGCACCATTCCGGCAGGGTGGTGCTTGCCCGGCGGCAGTCACCTGAGATGAGCAACCCATGTAAAAGCGGCCGGGCGGAACATCCTCCCAGCCGCTACTCCCACAGTCTCATGGTCTAATCAACTGTTAAGATTGCCTCGGTGCGAATCGCTGATCATCAGATCGCCTTGCGATCCTGTTCGCGGTCCGAAGGCTTGCGCGGCTCGGGCTCGGCGGGCAGCCGCGGATTCAGGCGTTGTCCGCGGATTTCGATGCGGTTGCTTTCGAGCATCTTCAGCTTGCCGCGCAGTTCATCGGGGACTTTGGCGCGCTCTTCATCGGTGTTGATGTGGCCTTGATAGAGCGTGTTGCCTTCCTTTTTGCGGGCGGTGAGTTGTTTCTTGCCGTCTTCGGTCTTGATGGTGAGCGTGTGCGTGCCGTCGCTGAAGGAAGCGGAGGCGACGCCGCCGGCGATGTTCAGGTTCAGGCGCTGGGCCTCACCACCGTCCGCGCCGGGGGCACCGGGCGCGAAACCCTTCTGGTGCAGTTCCTTCATTTTCTCCTGCATCAGCGACTGGATTTGTTTCTGCATCGCTTCGATCTGCTTGCGCATCGCATCCTGATCCGCGCCCTGGGGAAGCTGCTGCATGTGGCGCTGAATCAGATCGGCGAGCTGCTTGCCGTCGAAGTCGAGATCGAGCTCGATGCGGCCGGGATTGACCGCAGCGCCGGGACTGCGGGGGCCGAACGGCGTGCGGGCGCCGGCGGATTTCTCCATCTTCTGTAGCTTGGGTTTCACCGCCTCGGGAATCGCCTCGCGCTCTTCATCGGTATCGATCGGGCCTTCGAAGAGTACTTTGCCGGCCTTGTCTTTCACGGTGAGCTTCTTGCCGTCCTTGTCGATGGTCAGATCCAGTTCGTGTTCATCATCGGCGAACTTCAGGACGCGATGTCCGCGGTTCATCGGAACGGCCCGCCCCGCCTGCGGCAAAAGCTCCACATCAAACGGCGCAGGCTGATGCCACCACTGAAGACCCTCGACGGGATCGAACACCGGCTTCTCCTTCTCGACGAGCACGGCCTTGACCACCTGCTCCTTGCCTTCGCGGATGACGGTCAGGTCGATCGTGTCGCCGGCCTTGTGAGCGCGGACGAGCGTGCCGAGTTGCATCACGTTGACCAGCTTCTGATCGCCGAGCTTGATGATGACATCATGCTGCTTGAGCCCGGCCTTGTCGGCGGGACTTTCGGGCTCGATGAAATCCACCGTCAGCCCGAAGCCTTCGGGCAGCTTGAGCTGGGCCGCCACCTGCGGCGCCACCGGCGAGGTGGCGACGCCCAGATGCGTCATCTTCTTCATCGCCGGGGCCTTCAAGGTCAACGCGCGCGGTTCACCCGCCACGATCACCCGCTTGCCCGCTTCGCCATCGGGCCCTTCGATAAAGAGCACTCGCCGCCCCTGCACGGGCGGGGCAACCAGGATGCGATGCGCTTGCCCGGGCTGCCCGGGCGTCACGCCTTCAACAGGAAGCGCCTGTTCGACCTGTTCGATTTCGACGACGATCACGCCGTCGCCGGTCGCGGGCTTAGCAGGCATTGCGAGCTTGTCATCAGCCGCGTGCGCGGTGATCGACATCGCCATCATCAGGCCAACCATCAAAGTGAAAGTGTTACGAAAGTTCATACCAAAGCTCCTGTCGCGGTGTTCAAGGCCCCGCGCGGCCAGGGAGTGCAAAATCAAGGTTCAGGGTTCAGGGTTCAGGGTTCCGGGTTTCATCCCTTCGTGCCTCCGTCCCTCCGTCCCTCCGTTCCTTCCTAATCAAACCTCGCCGGCATCACGATCAGATCGTTTCGCGGCACGGTGTATTCGATGCGGATGTTGCGCTCTTCGTCGATGAGCTGCACGCGCTCGTAGCTCTGCTGGAGGTAACGGCGCAGCGGCGTGTTGTCGATGTGGACCAAGTCCTGCGGCTGCACGGTGGACCACACATCCTCGATGCGCACGGGGTTGAAGTCTGAAGCGATGTCCGGGCTGACCGGCGCGGCGACGAGCGGGTTGTTCGGGCGAGTGTCCGGATCGCGGTTGTTCATCGCGAGGTAAACGAGGGCGGCGAGGGCGATGCAGGCCGCCAGCGCGGTGCCAAGGCGGAACCAGAGTCGCATGGAGGCGCTGCCGACCTGGAGTTGCAGCGTCAGGCCGAGCACGCGGCGGTCCAGTTCATCCGAAGGCCGATGCAGCGGCAGGGCTTGCAGCATGCGTTCGAGTTCGTCATCGTTCAGCTTGGTCATCTTGTCATGCTTGTCATGCTTGTCATGCTTGTCATGCTTGTCATGCTT
Organism: Phycisphaeraceae bacterium; assembly: GCA_040902585.1. Lineage (GTDB taxonomy): Bacteria > Planctomycetota > Phycisphaerae > Phycisphaerales > Phycisphaeraceae > JBBDXA01. The sequence continues at coordinate 11,486 of JBBDXA010000096.1, forward strand.
GTCGTTCATGTCCGTCCTGCTTTCAAGCAAGTCTTCCACACGGCAGCGCGCGGCGAGGCATCAGGCGATTGGGGCGAGCTGTTCCTTGAGTTTGTCGAGTGCTCTTCGGTAGCGACTGGCAACGGTGGAGAGCGGTTCATTGGAGGCCAGGGCGATCTGGTCGAACGTCAGGCCGGCGTAAAGTTTCATGATGAGCACATCGCGCTGCGGCTGGGGGAGTTCATCGACGGCCTTGCGGATGATCTGTTCCTTTTCATTCGCCATGGCCGCCTGATCGGAGCCTGCGAGCGACGGGTCGTGTCCGTTGTAGATCGAAATATTGGTGCGGGCATCACGATGCTTGAGCGGGTTCATCGGATTCGGTCCCTCGCTGCCTGCGGGAGCATCGATCGACATTTCCTGCCGCTTGCGGGTGATGTCGATGGCGGCGTTGCGCACGGCGGCGTAGGCGTAGGCGACCGGGTCGCCGGTGGGCGAAGTGCCCGCCCGGCAGAGGCGCGCGAAAGCATCGTGGATCGCGTCCTCAGCGCGGTCCGGCTTTCGCGTGATCGATAGGGCCACCGTGAACAGCCCCTGTCGATGGTCCCGATAAATCGCCTCTAGCGTCGATCGCACGGCCTGTTTCGTCTCCAGTCAGCACCATCCGGCTGTTCTACTTTAGACACGAAGCCGGCCCGGTGATTTGTGCAGGAATGTTCCATTCACCCGCGAAACCCAGCGCCGTCCAAATGTGTCAATCAACCGGCCTGTGCATCGGACAACGCCCGGCCTGAACCGTATAATGATGGGAGAGGGAATTCTGTCCCCGGTGGCTGGTATATCAGCCTGCCTCAGGCTTACGTTAAGGAGCGCCGCATGTTCTGGTTAGGCTTTGCCGATCAACGTCCCACCCCCCAGCCCCGTCCCGAAGGGCTCGGTCCCAAGAAGCTGATGCCGCCGCGCGGTCCCGGTGGCCCCGGTACCCCCGGCGCGCCCGGCGCAGCCCCGATGGGCGAGCTTCCTCCTGAAGAGGAAGAAGAGAAGAGCGAGGTCGCCGCGGTGCTGGCGGATATCGCGCCTTGGGCGGTGTCGATTGTCGTCCACGCGGCGATGGTGCTCATTGCGATTCTCATTGTCTGGGTCACGTTGCAGGAGCCTGATGAAGAGGAGCCGATCATCCCGATCGCCCGGCTCAGCGAGCGGCCCGGCTCGCCCCTTCAGATGAAGACCACGACGACGCCGACGAAGACCAGCTCTTCGAAGCGCACGGTGACCAAGAGCGAGAAGGTGACGCAGCAGGAAGTGAGCAAGGTCAAGGCGGACTCGAGCCTGATCGGCGTGGCGGGCGGCGCGGAGAGCAAGGCCAGCCCGTTCGGTACGAGCGTCGGCGTGGGCGGGCCGTTCAAGGCCGGCTTCTTCGGCGCGGGCGGCAACGCCAAGCGGATTGCGTACATCATTGATGCTTCCGGTTCGCTGATCGACACGTTGCCGTTTGTGGTGAGTGAATTGAAGCGTTCGGTGAACGGCCTGAGCGAGCAGCAGTCGTTCGCGGTGGTGTTCTTCCAGCAGGACAAGGTGATCGAAGTGCCGCCGCCGGGCCTCAAGCCGGTCACCAGCGAGAACCGCGCCAATGCCTTCAAGTGGATGGATCTGGAAGAAGCGGGCAACGTGATCCCCGGCGGCGTGGCTGGTCACGGCCCGACGGATGCCATGAAGCGCGTGCTCAGCTACAAGCCCGAGCTGGTGTTCCTTCTCTCGGACAACATCACCGGCCAGGGCCGCTATGAGATCTCGCAGGAAACACTCTGCAAGGAGATCAAGGACGCCAACAAGAGCCAGACGAAGATCAACACGATTCAGTTCCTCTATCCCGACCCGCTGACGAAAATCAAAAACATGAAGCCCACGCTGGAGCGCATCGCCAGCGATTCCGGCGGGTTGTACAAGTTCGTGAGCGGTCGCGAACTCGGTATCGCGGCGAACTGATCGAAGCGAATCGACGAATAGCGATTATTCCGAGAAAACAAGGCCGTCTTGCCTTGGGGGTGTCGCATGCCTGTGAGCTGTTTTCAAACCTGCACCTTTGCCCAAGCGCCGGGCGCGCAGATGAAGTCCTTTCAGCCTTGCTATTTCACGCCATCGCCGGGTGAGCAACTTGCATCCATGATGGGCGTGATTCTTGTGGTTACGGCTGCTGCGGCTGTTTTCATTCTCCTGATTGTCCTGTGGGACCGGCGCGGGCGCAGGAATGCGCGTTGGCGACGCCGGCGACAGGGACGATGCGTCAAGTGCAACTATTACATCGCACCCAGCCTGCGCGACGGCTCGACGTGTTGCCCTGAGTGCGGCGAACCGGCGCTGCATGTGCAGGTCGGGCGCACGCCGTTTCCGATGGACGCGGGGTAGGACAATTCCGGAGCACCATCCCGACAGGGTGGTGCTATTAGCTCGCGAATACCTCCTGCGCTTCGATGCGAAAGGGACAAAGCGATCAACAGTCTTGCGTGCGCCAGCAGCACCACCCTGTCGGGATGGTGCTCCCGGTCTGCTATCCTTTCCCTTCGATGTTCTCCTCCGCCTTCCAGTTCATCGTGGAATGGCCCGCCGCCCAGCGCGCCCTGATCGCAGGCCTCGCCGTCGCCGCGGCGTGTTCGCTGCTCTCCGTGTTCGTCGTCCTGAAGCGCATGGCGTTCATCGGCCAAGGCATCAGTCATGCGGGCTACGGCGCGGCCGGCACCGCGCTGTTCCTCGGCCTGGTCAGCAGCGACCCGCGCTACGATGCCCTCGTCCTCGCCTTCTGCATCGCCACCGCCTGGCTCATCGGCTTCATCGCGCGCAGGCGCAGGCTCAACGAAGACACCGCCATCGGCATCCTGCTCGCAGGCGCGATGGCGTGGGGTGTGTTCATCACCAATTTCAGTGCGGCCCTTCAGAAGCCGGGCGGTCCCTTTTATTGGCAATGGTATGCGGCGAACATCGCGGCCGGCGCGGGGCGCGCCGACTTCGACTCCATCCTGTTCGGCGCACTGCTCAACATCACCTTTGTGCAGGCGGTCATCAGCGTGGTCGTGGCGATCGCCATCATCATGCTGCTGATGATGTATTTCAAGGAGATTGTCTTCTTCGCCTTTGACGAGCCGACCAGCCAGGTTTACGGCGTGCGCACCGGAATGATTCACTACCTGCTGCTCACGCTGCTGGCGGTCACCGTCGTGCTGACCATGCGCCTGGCGGGCGTGCTGCTCGTCGGGGCGATCCTCGTCATCCCCGGCGCGACGGCCCTGATGCTCAGTGATCGGCTAACGCGGGTGCTGGCCATCTCCTGTGGTGTCGGGCTGCTCGGGGTGGTGCTGGGTCTGCTGATCAGCCTGGAATGGGCCTTCGTGGGCCCGGGGCCCTGTATCGTGGGCGTGCTCTGCCTGATGTTCGTGCTGGCATCAGGCTGGCGATGGATGCGCGTCGGAGTGAGGCGTGCGGCCTAGAAGAAAATGCAAAATGCAAAGCACGCAAATGAAAAGGGGCAATGCCGGAGGTTGCATGACATCCGGCTGACCTTTGCATTTCTCACTTGCATGCTTTGCATTTTGCATTTTCTCTTCAGTTTTCAACATCCTGCCGCCTTCGGAACTTAAGCCTTGCATCCGATTGTGTCGATTGCTATGGTATCTGGAAGGGAGCGCCCGCTTCTGGGCCTCCTTTGAAGCCGGGAAAGAACTCCTGCTTTTGCCGATGACCCGCTTGGCACCTTGTTTTTGTCCTGCTTTCGTGCTGGTTTCGGACGAGTCGCCACGGGGAACGACGGGGATTTCATCGGCCGATTGATTGATTCCAAGTTTGCTTGTTCCTGCTTATTCCTCGGTTGTCTGATCCCAACCAGGTCTTGCAGCGCATGATGGATCGCTGCGTCGCTGCCTTTTGTGAGGCTCGCCGCCCCTTCGCAGCGGAACGCCCTTCTTACCAGGGGAATCCGTTCCGCCACGTGATCCAAGTCGCCGCCTGGCCGAAGCGCAACATCCTGTTTGAAACGGTTTCTTTTCATCCTGCACGGCCTTCGCGCCGTCGCGGCCTCGCCAGTGCATCATGCACCCGCCTGGCCGACCCCTCCCTTGGCCGCGCGCTCTTCATGACGCAGCGGTTCCGGTATCTGTCCATGCACCAAGCGACAGGCATTCTCGAACTCATTCAGAAAGACGGACGCATCCGTACCTTCGAGGGCACGCTCCTCGCGGACCCGGGCGATCCGGTCGTCCCCGCCAACGTCATCGACCGCTTTCACCTGCGGCCGGGCGTTGAGATCGAGGTCGAACTGGGCAAACCTGTCGGCGGCAACGGCCACCAGCAGCCCCAGCATCAGCATTACAACCCGCGCTTCCACAAGAAGAAAAAGGTGAAGCTGAAGCACCGCATCAACCCGATCGGCCCTAACGCGCGGTCGGTCACGCAGGTGCGCATGGTCGAAGGCCTCAGCCCCGAAGACTACGCCAAGACCCTTCGCTTTGAAGACCTCACCACCATCGACCCGACCCCCCGGCTCACGCTGGAGTACCCCGGCTGCCCCGCCGACTGTCGGCTGATCGATCTGTTCTGCCCCATCGGCTACGGGCAGCGAGCGATGATCGTCAGTCCGCCCAAGGCCGGCAAGACCACGCTGCTGAAGAACATCGCCAACGCGGTGAGCCACAATCATCCGAATGTCGAAGTCATCGCGCTGCTCGTGGACGAACGCCCGGAGGAAGTCACGGACTTTCGCCGCAGCATCAAAGGCAAAGTCTGGGCAAGCTCAAACGATCATCCGCCCGAACGGCACGTGATGCTCTGCATGCTCGCCATCGAACGCGCCAAGCGACTGGCAGAGAGCGGCAAGGATGTCGTCGTGCTCATGGATTCGCTCACCCGCGTGGGCAGAGCCTTTAACACCGCGCCGGGACTGGTTAATACCGGACGTACGCTCTCAGGCGGTCTGGATTCTGGGGCGCTTGCAATTCCCAAGCAACTCTTCGGCGCAGCTCGCAAGTTCGAAGAAGGCGGGTCGCTGACCATCATCGCCACGGCGCTGGTCGATACCGGCTCGCGCGGCGACCAGGTCATCTTCGAAGAGTTCAAAGGCACCGGCAACATGGAACTCATCCTCGATCGCAAGATCGCGGACCGCCGTATGTTCCCCGCCATTGATCTTGCCGCCTCCGGCACACGCAAGGAACACCTGCTGCTGACTGAGCCGGAGATGAAGACGATGACGGCCCTGCGAAGAAGGTTGCTTCAGATGCAGCCGCAGGTGCAGATTGAGCAGTTGCTCAAGGCGCTGGAACGATTCAAGACGAACGCGGATCTGGTGGGTAATCCGCAGAGCCCGGCAAGGGATTGATGGCCTGAGAGGGGGCTGACTCGGGTGCCATGGGTAAGCGGAGTCTGCGGAGCTTACCCGTGCGAACGGCCAAGGCGTCACAATCACACACAGGCATCCATGGCATTACCTCCTCGCAAGGAAGTCAAGCATTACAACGAGCCAGGCCACGCGCACGAAATGACCTTCACCTGCCAGAACCGGCTGCCGATGTTGGACCGTGATCGAACCCGAGAATGGCTGCGGGATGCAATCATCCGGGCGAGAGACTTGCACCATCTCGAACTGTGGGCGTACGTCTTCATGCCGGAACATGCCCATCTTTTCTTTCTTCCATTGCAACGTGTGTATGACATGTCTTTGATCGGCAAGTCGATCAAACAGCCAGTTGCTCGTCGAGCCACCAACTGGCTTCGAAAGAACGCGCCGGCATTTCTGGAACAACTCAAGATCGTCCGTCCGGGCGAACGCATCGAGTATCGGTTTTGGCTTCAAGGACCGGGTTACGATCGCAACGCAACGGAGCCGAAGACGGCATGGGAGATGGTGAACTACTTTCACGAGAATCCGGTGCGTCGCGGTTTGGTCAAGCGCGCCATCGACTGGACCTGGTCGAGCGCTCGGCAATACGCTGGGCTCGATGGCGTGTTTCTGGAGATGAACGGCCGGCCGCCTGATCCGCCGCTGTGAACCTGCCGCAGCGTAGTTCGCACGGGTAAGCTCCGCGGACTCCGCTTACCCATGGCACCCAAGTCATCATCCTTGCGCGTCACTCCCCACTCACCCCACTCGCGCGCAGCACCGTCTCATGCACAGCGAGGTCATGCTCCGCTGAAAAGTCCGCCTGCTTCTCGCCCCGGATGATCTTTGCCAGGTCGATGAACTCGCCGTCGTACCTGCCACCCGCCTTGGGCAGTTCCACCTCCTGATACCCCGCCTTGTACGCCGCTTGCGGCTTCGCGAACGCCACCAGCAGCTTCGCCGGCTCCAATGGGCGGATGTCGATCGTGCCTTCGCTGCCGCAGATGACGAACTGCCTGCGGTTGCCGCCCATGTACTCGACCAGCGCGCTGCGCACTGTTGCCGTCGCCTTCGGATACTCCAGCACCGCGAGCTGATTGTCCACGAGTTCATCCTGCTCCGGCTTCATCTTCCGGTTGAAAGGCGTCACCTTCGTGGGCTTGCCCATCACATAGACCATCGAGTCGATGATGTGACAGCCGAGCTCGAACATGGAGCCGCCGGGGTACTCAGCGAGCTTCTTGCGTTCGCCCGCGCCGATGGATTTGCTCATCACCGCGTGGCCTTCGAACAGTTCGCCGAGCCAGCCTTCGCGAGCGGCCTTGTAGCAAATCACAAACGCGGGGTTGTAGCGCAGCATGTATCCCATCTGCACGGTGAGCTTCTTTTTCGTTGCCGCGTCGAGCAGGGTGCGAAATGCGGGCAGTGATTCACCGGCGGGTTTGTCCAGGTGAATGTGCATGCCTGCTTCGATGCACCTGGCAGCCGCGGGCACGAGGTCGCGCACTTCCGTTTCCACCGCCACGAGCTGCAAGCCTTTGGCGTTCAGCAACTCCTCCTGCGTCATGAAAGGCACATCGCGGTAGGGCCCGCTGCCTTCGACGCGTTTGCGCTGCTTCTCATCCGGTTCGACAACGCCGATGACTTCGTAGTCATCGCTGAACTTGCGAAGGGCACCGATCTTGCCGGAGGCATGGGCGTGTTTCGTGCCGATCTGGCCGGCCTTGATCTTCGGCTTGTCCGCGGCGCGGGCGGTGGAGGTGTAGAGCAGCGGCAGGGCGGCCGCGGCGGCAAGCAAGTCACGTCGACGCATGGGAACTCCTTAAAAGATGGAGCACCATCCCGACAGGGTGGTGCTAATACCTCACAGTGTTCGGTTGCTTACGATGCCGCCGTTGCCGTTATGCGCCAACACGGTCTGGAAATTCGTTCGCCAATAGCACCACCCTGTCGGGATGGTGCTCCGCTACTTGCCTTGAAAGAAGTTGCCGATTTTGTCGAGGACGCCGCCGGCGACGACGACGTCGACCTTCGGATTGTCAGTGGTGCCGGTGACTTTGTAGCCCATGAGCCTGTCGGTGACGATCGCGGTCCAGTCGCCGACGGGGCCGAGCAGGGACTGGAGTTTTTCGATGGGGCCGCCGTGGAGCGCCATGTCGAGTTTGCCATCGGCGAAGGCGACGGTGCCGACGCCTCGGGCGGCAATGAGCGTCGAGCGGTAGTCGATCTTCGTCAGGTCCACGCGATCGCCTCGGAGATTGAACATGAAGAGAGCCGACTCCGTTCTGTCGCTGGTGCGTTTGCCGACGACGAGCTCACTGGCGGCGGCGATCGCGTTCTCAACTTCGCTGATCACGGGCAGGCTGGAGACGCGGCCTTCGGTGAGCATGATGCGGCCGTTGCCATAGGTCTGCGTTTTGATCTGGCTGAGGGGGGCGCGCAGGTCCAGTTCGAACTCGAGTTTTCCGGCGAAGGGAATGGCCTCGGTGTTGGCGGAGGGCGCGGTGGAAGTGGTGGACGTCTCGGGCCGTATCGCCGTGCGCGGCGGCGGCACGTCGCTGAACTCCGGACGAATCGGCGGCAAGCTCTTCTCCTCTTCGGCAATCCGCTTCGCCTCCGCGATCGACTTCGCATCAGGCACTTTCGAAAGAGGATCGGCATCCGGTGCCTTCACCCTCAGGAGACGATCTATGTTCAGGTTCCTGCCCTGCACCTTCAGCGATGCATCGAGTGAATCGTTCAGCGCAAGCTGACCGGTAGCACTGAGCGTGCCGCCGAGCGTGTTCACATCAAATCGGCTGATCGACAACACCTCGTTCGCTAGCGCGGCATCGACCTTCATCGTCGCCACGTAGAGCAGGTAGTCGCCCACGGAGAGGTTGCCGCCGTCGAGGTCGATGCTCGCGCTGACGTTCGACGCCAGCAGGTTGCTGAGCATCAGCGTGCCCTTGCCTGTAACCGTCAGACTGCCGCGCACGGCATGGTCGGCGAGAAACGCCTGTAACTGCGGCGGGAGCGAACGGTTATTCTCATCGCCCAGATTCGCGCGCAACGTCAGCTTCGCCAGTTCGATAATGCTGTCGTTGATGTTGAATCGGCCATCGATGTCGAGGCCGAAAATCGGAGCCCTGCCCAGTGTCGTCTGAAGCATATACCAGCCTTCTTTGTCAGGCTGCACGTCGAGCCGGCAGTTGATCTGATCCAGGTCCATCGCGCGTTTGTCGGTGCTGCGCGGGTCGTAGACGATGCGCCCGTTGTTGAGCTGAATCAGGCGGATGCGGAAGACATCGGTGATCTTCGCGGGCGGCGCGCTCGAAGGCGTTTCAGGTTCGTCGCCTGGCTTGATCAGGTTGGTGAACCCGATGAACGAAGCTGCGCCTTTGCCGGTGGCGATGAAGCGAAGGACGGGATCATCGAGGACCACGTTCTCGATGTGCAGCGGCTGGCCGGCGGAGGGGATCTCGCCGAGCGTCATCTTCGCGCGGCGAATGGTCATGATGTCGGTGCTCTTGCCGGGGCTGGCAGGATCGTCGCTCGTGAGGCGAATGTTTTCCAGGACCACGGTCTTGGGGTACTGGTAGTCGGGCTTTTCAAAATCGATCTTGACGTTGAGATGCTGCTGGGCGGCACTCTTGATCTGGGCGCCGATCCATTCTTCGATATAGCTCGTGCCTTCGCCGCCGGTGGTGAAAAAGACGTACGTGATCAGACCGCCGGCCAGGACGATGATGATTGCCAGCGTCCAGAGGATGTATCGAATGTATCGTGTCATGTCCCCGTCCTCGCCAAAGCTGTGAAATCTCATCCATGCGCGCGGAGCAGCATGACATTATAGGGGACGATGGCGCAAGCGAACATCATCCATGACTGTGATATCGCGCCGCGGTCGAATGGCGGAGTGTGCGATCCGCCCCGCGGGGGCCTACTCATGTCTGAATGGCTTCAAAGCGGCCATTTTCAGTCGGTTTCGTTGGTGAGAGCTGAAAAGTTGGCGCAAAAAAAAGCGGCGGGGGTTACCCGCCGCTACGCATCAGTGATCGGATGTCCGCCGAAGCGGGATCCGGGATTGGACTAGGGTCTTACCCAAGCAGCGAGAGCACGCTCTGCGGTCGGGCATTGGCGATGGCCAATACGTTGGTTGATGCGTTCACGAGGATCTGGGATCGGGTGAGCTTCGCGGTCTCGGCGGCGAAGTCGGTGTCGCGGATGACGCTCTCGGCAGCGCTGGTATTTTCCAGGGCGACGCCGAGGGAGCGAATGGTCGCGCCGATGACGTTGGACTGGAAGGCACCGAGTCGGCCGCGAAGCGTCGAGACCTGCTTGATGGCTTCGTCGGTGACGATCTGAGCATCTTCGATACTGCCATCGACCACGTTGTTGGCGGCTCCGGAGCCGAGCGCGGAGAGGAAGCCGGTGGTGGTGTTACCCAGGAAGCGACTGGCGACGTTGCCGATGCCGATCGAAGCCTGGTTGGAGATATCGACGTTGGGACCGAGGTTGAACTTCGCGCCGCCGCCGGTGATGGTGAAGGCGGTGATGGAAGCAGCAGCCTGCGAGCCGGCGGTGGTGAGCTCCAGGGAGAGGTCGAGGAAGTCGGTGTTGATCCGAGCGACCTTGCCCTTGGCGGTTGCGGCGATGCCGTTGATGATGGCGCTGACGTCCTGCCCCGAGTCGCGAAGGGGATTGGTGACCGCGGTGAAGGCCGTGGTGCTTCCGGTGGTGGCCACGTTTTCGTTGATGGACGAAAGCGTGAGGACGCCGCCGGCCTGTCCGCCGGCGTTGACGACGTCAACGGAGACGAATTCGCTGGAGCCGAAGCCCGTGCTCTTGAGCACGATGCCCGTACCCGAGACCTTGGCTGACACGCCGGTCACACTGGTGAAGGTGTTGACGGAGGCTGCAACGGCGGTGAGCGCCGTGCCGCTGGCGAAGGTGAACTGGCGCGAGCCCTTGGTGCCGGCGATTTCGACGATGAAGCTGCTGGTCGAGGCGGCGAGGTTCAGTGCCGCGGCACCGGCTGAGAGGAACAGACCGGCGTGCTGCGCCGAACCGGTGACCAGCACATTGATCGTGCGGCTGTCGCCCGTCTCCAGCTTGGCGGCGTTGATCTGGTAGTTGGCGATGGTCGTCGCCTGACCACTGATCGTGAAATCAAACGAGCCATTCAGGAGCTTGGCACCCTGGAAGCTGGTGGAAGAGGCGATGCGATCGATCGTTTGCAGGATCGAATCGATCTGAAGCTGGTTGGCTTCTTTCTCTTCGAGTGAAAGGCCGGCATCGTTGGCGCTCTGGCCGACGAGGCTCTGGACTTCCAGCAGGAGGTTGTTGATTTCCTGGAGGCCGCCCTCAGCGATGTTGATCACCTGGTCGGCGCGTTCGGCATTGCCGATCGCCGCGGTGATCGACGCCTTCTCGCTGCGCAGGTTTTCGCTGGCGATGAGGCCGGCCGGGTCATCAGCGCCGCGGTTGATCCGCAGGCCGGTGCTCAGCCGTTCGAGGGAGGTACTCAGGGACTTGTTCTGTTGTCCCAGAATACGCTGTGAGATGAGAGAGCTGACGTTGGTTTGAATACGACTCATGGCTTTGGTTCCTCCGTGAAGACGGGGGGTGTGCCGGTTGGCTTGGGCATCCTGCCCCTGAAACGTGCGTCCAATCCTTTCCGATCTGATGCTGCTCAATGGTCAGGGCTTGCGGCCCTAAGGGTCTTTTGCGCCGCCTCGATTCCAACCTCGCGTTCGTCCACGCGTTCGGTCGAGCGTTCCCGGTCGTTGCCGGCTGGCCGGTGCCGCTCGTCGTTCGCGTGGTTGATCGTCCGGACGAATCGAAACAACGCACTGATGCACCCTTCTGGTCGGAGGTTGTTCGCTTCTGCAAACAGTCGTCCAGAAAGATTTCCCTTATCGGACGAGTACTCTCGTCCCTGCCCATCGCAAGGAACGTCCCTGCGGAAGGTAACTTCGTCACAACCGTTACACGCCTTAAGCGCGGCGTAAATGAAATGAACAAAATTTTCGGCACAGACGGAAGGGCCAAGGGAGGAGGGCCAGGGGCCAAGGGATAGGGACGGAGGGACGGAGTCGAAACAAATTAAAAGCGGCGATCCTTTCGGATCGCCGCTTGAGTGATTGATTCAATTGTTCCGCTTCGGGCCCTGCCCTTGGCCCTGCACCCTTGGCCCTTCTTCTTACAGCAGACTGAGCACGCTCTGAGGAGCGCTGTTGGCGATGCTGAGCACACTGTTGGCCGCGTTGACCAGGATCTGGCTGCGGGTGAGGTTCGCCGTTTCCGCGGCGAAGTCCGTATCGCGGATCACGCTCTCGGCGCTGCTGGTGTTTTCCAGAGCCACGCTGAGGGAGTTGATCGCCGAGCCAATGGTGAACTTCTGGAACGCGCCGATGCGTCCGCGAAGTGAAGCGACCTGGTCGATGGCTCCGCCGATGATCTTGTTGGCATCATCCAGGTTGCCGTCGATGAGGTTGAAACTCTTGCCCGAGCCCAGTTCATCGATGAAGCCGGTGGCTTTGATGCCCAGGTGCCGTGCCGCGACGTTGCCCAATCCCAGGCGGACCTGGTTTCCCACGTCGACAGAGGGTCCGATATTGAACTTAGCACCGCCGTCGTTGATGGTCAGGGCGCTGATGGTGGCTGCGGCCTGAGCGCCGGCGGTCGTCAGCGTGATGCTCACGTCCAGAGCGTCAGTTGACACCAGAAGTGTCTTGCCTTTGCCGCGGGCGCTGATGCCGTTGACGATCGCGCCTACGTCCTGACCCTCGTCACGGATAGGAGCGGTCACAGCAGCAAACGCCGTGGCACCGGCGGTGCTGGCGCGGTTTTCGTTGGTCGTCGAGAGCGTGTGAACAGCACCGGCCTGTCCGCCGACGGAGGTGATGCTCACCGAGGCGAACTCCGACGAACCAAAACCGTCGGACTTGAGCACAATGCCTGTGCCGCTGACCTTGGCGCTGAGGCCGGTCACACTCTTGAAGGAGTTGATGCTGGTCGCAACGTCCGTCAACGTGGTTCCCGATGCAAAACTGAACTCGCGCGACCCCTTCGCGCCAGCCACCTCGAACGTGAACCGGCTGGTGGAGTCGGTCAGGTCCAGCGCGGCGGCACCGGCCGAGATAAACACACCGGCGTGCTGCGCGGAAGTCGTCACGATTGCCTTGACGCCGAGTGTACTGCCGTCGGCGATCTTCGCGCCGTTGACGCGGTAGGAATCGACCGTGCCCGCGACGCCGGTCACCTGGAAGTCGAAGTTGCCGTTGAGCAGCTTGACGCCTTGGAAACTCGTCGTGTTGGCGATCTGGTCGATCGACGCAAGGATCGCGTCAATCTGCTGCTGATTGGCTTCCTTCTCTTCCGTGCTCAGACCGGATTCACTGGCGGTTTGGCTGACGAGGCTCTGGACCTCGGTCAGAAGTGAACTGATTTCCTGGAGGCCGCCTTCAGCGATGTTGGCGAACTGGTCCGCTCGCTCAGCGTTGCTCAACGCACCGGAGATGCGGGCCTTCTCGGCACGCAGCTTCTCACTGGCGATCAGGCCGGCCGGGTCATCCGCACCGCGGTTGATCCGCAGACCTGTGCTCAGACGCTCCAGGGTCGTGGTCAGGCCCTTCTGCTGTTGGGTGACAATGCGCTGGGCGATCAGCGAACTAACGTTGTTGTTGATCCGACTCATGTCCGATTGCTCCTCCCCATTCCCATCAGGAAATGGATTTGTAAAGATGTTCTCCCTAATCCTTCACGGCATCCGTTCCAACAGGCCCAACGGCGTATCCCGCGGAGACACGCAAGCCGGCGAATGTGACATCGACCGCCCCTTTAGCAGCATTGATACAACCGTCACGATTTCAAAACTTCCTCATTCCGCCCGTCCGCGCGATCGCTATCCGCCGCATCCACGGATCAGATCACACGCTCGGCACAGCCGCTACAGAACGAACTGACATGAACTGACATGTGGAACGCAGTCCGCTACATTTTGAATGCAAGCGACAAGCTGGAGCACCATCCCGGCAGGGTGGTGCATGAAGAAGACTGGAGCACCATCCCGGCAGGGTGGTGCATGCCAGCGTAACCGCACACCTTTAACACCGCCCTTCCGGGACGGTGCTCCATTCTCAACCCACCGGACCGTCTTCCGCCCCGGCATCGTCCCCTTCGCCCTCACCGTCGTCTTCACCTTCGCCTTCGCCGAGCCTTGACTCCAGATCCCTGCTGATCTCCATCGCTCGATCCAGTTCCCGCTTCAGGTGCCGCACGCGAAGCAGACTCTTGACGCGGGTGATCAACTCCAGCTTGTTCACCGGCTTGGTCAGGAAGTCATCGGTGCCTGCATCGACGCCGCGCTCGATGTCGCCCAGCTCGTTCAAGGCCGTGACGATGAGCACGAGGATGGATCGCGTGGCCAGGTCTTCCTTGATCTTCTTGCACACCTCGAAGCCGCTCATCTTCGGCATCATGATGTCCAATAACACCAGGTCCGGCCGCGTCGGGCTCGCTTCGATCAGGGCCATCGCCTCGACGCCGTCGTAGGCGGTGAGAATCCGGCAGGGGAGCGACTCGAGGTAGGCCTGGAGCAACTCCACGTTCTGGATGTTGTCATCCACGATCAGGATGGTGGACTCGGCGAGTCCGCTGTTCTCGTCGCCGGACGTGGTCTGGGTCATGGGTTAAATCCTTACATCAGTCGGTCGTGCAGCAGTGATCTTAATAGTTGCCCGCGGCCGCGTCGACGGCGCTTGAATCCCGTCCCTCCCAGGCAGGGGCTAGAGACTTGGCCTGTCACTTGCGCGCGCTGTTCGCCCATTTTTTGTATTCACCCTTGGCCCGCTTCCCCTGGCCCTTGCGGCGGAGCCGCTTTAGGGGAGGGCCAGGCGAGCAAAGCTCGCAAACCTTCCTATCAACCAAAACCGAGCGAATTCGATTGCTCGACCCTCCCCCAACCCCACTCTGGGAGGGAGGCGAGTGCTGCAAGTCTAAGTCCTATTGCGATTTGCAGTTAAAACTGCTCAAACTTGCGGCATGGGGCCCTTTCTGGTAGTATGCTTCGCTTCACAGGGGCGGGTTGGCAGGCACAAGCGAAAGGCCTGCGGACCTTCAGGCGACGTGGAACCGTTGACGGGCACGCCTGAGAACCACGTATTGTAAGTGTTTTAAGCGTCGTGTTTTGTGTTATATGAGGTGCCGGAGCACAGTCTCCGGAGTGCCGAGGCCGTATCTTTGTCATCGATCGCGTCAATAGTCGTGTGAGAGCAGGATCTGACGCCGGGCTTGGACGTGAAAGAAGCATTTGAAGGGCCCGGAAGCGAGTGGGCGGTCATCTGTTGCGAATGATCTGGCTGGAATGGCGGTTCTTATCGGAACGGACCACGTGCCAGTGCAAACGGTGCATCGGAAGCGAAACTTTGATCGTACTTGTGCGTAATTAAAGGGTCAGCTTCGCTTGGTTCGCCGCGGAGCCGTGACCAGGTGGATTGCCATAAAGTGAACGGCTCATGATGTTTAAGACCTGCATGGATGCACGGTCCAGTCTGGAGAAACCTCGCCAAGGAAGGGTGCCGGCATGTGAAACAATCTGAAACGATCTCATTCAGACAATCGTCTTTTGCGTTCTTTCTCACTTTTTCAAATTTCCACTTCCGGGAGACACCCGTATGAGCACCAATACCCTTTCCCGTCGCATCGCCTGGCTTGACCGCTGGAACCAACCCACCCAGGACCAGTTGATCGAAGCCCTCAAGCCTCACCAGATCAAGAATTTCAGCCGCATCATCCAGGCGCTGGAAGACTACGGCACCGTCCAGCAGAATCTGATCTGGTACGGGGCAAGCTGGAAGTGGACCCTCCAGTTCCACCTCGGCGCGACTCAGGGCGACGAGAGCCGGACCATGTGCTACATCGTGCCCAACACCGAATCGCCGGTCCTGAGCATGCCGTTCGACGTTCACTTCCTCGCCTCGCTTCCGTCACGCCGGCTGAGCAAGTTCATCCGCGACGGCCTCAAGAGCGCCAAATGTGCCGTGAACTTCCACTGGGCTAGTTGGACTCCGGGTCTGGATAACGAAGTCACCATGCTGCTGGACCTGCTCAAGCGCAAGTACAAGTACCTCACCGGCGGCCCGCAGAACGAACCGCACCAGTAATACGACAACCGAATCGCCCCCCCCCATTCAACAGGTTGGTCGTGGTGAAGGCATCGCCTTCGTCGCGACCAACCTGTCGTTTTTCAGCCGACCCGCCTCCGCATTCACGGGCGAGCTTCGATCGAGGCGCGGAGAGAAAAGTCTCCAGACTCTCCACAAATAGGCGCACATTTCTCTTGACCCGCGAAGGACTGGATCGATAATGAAGATGTCGCGGGCAAGCGTGAGTCGAAGGCCGACAAAACCGGCTGAACGCTCTTTAGCCCACCGCGACCGAGCCCAAGATCGCCGTACCCTGCGACTTCGGCGCGTTGTGCCTCGCGAGACGTTGCGGGGCGGGAATGTTTCGGCGGCTGCGGCGTAAGTCAGAACCTAGGCTGACACGCGACGCGGCGACGGCTGATGTCATCCATTCGAAGGGAGGTGATTTGTGTCTGACAGTATCAAGGGGCTGCGCCCTTAAAGCAGTCCGACGGGGCTGCAAGTTTGCGCACCCCACATCCGAACCGCCCGCCCGGCTCCTCGAGTCGGGCGGGCCTTTTTTTAGGAGTCAGGAGACAGGGGACAGGGGTCAGCGACACATGTCAGACATGTAAAGCCCACCCACTCCTGTGGGTGGGTGCCCGCAGCGTTCAAGTCTTCTGCTGCTCGTCCTTCCTCACCGGATCAATCTCGCGCAGGTAATCCCAACTGTAAATGCCTGTATCGTGCCCATCCGAAAAAAGAATTTTGATCGCGTAGTGCCCCACGAACTCCGCACCCAGCGCGGTCAACGGCTTATCCGAAATCGCCGACGCAGGCAGCACCGTCAGCGGATTCTTCGCCAGTTGCTCGCGCAGGTCGCGGGCATCGGCTGAGGGCGACCATCGCCGCAGGTAGGGGATCGAGTAGTACGACGTGCTGCCATCGTCCCATTGCACGGTGAGCCCCTTGTCCTTCTTCAGATCCAGGTGCTTCGGGCGCGAGATGGGTTGCTTCACATTCGACATGGTTCACATCCAAGCCCGATGGCGAGTCCGCGAGCCGTCGGGGTATCCGGAGTCCTGATTCAACGCATACCCCGATGGCTCGTCCCCCGGCCGACTCGCCATCGGGCTCGGCGGAAATTCATGGTTGCTCGATCAACTGGAGCGGTCCGCTGCCGCACCAGTTCATGCGCGGCGGAACAAACTCCTCCTCTTCATCGGAAGGTTCGGTCACGGCTACGAGTGTGGCCAGTTGATCAATTCTCTCCGTCCGACCGCGATCCGCCCCCTTTCTGCTTTCCTTGTTTCCATCCTTCGACGGCTCCGGACGCGGCGGCAGCGTCGGACGCGGCGAACTCCTGGGCGCATCCTTCGGTGCATCGTGCGAATCCTCCTTCGCATCGTCATGCCCCTGAATCACCGCAGGCTTCGCATACGGCAACTTGCTCTTCTCAAGCTGCTCCTTGAACGGCTTCTCTTCCACCATCTCCACATGCCCGTCACCGTAGAGCACGATGCGCATGTTGCTGACCAGGTGGCTCGTGGCCGCCAGAGGAATCTTGTCCGACCCTGCGCCGGCCGGCGTCTGGTCCTTGCCGAAGTAAACGTATTCCTGTCCCCACGGATCGGGGCCGACCTTTTTCATATACTTGGGCGTCAGGTCCTTGAGCGTCGCCGGTGCCTTCTTCGTCTCCGCGTGATAGAGAAACACGCCCACGCCGATGTTGCGCAGTTCGTTCATCGCCGCGACGCGCTGGTTGCGCGGCTCCACCGGACGCACTGGCACCGCGGGCGGCCGAACCGGCGCTACTTCATGACCGTGCTCGTGATCAGCCCGCGCGACCGCAATCGCCGGTGCGTCGTACATCATCCGGCTCTCGCTCACCCACAACATCATCGCCATCATCGGCAGGCTCGTCAGCGTGCCCATCAGTGGAATGCTCTGACGTGATTCCATCATCACACCATCCGCGCCGTTCGTGACCGTGCTTACATCCGCCTTCAAGTGCGGCAAGATCGACGAAGCCGTCGGCAACAGCGACGCGTCCAGCTTCATCCCCGTCTCGCGCTGCAACTGCGAGCACAGCAGCGTCACCAGTGGCGACGCCAGCGGGTAGACCTTCTTAAAGAGATCCGGCGTGTCGGTGTAAGTGATCATCCCTGGGCCGCCCGAGTTCTTCATTACGCCTTTGATCGCCGCCGCATCCGCGAGACTGCCCGCGTCGGCCTTCGATCGGCGGGCGAGATACGCCTTGATCATCTGCGGATACGGCGCGATCACGAAGCGGTCTTCCGTCAGGCACCATGCGGGCGTCACGACCCAGTCATCGCCGATCGGGTTGATGTACTGAATCGAATGGCCCATGAAGTCCATCGACTTGAACTGGTATTGCCTGCGCTGCCACCGCCCGCCGTTGGGATCGAAGTTGCGGTTGGCCTCCTTGTTGAGCGTGTCGGCGATGCGGTCGATGGCCTTCTTCGCCTTGGCGCGGTCTTTCACCTGGACAACGCCGGTCAGGCCGGTGATGATCAGGCCGCCCTCGCCGGGGCTGTTGTAAATGGACCAGACATCGCCGAGCGAATCGAGCAGGTCTTCCTTGATCTTGAAGCCCAGTTCGCGCTCGGCATCGGCGAGTTCATCCTTCATTTCCTGGGCAGCGCGAGGTTCGACCATGCCGACGCCTTTGAAGACCTCATCGAAAATCTCACTCGCGTTGAGGCGGACGACGAAGGCCAGGTCCGCGTCCTTGGGCACATCAGCGAGGTCGGCGGGCGTGAGCGGCTTCTTATTGAAGAGCGTGAACAGGCCGCCGGGATTGTCCTTCGTGGCAAGAAGAGTCTTGGAGACGAAGCCTTCATCATCGAAGCCGGTGCTGATGATGATGGCGGTGAGCTTGTCCAGGCCCAAAGCTGCGAGCGTGTTGCGGTATTGCGGCGCTTCGCCGCGCTGGCGCATGCCCATGACGAAGGTGGGAATGATCTGATCCCTCAGCGGGGCGGCATTGATGTAGATGAACGAACTGGTGCGTTTGACGGCGACCTTGCCGCGTGCGGTCTTGAGCCAGTCGGGGCCGCCGACGGGGCCGTTGTCTAATGCCTTGGGCAAGGCGGTCTGTGTTTCCTTGCCGATGGCGACGAGCAGGTAGTTGCCTTTGAAGGTGTAGCCGACGGGCGGAGCGTCGGGGCTGGTCGGGATACGGCGCATGCCGTCGATGACCTGTACTTTCCCCGCGCGATCTGGAAGCATCGCCTCCAGTGCGAGCAGCATCTTCTCCATCTGGGCCGCCTTGTCACCGAGGTTGATGACCATGCCAGCTTCGACGTCCAGGCCGTTCTCGCCGGCATCGAACTTGGAGAGATAGATCGCGGTGGGATGCGTGAGCGAGAGTTTGACCAGCGAGGCGATGGTGCTGAGCGCCTGCTTCTCTTCCTTGTTGTTCCCGGTCTCGCGATCAATCAGGGCGAAGATTTCATCTTCGATGGTCTTGAAGAGATGCCGCACCTGCGGCTCGGCAAGGATGCGCTCAGCGCGGTTGGCGCTCTTGGGGTCGGCATCGGCGGTGCCGGCCCAGGTGATGTAGGCGATGCACTCAGCCGGCGCGACCTGCGCCATCTTCGGATCCTCCGGCGTCGGAGGCAGACCGACGGGCAGGTTGATCCCGCCGCCGCCGCCCAGAAGCAGGATCAACATTTCCATAAAGCCGAATCCAGTGGACATCATCATGGTGACCTCTCTCTGCTGCGTAATCGCGTGAAGTGCTGGAAGACTCTTGCTCGATTGATCAAGCGTATCGGTGCGGGGTGGGCGATGCAAGGGGAGTTTTCAATTGTGCTGATGCCGGGTGCCACGGCTCGAGGAAGCGTTGCGACGAGACCCGTGCGGGGGAGAGCGATCAAGATCGCGTGGTGGCTTCGGGTGGTCGGCACGGCCTCCTCGCAAAGCCTTGTCGGGCCGTGGCACCCAAGCCGTGCGAAGCCGCGAGCGGCCTACTGGACGATGGGGAGAGCCACGCGCGAGTCGCTCAGGCGAGGCCCCGGCGCGGTTTCCAGCGGGGCTTCGTGTTCGACTTCATCGAACGTCGTGAACGCCAGGCCCAGGTCGCGCAGCATCTGGTGATCCTGCTCCGGGCCCCGGCCGAAGGTGGTCAGGTAGTTGCCGATGAGGAAGCTGTTGCCGCCGGCGAAGAAGATCCAGCTTTGCAGATCGCGCAGGATCACTTCCCGCCCGCCCGCGATCTTCAGCTCTTTTTCCGGCAGCAGGAAACGGTAGATCGAAATGATCTGCAAGGCTTCCATCGGCGGCAGGTCGCGCTGCACGGCATGCAAAGGCGTGCCCGCGATGCGATTGAGGAAGTTGATGGGCACGACATCCGCGCCCAGATCGCGCAGGTCGAAGGCCATGTCGAGTCGGTCTTCCCACACTTCGCCCAGGCCGAAGATGCCGCCGGAGCAGACGGACAGGCCCGCGGCCTTGGCGATTTTGATCGTGTTGACGCGGTCGTCGTACGTGTGCGTCGAGCAGATGTTGGGGAAGTGACGACGTGATGATTCAAGGTTGTGATTCACGCGCAGCACGCCCATGCTCTTAAGTCGCGCAGCCTGAGCTTCGGTGAGTTCGCCGAGGGTGGCGCAGGGGCGGATTTTCCCTTCGCTGGTGACGCGGTCGTAAAACGCTTCAAGCCAGTCCAGTTCCTTGTCGGTCGGGCCGCGCCCGGAGTTGACGATGCCGAAGGAGTTCGCGCCGTTGTCGACGGCCTGCTGCATCGCGCCGACCATTTCATCCACGCTGAGCATGCCGGGCTGAACATGGGTGTTGTGGTGTTTGGACTGCGAGCAGAAGCCGCAGTCTTCGGAGCAGTTGCCGACCTTGCCCGCGACGATGGAGCAGAATTTCACGGCATGCCCGGTGAACTTGATGCGGATCTTGTTAGCCCAGAAGAAGAGATCGTAAAGGGCATCGCCGCTGACGAGAGTGAGCTCGCGCGCCTGAGCGCGATCGATCTGTCCGCCATCAAGGATGATGCGGGCGAGGGCGGCAATGCGGTCGGTGGTCTGGTCGTAGGAATTCATAGGATTGGCAGAGAGTTTAACACAAGCCCCCGGGGGGGGGGGGGGGGGGGGGGGGGCGGCGCGGGGGGGGGGG
>JBBDXA010000096.1:32096-34594 GCA_040902585.1 Phycisphaeraceae bacterium
TTCGCAAGCCCCCGGCGTGGGCCGCTTAAGCGGCCCACGCCGGGGGCTTGCGAACGTGGAAACAGTGCTAAATCAACGCGGATTACGGGCCAGCTTGTCGTTGCCGTTGCCCGGCGCTTCGGCGGCAGCGAGCTCGAACAGCCGCTTGAGATCTTCCGTCGCGACCAGCTCGATGCGCTTCTTGGCCAGGTCGGTCTTGTAGATGAGCAGGCGGGCACTGGTGTTGTCGAGGACGAAGAGGGCTTCTTCGCCGGCGTTGGTCCGCGTGGTGAGGAAGCTCAGACCGTTGGCGGTCAGCACCATTTCCGCTTCGGCGCGGGGTTCGAGCGTCTGGCCTTTCTGATTCATGGTGACCACGAGGGCGGCCAGGATCAGGCAGGCGGAAAGAGCAAGGGCGAAACCGGATGCTTGCGTCGAGTTCATCGGAACTCTCCTTTAGGGTCAGGTAGTGTCAGGGGCCTGCGGTCTGCAGGGCCTTGTGTACCGGTCGGATCGATCGTTAGGTTACACGCACAACTCAGTTCATCTCAAACAGCTTCTTGAGATCTTCCGACGCGACCAGTTCGATGCGCTTCTTGGCCAGGTCGGTCTTGTAGATCAGCAGACGAGCGCTGGTGTTATCCAGGACGAAGAGGGCTTCTTCACCGGCGTTGGTGCGCGTGGTGAGGAAGCTGAGGGTGTTGGCGGTCAGCACCATCTCCGCTTCGGCGGCTGCATCGAGCGTCTGATTCTTCTGACTGAGCGTCATGAACAGGGCCGCCGTCAGCACGCAGGCTGAGGCGAAGAGGGCGTAGCATGTGGTTTGAATCGAATTCATCGAAAGTTCCCTTTCGAGTCAGGGGCGATTGTCGCAAGCGAAGCACGAAGGATCACGTCAGACCGGAAAGCGGAATCAGCGGCCTCGCTTGGGGGCAGCATCGCCCTTCACGTCGTTTTTCAGTTCGCGGCCGGCGAGCTTTTCGAGCTTGTCATTGGCGCTGTTGAACATGATGGCGACCATGCGCGCCGAACTGAGCTCAGTGATGTAGACGCAGTTGAACCGCGCCTGACCGGTGACTTCACCGGCGATCATGACGAACGCCACGCCGCCGAACTGCGCCTGCGCCGGGCGGGCGGGCAGCATCGCGACCATGATGAGGGCGATGAGCAGCACGCCATTCAGCGCCACCAATGCTCCGAGTGATTTTCTGTTCATGACAGCTCCTGGGTAAACGGGGTTGTGGATCGAGTTCACCGATGTAAGCGCAAGGCGAGAGTCAGTCACGATGCTCGCGCTTGGATTTCTTGATGCTGGCCGCGATGATGAATCCACCTAAGAGGATGACCGCAGCCGTCGTCTTCCACGCATTATCTTCCGGGGCCTGATCGAGCGGTTCCGCAGCCTGCGCCATGACGCTGGCCGCGAATCCGAAAACGATCACGAAGGCGGGGACGATCGATCGCAAGGCAGTGAGGAATCTGGACATCCTCTTTATCGTACCCCCGCGCCAAGGCACTGTAAATAGAGACCGGCACGGGAAAGTGATCCATAGAGATAACGGCCGGCGGGCGGGACTGTTCGATGACTGCGGGGCTTGCAGGGCAAAAGTCAAGAAAAACACGCTCAAAATAGCCCCTGGCGGAGGCTAATCGCTCTCGCAAACGCATCGCTTCACACCTCGCCGATTCACACGCACGATCGACCTTTCATACGATACGCCCATGTCGCAGGTCGCTTGGCTTATCTGGTGTCTCATCGCTTACCTGTGCGGATCGATTTCCTTCGCCCTGATCCTCGGCCGAGTCAGAGGCATCGACATCCGCAAGGCCGGCAGCGGGAACGTCGGCGCGACTAATGTCGGCCGCGTGCTGGGGAAGAAATGGGGCATGCTCTGCTTCCTGCTCGACGTACTGAAAGGTTTCCTGCCGGTGTTCATCGCGGGGCTGGCGCTGGGGTACATCGGCGGGCGCGCGGGCAGCAGCGGCGATTGCGTGCCGATGACCTTGACGCAGGCCGAAGCGTGGAAGTGGCTGGCCATCCTGGTCTGCACGGTGATCGGCCACGTGTTCCCCATCTGGCTGAAATTCAAAGGCGGCAAAGGCGTGGCGACAGGTCTGGGCGCGCTGCTTGGCATCTGGCCGGTGCTGAGCGTCGCGGGGCTGGCTGGGCTGGGGGTGTGGATTTTGATCGTGAAGACGCTGCGGTACGTTGGCGTGGCGAGCGTCGCGGCTGCGGGGTCACTGCCGGTGTGGGTCTGCGTCGGCGGACTCGCGCGGCAACAAGAGATGGGTGATCTCGTGCCGTTCTTCATCGTCACCGGTTTCCTCGCGCTGCTCGTGCTGGTGCGTCATCGCGCGAACCTGGCGCGGACGTTCAAGGGGACGGAGCCGAAGGTGGGGGAGGAGGGAGGGCCAAGGGCCAGGGGCCAAGGGCCAGGGAACTAGAGGGCTCGCGGCGGCGAGTGATTCGATGTTTTGATCGATGTGTAGATCGTCCAAGCCCGATGGCGAGGTCCGCC
>JBBDXA010000097.1:0-4562 GCA_040902585.1 Phycisphaeraceae bacterium
CCTCCGGGACCGCCGCCGAAGTTGAACTCCATGTCTTCGTAGCCCGGCGGCGGACGAAACTCCTGTCCCGATTTGTAATTCGCCCCGAGCTCGTCGTACTTCTGTCGCTTCTCCGGATCCTTCAGCACTTCGTAAGCCTCGTTGAGCTCCTTCATCTTCGCGTCGGCCTCGGGCGTCTTGTTCTGGTCGGGATGGAACTTGCGCGCCAGCGCGCGGTAGGCGCGCTTGATCTCATCCTGCGTCGCGCCGCGCGCCACACCGATGGTTTCGTAATAGTCCTGAAACTTCACACCCATAGGAAGGCTTCCCTTCAAAACAAGCAGAGCAAGAGCCAGACCACAACCCGCTCATCTTAGGATGAAATAGCAGGGGCCGGACTGACAAAAGCAGCACGAAGGCACTCCGGCGTGCCGCAATGACAGCTTTCAAGCCAGATGCTGCTTGGCGAATCGCAAGCGGAAAGGGCATAATGCAAGCACGGAAGGAATCCGCGAAGCCGGGAAGGAACCTGTCAAAGCACATCGCACATCCCGCTCTGGAGCGTCGCCATGATCGAGTCCGTCACCGGAAATCTGCCAGCGAACAATCACGTCCGCATCATCCGCGAAGACCTGAATCATTTGATGATCAAGGAGCTGGACCGCACCTCCGCTTCGCCCACTGCCGAGGGCGAGCTGGCGGCGATGGCGGACGCCCTGATCCGCGATGCCTTTCGCGAACGCGCCACCGACATTCACCTGGACCCGCAGACTGGCGGTTACCGCGTGCGCTTTCGCATCGACGGCCTCATGCACGATGCCGCCCTGCTCACCCAGCAGCAGGGACACAAGCTCGTCAACCAGATCAAGACCATGGCCGACATCGATCCCGTCCACACCTTCTCACCAGCGGAGGCGCGACGCACCTACGAGATGGCCGATCGCTCGATCGATCTGCGCGTGACCATCGCCCCCTGCATCAGCGGCGCGAAGGTCGCCATCCGCATGCTCGATCCCGAAACAGTCGAGCATCACATCGACGACCTGGGCATGGATGCACACAATCTCAACCTGCTGCGCGACTGGATGGAAAACCTTCAGGGCATGTTCCTCGTCTCCGGGCCCACAGGCTGCGGCAAGACCACCACGCTCTACGCCCTGCTGCACGAGCTCAAGATGCTGGCGCGGAACATCCTCACCATCGAAGACCCCGTCGAGTATCACATCGACGGCATCAACCAGATGCAGGTCTCCGATCGGCACAAACTCAGCTTCGCCGAGGGCCTGAAGGTGATGCTCCGGCTGGATCCGGATTACCTGATGGTGGGTGAGATTCGCGATGCGGTCTCTGCCAAGATCGCGGTGGATGCGTCGATCAAGGGCCGGGTGCTGATGAGCACGATCCACACCTTCGACGCGGTGGGCGTGGTTACCAGCCTGCGCAACTGGGGCGTGCGCGATCATGAGATCGCCACGGCCCTGACGGTGGTGGTGACGCAGCGACTGGTCCGCCTGCTCTGCCCGCACTGCCGCAAAGAGAACGCGCCGAGTGAGAACGATCTGCAATGGCTCGAAGCGATGCGGCTGCCCATGCCGGAGAAAGTGTGGCATCCCGGCGGCTGCTCGCGTTGCAGCGGCATCGGCTACCGCGGCCGCACCGGCGTCTTTGAAGTCTGGCATCTCCAGGAGGATGACTACGCGCTGATCCTGGCGCACGCGGATGACCACACCATCCGACAGCACCTGGCGATCAAGGGCCACCGCAGCATGATCCATGCGGCGATGGTCAAGGTGAATGAAGGCATCACAAGCGTGTCGGAGTTGAAGACATTTGCAGGCGTGGTGCCGCCGCTGGTGAGACGGTAGGTCCAGAGTCCTGAGTCCTGTGTCCGAAATCGGGTGCCACGGGTCGACGAGGCTTGGCGAGTAGACCCGTGCGGAGTTCCGGCGCTCTCACCTTTCCCCTGCCTCACGCCACATTCTGCACCAACTGCGAATCGCCCTTCGTCGCCGCGTTGTAAACAATAATCCGCGTCTTGCCCGTCGCCTTCGCCTTGTACAACGCCTCGTCAGCATGTCCCACAAGTTGCTCCGGATTCACCGGCTGACTGTGACGCAGACAGGCGATGCCCATGCTCATCGACACGTTCACCGGCGGATCGGCGTGCGCCAGCATCGCGGCCGCGGCGTGCTCAAACTCATCCTTGATCCGCTCCGCCGCGACGCGGGCTGTGTTCAAATCCGTCTCCGGCAGCAGCACCACAAACTCATCGCCGCCGAAGCGACCCGCCAGGTCCGAACGCCGACAGTTCGCTTCAAGAATCCGACCCGCCCGCTGAAGGATCACATCGCCCGCCTGGTGGCCCATGCGGTCGTTGAGCACTTTGAATCCGTCCAGGTCGATCATGATCATCGCCAGGTCCTGGTCGTGTCGCATCGCCTCGGCGAAGCGCCGCTCCATGGCCTGATTAAACGCCCGGCGATTGGCGATGCCCGTTAAGGGATCGGTCGATGCCATCATCTCCAGCTTCTCGACCGCTTCCTCAAGCTGATCGTTCTTGACCCGCACTTCATCAAGCGTCCGCGCCAGTTGCTCGTGCAGCCGCACGTTCTCGCGCATCATCTTCCAGATCGCCAGGTTCTTCTCCACCACGATGGGAATCGCAAAGAGATAATCGCCGGCCTTGACGACGTAGTCATACGCACCGTCGCTGATCGCGCGAAGGGCGTTGTCGAGAATGCCTTCGCCCGTCACGATGACCACGGGAATGTCCTTGCGCCGCGCCAGCAGTTTGCCGAGCAGTTCCAGGCCCGTGCCATCGGGCAGGTTCATGTCGCTGAGCACGAAGTCGATCTCGTGCAGATCGACCGCCAGGGCGCGGGCCATCGAGGAACAGTGCCGGACGCAGCCGGCGGCAAAGTGATCGTGGAGCGTTTCCTGAATGAGAAGGGCCGTGTCAGGGTCATCCTCAACCAGCAGAATTCGGGGTACTGATCGTTCTTCCATGCCTCTCCTGCTTCTTTCTTCCGGATCGATCAGCGGAACGCACCGAGGCCATCCGCCGCGACCGGCACTTAAACGGGTCGAACCTCCGCACCGATGCGAAGCGATCTCCCGCTAAACGAAGAAAAACATTCAGAGGCGAGACAGGGAAAAGACACGGGACGGGAAATGCGAATCAGGGTCTTCACCGGGCGAGAAACCAGCCCACGCGTTACAGTCGCGCAGAGTTACCTGATTTCACACGCGCATCAGGCGAGGATCGGGCGGACCACCTGCCCAAAGACATCGGTCAGGCGAAAGTGCCGGCCGGCGTAGGCATAGGTGAGCTGCTCGTGATCCAGACCCATGATGTAGAGCAGCGTCGCGTGCAGGTCGTGAATGGAAACCTTATCGGACACGGCGTGATAGCCGTAGTCATCGGTCGCGCCGTGCGTGTGACCGGCCTTCACGCCGCCGCCTGCGAACCACATGGTGAAGCCATAAGGATTGTGATCGCGCCCGTTGCGCAGGCGGCCGGAACCGCCATCCATATATTCAAACGAAGGCGTGCGGCCGAACTCGGAGCCGAACATGACCAGCGTGTCATCGAGCAGGCCGCGGGATTGAAGATCCTTCAATAGGCCGGCGATGGGAAGGTCCACCGCGCGGGCGTTGCCACCGTGGCCTTGAAAGAGATCGCCGTGCTGATCCCATAGGTTGCCGTATTTGGTCGTGGAGTGCGTGACGGTGATGTAGCGCACGCCTTTCTCGGCGAAGCGTCGAGCGAGAAGAAGAGCTCGGCCGAAGTCGGTCGTGTTCGGCTCGCCGATGCCGTAGAGCGCCATGGTCGCCTCGCTCTCGCCTTGCAGGGAGAGAATGTCCGGCGCTTCGGTCTGCATACGGAAGGCGAGTTCGAGGTTGGCGATCTCCGCTTCGAGGGCCGCATCTTCGCCGCGCTGCGAAAGGTGGGCGCGGTTCATCCTTTGAACAAGATCGAGTTCGCGTCGTTGGGCGTCGCTGCCGGCCTTCGAGCCCGTCAAGTTGTCCCACGCCAGCGTCGCCTTCGTCTTGTCCGGCCTCAGCACCGGCGTACCGGCAAACTGCGCAGGCAGGAACGCGCTGGGCCGACTGCGCGGCGTGTCCGGCAGAATGTCAATATATCCCGGCAAATTCTCGTTCTCACTGCCCAGGCCGTAGATCAGCCACGAGCCAAGTGTGGGGCGCACCTCGCGCCCGACGCCTGTGTGAATCATGTTCTTGGCGGTGAAGTGATCGTTGTTCTCGTGATGCAGCGAATGGATGAAACACAGATCATCCATGTGCTGATTGATGTGCGGAAACAGGTTCGACGCCCACTTGCCGGTCTGGCCATAACGGCGGAACTGCCAGGGCGAACGGAGAATCGTGCCCTGCGGCGCGAAGGTGAACTTCGGAGTGTGAATCGACTTGGGCAACGGCTTGCCGCCGTCGCGCTGGAGGAGCGGTTTGTAGTCGAAGCTGTCCAGATGCGAGACGCCGCCGTCGAGGAAGATGTAGATCACGCGCTTGGCGCGGGGCGCGAAGTGCGGCTGCGGGCGAAAGCCCAGGGATAGCGATCCCTG
>JBBDXA010000097.1:4572-34450 GCA_040902585.1 Phycisphaeraceae bacterium
ATCCTGGCGACGGCGAGTTTGGTGGGGGATCACTCGCAGGCAGTGTTGTTGTTTCCGGTGGCGGTGCCGGAGGCGGGGACGGTGGGGGTGTTGGGGATTGGGGTGGTGATGTTGATGGGGAGGTTGCGGAGGATAAGGAGACTTGGGAAAGCGTTGAAGGAGCGTGGAACGGTGTGGTGCGGCCCAGGGATTGCGATCCCTGGGCTTTCGCCGCCAGCGCCCTTCGCGCGAGGATATCCGTCAGGGCAACCGCACCGATCCCCAAAGCCGCGCGGCGAAGCACGTGCCTGCGGGAAGGAAGTTGTGTGTCATCTCGTTGCATGTCTAATCAACTGTCACACTAATCCACATATCGGAACGCATTGGAACGATAGATCGCCAGGCACACCTGCGTCCACACTTCGGTCTCGCTCATCTTCGCCTCCTTCGCCTCACGCAGGAAGTCGAGCAGCATCTGCTTCATCTCACGCTCCGCCGGCCGGCCTGTTGCTGCGAGGAATGCACGGTCGAGGCGGGCTTCGTCGTTGACGTTCAGCAGCAGGAGTTGCTCGGCGAAAACCTTGGCGAAGTGTTGCGGGATCGGGTTGTTCAGCCAGAACAGCGCCTGGGCCGCGGTGGCGGAGGTGCCGCGCTGGCCGATCGGTTCGCCGGTGGGGTCGTAGTCAAACACCGCGAACATCTTGCGGATTTCCTGACCTAAACCAACAGGCGAGCGGTTCGAGGTGAGCACATACATCATGCGATCGGCTGACTTGTTGAAGTCAAACTCATTGGTCAATCGCGGCAGCTTGCCGATGGTCACGAGCATCGCGTCGTAAATCTCTTCGACGCTGAGGCGACGGCGAGGAAACGAAGCGTACTGAGTACTGAGTACTGAGTACTGAGTACTCTCCGCCCCCTGGCCCTTGGCCCTTGGCCCCTGGCCCTCCATTCTGTACGTCGCGCTGGTCATGATGATGAAGTGCATCTCCTTCATCGACCAACCCTTCTCGATGAAGGTCGCGGCAAGCCAGTCGAGCAAATCAGGATGCGTCGGCGGCGAGCCGTGCGAACCGAAATCATTCGGAGTCTCGACCAGCCCGTTGCCAAAGTGCCACTGCCAGAGACGGTTGGCCATAACCCGCGCGGTGAGCGGATGCTTCGGTGAGGCGATCCACTGCGCGAGTTCGAGGCGACCGCTGCGGTCGGGGGGAATCGTCGGCGGTTTCAGTGCATGTTCGAACAAGACCGGCACGCCGCGCGGCTCAGGCTCGCCGCGCGTGCGGTAGGTGTCGCCGGAGATGTGCACGGGCAGCGCGGTCGGCTCGCGATAGTCCGTCGCGGCGATGATGCGCTGCATGTCCAGCTTCTGCAGATCAGCCTCGGCCTGCGCGAGTCGATCCGAATGAATCCGCACTTCTTTCTTCTGGTGTTCATCACGAAACGCAAGCACCTCCCAGTGCGTCGGCCAGGGAGCATCAGGATGGTCGGCATATCGCGCCAACCGATCCGCGTTCAAACTCGACGGGCGCGCGACCTCGATCACCTTCGCCTGCCTCGCCGGGTCCACGGCATACCAGCGAAGGCGATCGATGGTGGGGAACCGGCCGCCCTTTTCCGAAGGCGAAAGGCGGATCGTGTTCACGCCCTCGCGCAGTTCGATTGCGCCCAGCACGCCCCATCGCCGAGCCTTGAAGTCCGCGTGCAGTGTGCCCTGCGCCAATGTTTCTTTCAGAACGGTTGTTCCGCCAACCTGCACATCCAGCGGTCGCGGGGTATCCGTCCAGTACAAGGCTTCGAGCACGTAAGTGCCGGCGCTGGGCGCGCGCAGTTCATACTTCACCCACTGATCGACTGGCTTCTGCGCTTCGAGCACCGCGACATCTTCGCCATTCCCTTTCAGCTCGGTGATCTTCAAGTCGGACTGGCCCGCGAACTGCTCCGCCTCGAAAGACCATGCCTGGCGGGGCGGAATCTTCGACGCGGCAGTGCGATAGGCAGCCTCGTCCTTCTTCCATTCGTTCACCAGTGCCTCGCGTTCCGCTTCCAGCAGGGTCCAGAGTCTGAATCGCGTCAAAGCGATGAAGCCTTGCAGTACATAGACCTTCTCGGTTTCCTCCGGCATCACCATCTCCCGCGTCAACCTTACCCTTCCATCGCGCCACTCCTCATTAAACTCCTCCACGATCCGCGTCGAGCGGAAGATGCCGGCCAGGGCGTAGTAGTCTTCCGTGGTGATCGGATCGTGCTTGTGATCGTGGCAGCGGGCGCAGCTCACGGTCAGGCCGAGGAAGGCTTTGCTCGTGGCGTTGATCTGTTCATCGATCATGTCGAGGCGCAGGCGGTTCGGGTCCGTGCATTCGTCGAACCAGTTGCCGATGGAGAGGTAGGCGGTGGCGATGAGTTGATCGAAATAGTCCTGCTTTTCCAGGCTTGCGGGCAACAGATCACCGGCGAGCTGCTCGACGATGAAGCGGTTGTACGGCTTATCCATATTGAAGGCTCGGACGACGTAATCGCGGTAGTTCAGTTCGCCGCGCGTGTTCTTCACGCCGGGCACTTTCACCCGGCCCTGCTCGTATCGCGCGACATCGAGCCAGTGTCGGCCGTACTTCTCGCCGTAGTAAGGCGAAGCGAGCAGGCGATGGATGAGTTTCTCGTAGGCATCGGGCGCGGTGTCGTTGATGAAGCGTTCGATCTCGGCCGGTGTGGGCGGCAGGCCGAGCAGGTCGAAGGTGGCGCGGCGAATGAGCGTGTAACGATCCGCCTGCGGCGCGGGCGCGAGGCTTAGGGCTTCGTGCTTGGCCGCGATGAAGGCATCGATCGGATTGCGCACCCACTTCTCATTTTTCACAAGCGGCACCGCGGGCTTTTCCAAAGGTTTGAACGACCAGAACTGTCGCCACTTGTCGTAGTCATACGGGCCTTGGGCGGTGGGGGCTTTGTCCTGAGGCAGGGCCGCGCCGCGCTCGATCCATTTCACCAGCAGCGCGATCTCTTCATCGCTCAGCTTTTTCTTCGGCGGCATCTTGAAGTCCGGGTCGCCGTGACGGACTGCCTTGATGATCATGCTGGCATCAGGCTTGCCCGCGATGAAAATTTTTCCTGTGTCACCGCCCTTGGCGATGAAGGCCGGCGAGTCGAGCCGGAGGCCGCCCTTTTTCTTCTTGCCATCGTGACACTCGGCGCAGTGCTGCGCGAAGAGCGGGCGGATGTGCTTTTCGAAGAACTCGATGTCCGCGGGATTCGCCGCTGCATCCTTCTCAACGGCCCGCGCGACGGACAGCGGTGCTGCGATGAGGATGCAGGCAGCGAGAGCACAGGTGATGGCACGGAGGCGATTCATCAGCAATCCATTGTACGACGCAGGGTGGGAAACCGCTGATTTTGCAGGGATTATCGGGCGTTGAGTTGTTCGCAGCAGAGTGCCTCGCCGCGAGCGCCGTGAAACCGGTGCTGTTGCACAGGTTTCCCCATGTGGTACAGATGTTACGATCGTTTTTTGCCGATGATCTGCTGCGACCGCGCCGAACCTTGCGAGTGGTCCGAGTTGTGTTTCGGCGCTTGGTTTCAGCGGCACCCGCCACGTCCGTTTAGCCTCGTTTCGCGGCGACGGATGATGGCGGGGCTCGATTCAGGGTCAAATCCATGATGGATATGAGGCTACCTCTTATCGTCTTCGCACCGTTCGCCGCGGCTGCGCTTGCGCTCATCGTCGGCCGCTGGACCGGCCGCCGCACCGGCTGGCTGATGGTGCTCTCCGCGCTCACCTCCTTCAGCGCGACCATCTCGCTGATGGTCAGCGGCGGCGGCGAACACCAAGCCGCGGCAGGCTACGCCTACGAATGGATCCCCGGCCTGACGATCCACTTCAATCTCCTTGCCGACCCCTTCGGTCTCTTCTTCGCCGCGCTCGTCAGCGGCATCGGCACGCTCGTGGGCGTTTACTCGCTCCACTACATTCCCGAGCTGCCCAACGCCCGCGTCGGCCGTTACTACGCCGCGCTCATCGCCTTCATGGGCGCGATGCTCGGCGTCTCACTCGCGGATGATCTCATCCTGCTCTTCGTCTTCTGGGAAGTCACCAGCATCACCTCGTTCATGTTGATCGGCTTCTGGTACGAGGACGAAAAGGCCAAGAAGGGCGCGCTCACCGCCCTGCAAGTCACCGGCCTGGGCGGGCTCGCCATGATGGCGGGCTTCATCATCGTCGGCAACGTCACCGGCACCTTCAGCATCAGCGAGCTGCGCGAGAGCCCGCTGCTCATTGCCAAGCTCGTCACTTCGCCACTGTTTGACGCAGCCCTGATCCTCGTCTTCCTCGGCGCGTTCACCAAGAGCGCCCAGTTCCCGTTTCACTTCTGGTTGCCCAACGCGATGGTCGCGCCGACACCGGTCTCGACCTATCTGCACTCGGCCACCATGGTCAAGGCCGGCATCTTCCTGGTCGGGCGCATGCTGCCGATCTTCAGCGAGAACGCGATGTGGTCGCCGGTGCTCATCACCATCGGCTTGTTCACCTTCGTGTACACCGCTTATCAGGCGTTCTCTGAAACAGACTTGAAGGCCATCCTCGCGCGCACCACGCTCTCAACGCTCGGCCTGGTGATGTTTGTCTACGGACTCAAGGCAGCGGATCAGGATGTGCTCCAGATTCTGAATCACGCGGCCTACAAGGGCACGCTTTTTCTGATCGTCGGCATCGTCGAACACGCCACGCACACGCGTGATGTGCGCGAGCTGGGCGGCCTGCGCAAACGCATGCCCATCACGTTCATCATTGCCGTGCTGGCGTGTCTGAGCATGGCGGGCATTCCGCCGTTCCTCGGGTTCCTCGCGAAGGAAACGCTGTACGCGCAGCTTGTTTATGGTGATACGTTCGCCGGTCGGCCGGACCTTCAGTGGTTCGTGATCGGGGCGGCAGTGCTGGCGAACGCGTTCATCTTCGCCGTGGCGCTGAAGATTATCTTCGGCGTGTTCTGCGGGAAGGAAACCGAGAAGGCGCATCACGCACACGAAGCGGAAAAAGGCCTGTGGGTTCCCGCGGCCTGCCTCGTCGCGTTCGCCGTGATCTTCGGTCTGCTGGGCGTGACGCACATCACAGAGAACGTGATGAACGGTTTGTCGTCGAACCTGAATCATGAGGTTCACGCGCACATCTCGCTGATCCCCTCGCATCTGCCGCCGGTGATCTTGACCATCATCACGATCTCGATCGGCATTCTTATTTATCAGAATCAGAATGGCGTCGAGCGCGTTCAGAACGCGGTCAAGCGCATCATTCCCATGGCGCAGAAGGTGTGGGACGAAATCCTGCACGGCGTGGCGAACGCGGCCACCTGGTACAGCGATCGCTGGCAGAGTGGCTCGCTCCGCTGGTACCTGGGCGGCATTCTCGTCTTCGCCGCGGGCCTGACGCTGTGGGCCTTGTACTGGTCGGGCGTGCAGCTCAGCAACGTGGCGATCGATTTGGATGATGTGCCGTGGTATGCGATCTGTCTGCTTGTGCTGCTGGCGGCGGCGGGCATCACCGTCGCGGTCTCGCGCAGCCGGCTTCAGGCGGCGGTGGCGGTGACGGCGACGGGCTTTCTCACTTCGCTGATCTTCGTCGTGTACCAGTCGCCGGACATTCTGCTCACGCAGATTCTGATCGAGACGGTTTCGACGATCTTCGTGTTGCTCATTCTGTACTTCATGCCTGCGTGGAAGCGCGAGCCGTTGAATCCGTTCAGCAAGCTGGTGAATTTTTCGATCGCCGCGGCCGTGGGCTTCTCGATGTTCCTTTACGTGCTCTTTGCGACGAGTGACAAGTATCGCACGACGGACAACCTCGGCTCGGACTTCCTCAGCGCGGCGCTGCCCGGCGCCGGCGGGGAGAACGCGGTGAACGTGATCATCGTCGACTTCCGCGCGGGTGATACCTCCGGTGAAATCACCGTGCTCGTCCTCGTGGCGATCTTGGTGTACGGGCTCTTGCGTTCGCGCCGCAAAGGCAAGCCGGCGACGCGGGAGCTGACGCCGGCGCTCGATGCGCCGGAGGCGTGATTCAAAGGAAGATTTGAACGTGCCACGACAGGCTGATTGCTGAAAGCTGAAAGCTCAAACATGAACGACAACACCCCCTCCATCACCGACGACGGCATCGCAGCCCAGGCACCGATCCAGGTGAGCTCGCCGATCCTGGCGACGGTCGCGCGGTTTGCCGTGCCGCTGACGATCTACGTCTCGCTGATCATTTTCTTTCAGGGCCACAACAAACCGGGCGGTGGCTTCATCGCCGGTGTGCTCGCCGCGGCCGCAGGCGTGATGGCGCTGCTTGCCTGGGGTGTTCACCGGGAGATCCGATTCCCATGGTGGGAAGTACCCCTGATGGCGCTGCTGCTGCTGCCCTGGGCCGGGCCGACAGCCTCGGCATTGACGCTCGTGCTGGGCGCGAGCTTCCAGTTGTTGACCCGCGGCTGCGAAATGTGCAACATCGCCTGGTGGAAGTTCGCCGTGCTGGGCATGCTCATCTCGCTGGCGACCGGCATCGCGCCGTTCCTCGCCGGCGGCTCGTTCATGGATCACACCGCATTCGAGTACCACGTGCTCTTCTGGCACGAGCATCTGCCCACCGCGACGTTTTTCGACACGGGGGTTTACATGATCGTGTTCGGCACCCTGACCACTGTCTTCGTCGAACTTGGATTGGAGGGCGACTGATGGAACTGTACATGGCCATTGTGGTCGGCGTGCTCTTTTCCGCCGGCACCTACATGATGCTGCGACCGAACCTGATCCGCGTGGTGCTGGGCATGGGCCTCTTGTCCAACGCGGTGAACCTGCTGATGATCTCCTGCGGCGGCTACAGCCGAAACCTCAAGGCCCCCTTCGCGCCGGCCGGATCGGATGTGAAGACCATGATGGACCCGCTTCCGCCGGACATCATTCTCACCGCCATCGTCATCAGCTTCGCCGTCGCCGCGCTCTTCCTGACGATCTGCTACCGCGTCTACCTCGATCACGGCACGGACAACCCCGAGCAGCTTCCCAACCACGAAACAGCCGACGAACGGCGCGAACGTGAAGAAGAAGACGGCACGATTCAGTACGAACAAGAAGAATCACCCGTGCCCGATGTGCTTGCGGAACTGTCACGCGAAGACAAAAACGCCCCGCACGAGCACGTGCCACACTCGGCGCACACGGCGACGGGGCACTGAATGAGATTGCGGATTGTGGATCGCGGATTGCGGATTGCGGATTGAAAGCACGACTGCTGATTGCTGATAGCTGATAGCTGAAAGCTGATCGCTCATGAACCTACTCATCCTCCCCATCCTGATTCCCTGGCTCAGCGCCATGGTGCTCGCCCTGCTTCGCGGCAACCCGCGCCTCGAAAGAGCCTTTGCGATCATTTCCACCGCGGGCCTGACCGCCTTTGTCTTCTGGCTCCTGTTCCACGTGGACGCCAACGGCATTCAGACCACCGTGCTCGGCGGATGGAACGCGCCCTGGGGCATCGTCCTCGTCGCCGACCGGCTCGCCTGCATCATGCTCTGTCTCTCCTGCGGCGTCGGCCTGATCGCCCTTATCTACTCCTGCTTCACCGTCACGCCCAGACAACAGAACTACTTCTTCTTCCCGCTGTTCCAGGTCGTTCTCACGGGCGTGAACTGGTCGTTCATCACCGGCGACATCTTCAACCTCTTCGTCGCTTACGAAGTCATGCTCATGGGTTCCTACGGCATCATGATGGTCGGAGCATCCAAGGTGCAGGTGCGCCAGACGATGAAGTACATCGCGATCAACGTCGTCGGCTCGACCTTCTTCGTCGCCGGTGTCGGGCTGATCTACTCCACCGTCGGCGCGATCAACATGGCTGAGATCTCGCAGCGCACCGCGGCGCTCACGGGCGACGCCAACGCCGGCAAAGCCGCGATGGTCACCGCCGTGAGCACGGTCATGATGATCGTCTTCGCCATGAAAACAGCCGCGTTTCCGCTCTTTTTCTGGCTGCCCGATTCGTATCCCGTGGTCCCCTCCGGCGTCAACGGCTTCTTCGCGGGCCTGCTCACGAAGGTCGGCGTGTACTCGCTGCTGCGCATGTACGTCGTCGTCTTCCGACAGCCCGGCGCAGAAGTCGCGCTCCAGATCATCCTCGCGCTCTCCTGCTTCACGATGCTGCTGGGCGTGCTCGGCGCCATGTGCCAGTGGGAAATCCGCAAGATTCTCTCCTGGCACATCATCAGCCAGGTGGGTTACATGGTGATGGGCATCGGCCTCGTCGGCATCGTCATCTATCAACCCGACGGCAGGACGCCCGATGTCCTTGCGACCGATGCCCTGCGCACGGCCGCGGTCGTCGGCACGATCTTCTATATCGTGCATCACATCGTGGTGAAGTCCAGCCTGTTCCTCGTGGGCGGCATCACCGAGCGCGTGACCGGCACGCAGGAACTCAAGAAGATGGGCGGCGTGCTGGACCTGGCACCGGGCGTCGCCGGGCTGTTCCTGATCGCTTCGTTTTCGCTGGCGGGCATGCCGCCGTTCTCGGGGTTCCTTTCCAAGTTCGTGCTGGTGAAGGCGGGCCTGGCGGGCGGAGCGTACATCGTGGTGGCGGTGGCGATCATCACCAGCTTCTTCACGCTGTATTCGATGACGAAAATCTGGAGCTACGCGTTCTGGGGCAAGAAATGCCGGCAGACCGCGGGCAGCGGATATCGCGCCCTGATGGTGCCCACGGGCGTGCTGGTGGCGTTCACGGTGGTGATGGGCGTGATGGCGCAGCCGTTCGTCGCGCTGGCGGAACGGGCGGCGAAGGATGTGACCGATCCGACAGCTTACATCGACGCTTCGCTGCGGACCAAGGGGCAACCGGTGAAGCCGGCGCATGGTGAACACGTGGAACACGCTAAATCTCAAGATTCAAACTTCAAATCACAAACAAGCTCCAATCCTCAATCGGAAGAAGCGCTTCAGGCGGCCCTGCGCAACGCGGATACTGTGCAGGCCGTGCCCGCGGTGGCGGGGGCGGATTACTGAGATTGGATGTGAAAGTTGAAATTGAGATTGACGAATTGAGATTTGAGTTTTGAGTGTTGTTTGAGATTTGGTTCTTGAGTTTTGAGATTTACTCCTTCAGCGAGTCTTCTCCATGAAACGCTTTCTCAACTTTGTACGCTTCGTCGGCATCTTCTGGCGCGAAATGCTGCTGGCCAATTACCAGGTCATCAAGCTGGTGCTGAGCCCGACGCTGAGGATCCGCCCCGGGTTCATCAGCGTGCCCATGAAGGCCAAAGGTGATTTCGAAGTCACGACATTGGCCAACTCCATCACGCTCACACCGGGCACCATCAGCGTTCACATTCCCGATGACCGCCACGCGATCGTGGTTCACGCCATCGACATCGGCGAAGACCCCGAGAATGTGCGCAAGAGCATTCAGGAGTCGCTGGAGGCGAACATTCTCAAGTTCACCCGCGACGCGGAAGGTAACGGCACGCCGACGGCGAAGCCTTCGGCGACGTGACGCACGCAGTACTTGCCCCTGAGCACCGACATTTACAGGCTGAAAGCTGATAGCTGATACCTGATAGCTCTTCACAGGAACCGACCATGAGCCCGCTTTTTTACACCGTCTGCATGATCTGCCTCGCGGCCATGTTCGCCACGGGCCTGATGTGCCTTTACCGCATCGTCATCGGCCCCAAGGCCGCGGACCGGGCCGTGTCGCTGGACCTGCTCGCGACCGCCTTCATCGGCATCATCTGCGTGCTGTGCATCGTCGGCAACAACGCGTGGTACTTCGACGCCGTCTGGATTCTCACGCTCGTCGGCTTCATCGGCTCGGCGGCCATCGCCCGCTACATGGAAAAAGGCAAGGTGTTCTGATGGAAATCATCATCGAAATTCTCGCTTCAATCACGATGCTTTTGGGCGCGCTGCTCATTCTCGCCTCGGGCATCGGTCTCGTGCGCCTCCCCGATGTCTTCTGCCGCATGCACGCGGTCGGCAAGGCGGGCACGCTCGGCATCGTCATGATGATCACCGGCACGATCCTCTTCTTCCTGCCCAGCGACTGGTCCGTCCTCTTCCGCGGCCTGCTGGCGATCTTCTTCCAGTTCCTCACCACGCCGGCGGCGACTCATCTGCTCGCCCGCGCCGCGTACCTCTCGGACTACCCCGTCTCCGATCGCACCGCCGTGGATGAACTGAAAACCTACCTGCCTTCAAGGCCGGATGATCTGATCGGCGGCGCGGAGTGACCGAAAAACAAAAAAGCAGAAAAGCAGAAAATGTGGGAAGCGCGATCTTTCCACTTTTCTGCTTTTCTGCTTTTATGCTTTTCTGTTTTTCTGCTTTACACTCCCCACCATGTCCACCGACAACCTCTGGGCCCCGTGGCGGATGCAGTACCTCAAGCAGCTTGATCCCGATGAGGGGTTCAAGGGCGACGCGGTCAGCAGGTGTTTCCTCTGCGAAGCCGTGACGCATGCCGCAGGCAGCGACGAGGCGAACCGGCGGTTCATCCTGCACAACGACGACCGCGGCCTGATCCTCCTCAACCGCTTTCCCTACACCAACGGCCACCTGCTCATCGCCCCGCGCCAGCACCTGGGCGATCTGACCGATCTCTCCCCCGCGCAGCGAGCGGACCTGATCGAGCTCACCGCGCTCGCCGAGCAGATTGTCCGCCTCGCCTACAACCCGCAGGGGCTGAACATGGGCATCAACATCGGCCGCTGTGCCGGTGCGGGGCTGCCGGGACATCTGCACATGCACGTGCTGCCGCGCTGGGGCGGGGATACGAACTTCATCACGACAGTGGGCGAAATCCGCGTCATACCGCAGGCCCTGGAGGAGAGCTTCGCCCTGCTCGCGAGCGCGGCGAGGAAAGTGCTGTGACGCAAAGCCGATCCGCCGCATCGAACTGCCGTGGGTAAATAAGTATCGACCCCAGCCGGGTTGGGAAGTAGAATGAAAATGATGAAACCCACACTCACCTCATCGTTTGCTCTCCTCCTTTCCGCGGCGATCCTGTCGCTTTCCGCCTGTCAGAACACCGGCGACGTCGCACTGACCGCCACCGGCGACCGCGACGACACCAAACCGGTCGTCGACGCCAACACCATCGGCATCCTGGAAAAGCCAGCCGCTCCCGAAGTGACTCCGATCAAGGAGGGAACGCCCGTGACAATCAGCGACGACAGCACCGCCCCGAAGAATCAGCCGAGCAGTTCCGACGAGCAGCCCGCGTCGAATGTGAAGCGCGTGAAGGTCGCGTTCATCGATGCCGAGGGCAAGCCCACGAAGGTGATGCTTCTCCCGCGCGTCGAGCGGACGGATGAAGAGTGGAAAAAAGTGCTGACGCCCGAGCAGTACCGCATCGTGCGCAGCGCGGGCACCGAGCGCCCGTTCTGCGGGCCGCTGCTCGATAACAAGAAGGAAGGCGTTTACTTCTGCGTCGCGTGCAACCTGCCGCTGTTCGCATCGAGCTCGAAGTTCCAGTCAGGCACGGGCTGGCCCAGCTTCTTTCAGCCGATCACCAAGGAAAACGTCGCGGAGAAAACGGACAAGAGTTACGGCATGATCCGCACCGAGATCAACTGCGCCCGCTGCGACGGTCACCTCGGCCACGTCTTCGACGACGGCCCGCGCCCCACGGGGATGCGTTACTGTCTGAATTCCGAATCACTGACCTTCACCGAAACGAAGGGCCTCAAGCCGATCGCGGAACAGTTTGAGAAAGAGGCGACCGAACAGGCTGCGAAGTGATCCGCCGGTCATCGACTCCATTCGGTTCACGGAATCAGAATCATGAAAAAGCATCTCACCGCATCCATGGCCGTCGCGCTCTGCGTGTCGCTCCTTGCGCTGATCGCATGCAGCAAGGAAGGGCCGGCGAACGAGCCGCCGTCAAACGTGAAGCGCGTCAAGGCGGCGTTCATCGATGCGGAAGGCAAACCCACGGAAGTGGTGCAGGTGCCCCTCGTGGAGAAGACTGAGGAAGAATGGAAGAAGCTGCTGACGCCCGAGCAGTACGTCATCGTGCGCAAGGCGGGCACCGAGGCCCCGTTCTGCGGTACGCTGCTGGATAATAAGAAGGAAGGCGTTTACTTCTGCGTCGCGTGCAGCCTGCCACTGTTCGCATCGAACTCCAAGTTCAACTCGCGCACGGGCTGGCCCAGCTTCTTCCAGCCGATCGCCAAGGAAAACGTCGCTGAAAAGCGTGACACCAGCGGAGGCATGATCCGCGTTGAAATCAACTGCGCCCGCTGCGACGGCCACCTGGGCCACGTCTTCGAAGACGGCCCGCGCCCCACCGGCCTGCGCTACTGCCTGAATTCCGAGTCGCTGACCTTCACGGAAACGACCAAGCTCAAGCCATTGGCGGAAAAGTTTGAGAAGGAAATCGAGGCGGCGAAGAAGGCCGCACCGAAGGAAGAATCAAAGTAGATCGTTTTCGTGTCATGCTTGTGCTTTGAGAAGCATGACACGAATCCCGCGAGCGTTCGCAGACTCAATCACGCGCATGCCGCCGTCTGCCGCGCCACTTCCAGACCGATCTCGTACCCGTCATCACAAGGCCGGCACCAGGCGACCTTGCCGTACATGTCGAACCCGCGCTCGGGGCCGTGTGGCGGGAAGAAAACCGTGATCGTCGCGCCGCGGGGCAGCTCTTCGGCCGACACCGTGCCGAGCCCGCCTTCGGACACATCACGAAGTTCCAGCGAGCAGATGCGGTTGCGGCGAGGCTCCTCCTCGGTCATCGTCAACAGGGCGGTGACCCGGCCATGGGTCGGCTTGCGATGGTCGATCCGCCGTTCCAGCGGAATCGGATCGCCGTCGAGGTGTTCATCACGAACGAGTTTCAGTTCATTTTCTTCGAGCATAATCGTGCTCCTGATTCAGTTCGCCCCCGGTAATCACCGGTCGCCTCGACTTGCCCTCGGCCCCATTCGAAAGCCCGCGCGGCCCTCGTACTGAAAAGGCCTGTATCATGAATCTGCATCGGCGTTACAACCGGCAGAGTTAACCCAGCTTGACAGGCAACGAAAAAATATCGCAGCCCGCCATGCCCCCCATGCCCCGCGTGGCGCTCGTCGGCGCGGGACCAGGAGACCCGGGTCTGATAACCGCGCGCGGCCTCGAACTGCTTCGCGCCGCCGATGTCGTCGTCCATGACGCACTCGTTCTCCCCGCACTCCTCGCCGAGGCCAAGCCTGATGCGGAAGTGATCGACGTCGGCAAACGCCACAGCGATCACAAGCTCTCGCAGGATCAGATCAACGCCCTGCTCGCGGCGAAAGCCGGCGAAGGGCGGTTCGTGGTGCGACTGAAGGGCGGCGATCCTTTCGTCTTCGGACGCGGCGCGGAAGAGGCGCAGTTCCTCCACGCGAAAGGCATCGCCGTCGAGATCGTGCCGGGCGTGACCACGGGCGTGGCGGCCCCTGCGATGGCGGGCATTCCCGTCACGCATCGCGATCACAGCTCGACGGTCACTTTCATCACCGGGCACGAGGGCGAAGGCGAGGCCACCGGGGGCCGGCCGCGCATCGACTATGCAGCGCTTGGAGCGATGGTCAACAAAGGCGGCACGCTCTGCATCTACATGGGCATCTCCCGCCGCGGCGAGATCGTCCCCGCCCTGCTCGCGGCCCTGGACGGTGCCACGCCCGCGGCCGTGGTGATGTGGGGCGCGACGCCCAGGCAACGCGTCCTGCGCACGACACTGAACAACCTATTAAAGGATCTGGAGCGCGAAGGGTTGTGGGCGCCGGCGATCATCGTCCTCGGCGCAGTCGCGGCGATCGATGACATCGCCCTGAGCGCCTACGCCGCCCGGCCGCTCTTCGGTCAACGCGTGGTCATCACCCGCACGCGCGATCAGGCTTCCGTGTTGCGCGCCACGCTCACGGCATTGGGCGCGGAGGTGCTCGAAGCACCCACCATCCGCATTCAGCCGGCATCCGACAAGGTCAACACGCAGATCGAGCAAACGCTGTGCGCAATCGAAGAATACGACTGGCTGGTGCTGACCAGTGCCAACGGTGTCGATGCCTTCGCGCAGAGGCTCGATGCCCTGAAGCTCGACGGGCGCGATCTGGCCAACCTGCGCATCGCCGCCATCGGCGAGGCGACAGCCGCCCGGCTGAT
Source organism: Phycisphaeraceae bacterium (assembly GCA_040902585.1). Lineage (GTDB taxonomy): Bacteria > Planctomycetota > Phycisphaerae > Phycisphaerales > Phycisphaeraceae > JBBDXA01. The sequence continues at coordinate 18,691 of JBBDXA010000097.1, forward strand.
GGAACGCCTGCATCTTCGCGCCGATCTCGTGCCGGAGAAGTTCGTCGCTGAATCGCTGGCGGAGGCACTGATCAAGGACACGGAGCCGGGCGGGCGGTTCCTGCTCCTTCGCGCGGACATCGCCCGCAAGGCCCTGCCCGACTTGCTGACGCAGGCGGGGATGATCGTCGATGAGTTTGCGACTTATCACACAGCTCCCGCCGAGTCGCTGCCTTCGCCAGTCATCGCCGCGCTGGAGGAAGGCAAGGTCGACTGGATCACGTTCACCAGTTCATCGACGGTGCGCAATCTGGTGAACCTGCTGGGCCCGCGAAGAGAGATTCTGCGAAGAGTGAAGCTCGCGTCGATCGGACCGATCACGACGCAGACGATGCGGGAACTGGGGTTGAAACCGGCGGTGGAGGCGAAGGTGTCGACGATTGAGGGGTTGGTTGAGGCGATGTGCGAGCATCGGAACTCCCCTCCCTCTTAGGGAGGGGCAGGGGGAGGGTCAGGCGAACGGAGAGCGGGAGCACCATCCCGACAGGGTGGTGCTGTTGGCGGACGAACTACAGTGGCCTCGATCGCAACAGGAAGCTGTGCGCCAATAGCACCACCCTTTCGGGATGGTGCTCCCAACGCGGGTTGAATCAGGGGCGCGGTGGTGCGAAGTCGCGAGCGGCTACCAGCCGAAGCGTTCTTCCGTCCACGGGTTGCCGTGCATGTGGTAGCCGTTGACTTCCCAGAACCCGGCGCGGTCTTCATCGGTGAGTTCGATTCGGCTGATCCACTTCGCGCCCTTCCAGAAGTAGAGGCGGGGAACGACTGCGCGGACGGGGCCGCCGTGCTCGCTGGTGATGGGCGCTCCGTCGTGATGCGTCGCCAGCAGGCAGTCTTCGCCGGCGAAATCTTCGAGGCTGGTGTTGGTGGTCCAGTCATCGCCGGGTTCGCTCGATGCGTGTTGAATGACGAACTTGGCGCGGGGCAGCGGCCGCGCCATTTCCAGCAGCGTGCGCGTCGCGACGCCTGTAAAAATGTTGTCGAGTCGTGACCAGTGCGTGACGCAGTGGATGTCACACTTCACATTTACCTTCGCGAGCTTGTTGAACGCTTTCCAGTCGAGTTCGATCTCGTTTTCGACGAGACCTTCGATGCGCAGCGACCAGTCTTCAGCCTTTATTTCCGGCACGCTGCCGTAGTGCAGCACGGGCCATTTGCTGGTGAGCTGCTGTCCCGGCGGCGTGCGCTCGCGCGGCGTGCCGCGCTTCGTGTCGGGGCTGAGGATCATCGGGATGATGGTCGGGGTGAAAGGCGAACTCATGAAGGCATCTTAGATGGGGTGACGCGTTCATACCCATTCATCAACCACCAGCGATTGGCGCGAGACGTTTCACTCTGAAAAGTGGCTGGCCGAACTCCACTGCTTCGCCCGGTTGAATGAGCAATGCCAAAACGGTGCCTCGTACGCCAGCCTTGATCTCGTAAAACACGGTCATGGCTCCGATCAAGCAGACGATCGTATCCTCCGAAACGAAGTCGCCGGGTATGACGTATGGCGGCGAGTCGGGCGATGGCGTCGCGTAATAACGCCCAACCATCGGTGACTTGATCTCGACGGGAAACATCAGGTCCAACCAATCCATATCAATTTGTCCAGCGTAGCGATCTAGTTCCGATTCAAGAACATCCATTTCCTCCTGAAGCGATTCCTGTCTGCGCCTCAGACGAGCATACTTACCTCGCGCGTCGCCCTGCGAAACGAGCCAGTCGACGTATGAATCATAAAGATCCTTGTCGTCAGGGCACCTTGCAATGCTTTCCAGGAATTCAGTCTCAGTCATTGCATCTGCTCCTGCGAAGCCGCGAGCGGCTCAATACAGCGTTTTCAAGTCGAAGCGATCTTTCAGTTCCTTGATCTGCGCCTTGACCTCGGGCTTCTCGCCTTCGCGGATGATCTCGCTGTAAAGGTGATGCAGCTTCCAGAAGCCCCAGTCTTCGGGGATGTTTTTTTCGCCCAGCGGCGCGGCCAGCAGGTCGCCGCCGAAGGTCAGGTCCATCGCCTTGGTGCCGTTGTGGCCGCTGACGCGGACGGTGAAATGCGAAGGCACTTCGTAGCGGCCGAAGATCGCGAACTTTTCGCCCTGATGAATGTTGGGCAGGTGATGCGGGAAGACTTCGTTCTGCTCCAGGCCGATGAGATTCATCGTCACATCCTTGACGATGGGGTAGCGGATGCGGCTGGCGAGATCGCGGATGGTCGCAGCCGCGTCGGCGGGTTTCTTCGCGAAGACGGAGGAGCCCTTGTTGCGGTACGCGAGGAAGTTGAGCAGTTCCTTGTTCTGGTTGAAGCCGACGCCGACGCAGTAGATGCTCGCGCCCAGGTCGTTGTCGCGGGTGATGAGGTTGATCAGTTCGCGGGTGTCGATGACGCCGCGGGTGGGCACGCCGTCGGAAATGAGCACGAGGTAGTAGGCTCGCTGGGCGGCGAGGTCGCGCGTGAGCAGGCGACTGAGAGCGCGGTTCATGTCGGTGTCGCCTTTGCTCTGGGCCGCCTGCAAAAACGACTGTGCGCGGGCGATGTTCTGCTGCGTGGCCTGGGCGATGCCGCCTTCCTCGAAGAACGCCGGTTTCTCAGCGAAGAAAACGATATTGAACCGGTCGCCTTCGTTGAGCGTGCCCAGGGCGTCGCGCACGCCGGCCGACATATTGTTCACCCATTCCTGCGGCACGGAGCCGGAGGTGTCGATGAGAAAAACCACATCCTTGGGCATGGTCTTGAGCTTGCGAAGCGACCGGCGAGGCGCGAAGTCGAGCTTGAAGTAGGTGTAGCGGTCGGGCTTGGCGGACTCGAACAGGTTGCCGCCGATGTTGGGGCGGAACTTGCTTAGTTGATAATCGAAATCTTCATCGAGCCTTTCGGGGACTTCGATGCTGTTGGTTTCGCGGATGGCGATGGCGGCGACTTCGATCGGCGGCGGCACGGGGTTGCTCTGGAGCAATCGGCGGTCCATCGTCGGCGGAGCGTCCGCGACGATCGGCCGAGCCGGCGCAGAAGGCACATCCACACCCGGCGGCGGCGCGATGCCGATGCCGGGCTTGCCGATGCCGCCCTTCAAAAAGTCGCGCGCGGTGTTGGCAGCGGTTGCCCCCGTGTTTTCCGTGCCGACCTTTGAAGGATCAGGCAGCTTCGCGCCGCTGGTGATGGGCATCGCCACCTGTCCGCCACCGGTGAGTTTCGCGGTCACATCCTGCGGCAAGTCCAACTCGGCTGAGCTTGCCGTCAGATTCGGCGAGAGAACGGAGGGCCGACTGTCCGCATAGTTCACCGGATCCGCCTTCGGAGGTTTCACCTCGATCGGACTGCCCGGCGCGGTGCGATTCATCAACAGCATCTTCCCCATCTCGCCGAGGCCCGGCTGCTTCGCCTGCACCGGCGGACCGGAGGTGTCGTTGAGAATAGGGTCGCTGTAAATCGGATCATCCACCGGCGGAGCGTAGACGCGGAACCGATCGGTGGTGTCCTCCTCCACCAGCGGCGGGTGTACTCTGCCGATCGGCGACTGCCCCAGCGCCACCGCCAGCGCGACGTGCATGAGCGTGCTGACCACCAGCGCGATGGTGAACAGCAGGGACGGCGCGGTCTCGCCTGAAAGTTTGGTGTATGGCAGCGGCTCCTTCCCCCGAACACGATCCATCACGCTGATTGCTTCGGAATTCGAAGGACCGGCGACAGAAGATGCCGACGGCGACTTCGTGACAGGCGCGCGAGCAGCCTGCGATGAAGGCGTGGAAGTACCCTTCGCCATCGCGGCGGCGGTGGGTGAGGTTTCAGGCTTGGGCGTGGCGGGCTGCGCGGGTTTGCCTTCGCTACCGAACGAAAACGCGCCGCGTTCGCCGCCGCCGCCGCCGTTGCTGCCTCTGCGGTTCTTGCCTTTGCTCATGGCGCGGCCTCCAGTTCCTTAAGGCGGGCATGAACGCGGGCCGCCAGCCGTGCATCGAGCGTCTGTTGCCGGAGCTTGCGCAGCAGCGTGGCCGCGTCCGCATCCTTCTTCTGCTCGATCAACTGCACAGCCTGCGCATAGTTCGCATAAGGCGTGTCGGCGAAGCGTTCACGCAGTTCCTTCAGCGACACGGCCGCGTCATCCGGCTTGCCCGCATCCGCCGCGATCTCCGCCCTTTCCAGATGCGCCAGCTCCGGCACAGGTGAAAGCTCAGCCGCGGAGTAGAGCACCGTCAGGCGGTAGAGCAGGTTGTAGGCTTCCTTGATCGCCTTGCCCGCGCCTTCGTCGTCGCTGGCGCGCTTCAGGTTGGCGGCAAGTTGTCTTTGAATCTGAGCGCTCTCGAGCATGGCGGTCGAAGCGACGCCGGCATCCTGGGCGATCATCAGGCCGCGGTAGGTTTCCAGGGCGTCGGACAGTTTGCCGGCCTCCGCCTGCGTGCGCGCGACTTCCATGCGGGCGAGCAGGCCGTAGCCGTGGCCCATCGCTTCGACTTCCTTGAAGGATTGAATGGCCAGGTCCAGTTTCTTCACGCCGCGCAGACCCTGGCCGACGAGGAAGAGCGCCTCGGTTTTTTGCACTTCATCCACCTTGCGTTTGCCATCGACCAGCGGATAGACATAGCGGAACGCCGTGCGCGGATCCTTATGCACGTAGTACCGCCCCATCCAGAGCAGATCGATCTCGCGCATGCGCTCCAGAGTGATCACCTTCTCAAGCTGCCCGAGGGTGACTGCCGCGTTGTCGTGCTCATTCCGTTCGCGCTGGCGCAGGGAGATGAGCAGCAGCGCGTTGGCCTTCAGATCATCAGGCAGATGGGGATCGCCGATCGCAGCCTGAAGCTGCTTGATGGAATCATCGGCCTTGCCTTCGCTCAGAAGGAGGAGGCCGCGGTAGTAGGCGACCTGGCCGATGAAGGCATTTTGCGGATGCTTCGTGGACAGCTTCTCGAAGCTCGCAGCCGATTCCTTGTACTTCTCCAGTTGAATCTGCACGAGGGCCTGGCGGAAAAGCGCTTCCTGTTCGATCAGGGGCGGCAGGTTTTCCTTCTCCAGCAGCTTGGCCGCGACTTCGCCCGACTCTTTGAATTTGCCCAGGCGAAACTGCACATCGCACAATCGCACCAGCGTTTCGTTCACACCGGCGAGCGACTGATTCGGCTCCTCCGCCAGCTTGAGGTACGCCTCGTAATCCTTCACCGCGGGTTCGAACTGACTGCCTGCGGTGTAGAGGCGAGCGCGCTCGACGAGCGCCTGCGGATAATAAGGATGTTCCCGACCGCGGTTGATGATCGAGCTCAGGCGGGCCGCGGCTTCGGTCGGGCGATTGCGCTGGATGTCCGCCTGCGCGAGCAGGTAATCACCCGAGGCGTTGTACTGCGACTGCGGATGATCCTTGGCCAGGCGGTTGAGCGTGGTGCCCATCGCGTCGAGATCGCCCAGCGCGTTCTGGCTTTCCGCGAGGCGATAGAGAATCTGATCTTCGATGGGTGAGTTAGTCTTCACCGCGACGACCGTTTCGAACAGGCTCACCGCTTCCTTGTGTTTGCCGAGCTGCTGGTTGCCGCGACCTGCGAGGAACCATGCGGCCGCGCGGTCCTGAAGATCGAGCTTGGCTTTGTATTGCTCGAAGGTGGTGAGCAGTGGGCCGTACTGCTGGGCGTAAAGCATGGACCAGAGCATCTGCATGACGCTGGGCGCGAAGTGCGGCGAAGTCTGGTGCTGCGTGAGTACGGTGTTGTAGTACTTGATCGCGTCCTCGAACTTGTTGCCTGAGTAGGCGAGATCACCGGCGAGCCGGGCAGCCTCGGCAGCGACGGAGGTGTTCCCCAGCGCCAGGCACTTGTCGAGCGTCTTGATCGCATCGGCTGTCTTGTCGAGCAGGGCCTGCACTCGCGCCAGTTCGAGGAGCGAGCGGTCTTTCACGCTGGATTCGATCTGGGCGGCGGCGGCGAGAGCGTCCTGAGCGCCGGTGAGATTCTTCGTGCCTTTGTAGGCCAGGCCGCGCAGGTAGAGCAGCGGGGCGCGCTCGTCGGCTTCGAGCTTGTCGAGCGCGACCGGCTCAAGGACTTTGAGCGCCTCCTCGAACTTGCTCTGCTCGACGGCGAGGCGGCCGCGCAGAAAATTGAGCTTGTGCGGCGGAACGACTTTCAGTTCCGGCACATCGGCGAGCATTTTGGACGCTTCGTCTCGCTTGCCGTTCTGCCAGTGAATCAGGGCGCGGAAGTAGAGGGCATCGCCGCGACGTTCCCCTTTGGGGAAGTTGTCCAGGTATTTGTCGAAGGCCTCGGCCGCGGTCTTGTTGTCACCGTTCTGAAGCAGGCGATAGGCGAAGACGAACTGCTGCTGCTCAGCGGTGGTGGAGGTCTGCGCGGAGGCAGCGGCGGAAAAGCAGAAAAACAGAAAAACAGAAAAGCAGAAAATGTGCCGCGCCAGCGTTCGCATGTTGTGCTCAATTCCCATCATGTCCCTGTTTCATTTCTACTTTTCTGCTTTTCTGATTTTGTGCTTTACTGTTTACCCTCAGGCTTCTTCGTCTCAAACAGCGCGTTGGTCAGTCCCGCGGCCCGCGCCAGCCCGAGGACTTCCAGCGACGTTCCGCTGTGACTCAACTTGTCCACGCGAATGACCACGGGCGTGCGCCGCAGGCGGGCGGCATGTTCGTCCGCCGATTCGCCAGGCATCACCGAGGCAATCGCCGTCAGTGCCGCCTTGAGCGTTTCGGGAGTGTAGGAGCGAGGAGGGATGAAAATCTCGTTATCCCGCGTGATCGTAATGAAAATCGGCTGGCTGCCGCGGCGCACCTCGCCGGACTCGGTGCTCTGAAGGTCCACCGGCATCTGCTGCGTCTCTTCACGCAGGGCCGAGGCGTGCAGGAAGAAAATCAGCAGGAGGAACAGCATGTCCACCATGGCGGCCAGGGGCAACACCGGCTGCGATCGCTGGACCGTCGGCGTGGCGAAGCTCATTTTTCACCTCGCTTCAGATGATCCGCCACGGCATGCACCGCCGCCTCCGCTTCGCCGAGCACCTTCGTCAGCCGACCTTTGATGATCGAATAAAACACCAGCGCGAGAATGCCCACGATCAGTCCGAAAAAAGTCGTGGCCATCGCACCGGCGATGTCGCTGGAAATCGCCTTACTCCGCAGGCTCATGTCCGACTGATCGAGCCCGAAGAACGCCCGCATCATCCCCATGACCGTGCCCAGCAGCCCGAGCATGGGAGCGACGTTGGAAATATCCGCGAGGTAACTCAGGCGGTTCCACAGCATGTCAGCCCGGCGTTTGCCTTCGGTGTCGACCATGTCCATGATCACCGCCTGATCCTTGTCCGCGTTCTCGACCGCCCGTTGAATCACGGTCGAGACAAAGATGCCGCGATGATGCCGGCAAAAGTCCACCGCCTGTTTGTGCTCCCTGGCGAGGACCATCTTCATCACGTCATCGACGAAGGCCGCGGGCACCATGGCGTTGTGATTGATCGTGAGGAGAAAGAAAATGAACAGCAGCAGCGCCAGGCCTGAGAGGGCGATGATGATGCCGTTGATGATCGGGCTGGTCTCGAAGAGGCGCACGAAGGAAGGCAGGGCTTCCAGTTCACCGGCAGCGGGTTGGGTCGGGGTGGTGGGAGCAGGCGCACCGGGCGCGGCCTTGGCACCCTCGGCCTGGGCGAGCAGGACGCCCTCAAGCTGCGACGAAGATTCCGCCAGAGCCTGTGACTGTGAGAAACCCAGCGCCAGCCACCCTGCGACCAGGACGGCTGCGGTGAGAAGAACGAAACGAAACTTACCCGTTCGTAGGGCGGCCAAGCCCATCCCTGCGGGGCGATCCATGCGGCACATCATGTGCAACTCCTGACTGATCGAGGCATCACCATCCATGGTGCCGCGCCGGGTCAGCGACCGCGCTCAAGCACCGAACGATTCGTACGGGGACATTCTAAGGCAACGGGCGACGCTATCCAACCGGGGGAACCCACCCACGGGAGTGCATGGGCTTTGGGGTCACTTGTTGAAGTGATACAGCATCACGTAAATCAGGACGCCGGTGACCGAGACATACATCCAGATCGGCAGCGTGATCTTCGCGAGCTTCCTGTGCCGGGCGTCGAGGCGCTTAAGGCCCAGGCGGATGGTGAGGATCGCCAGCACCGGCACAAGCGCGGCCAGAACAATGTGGCTCAGGAGCATGGGCCTGTAAATCGCGCCGAGGAAGCCGCCGGCTTCGTATTTCGTGTGTGATGCCCCGGTCACGCTCACCCGCCAGGCGTAGTGCGTCACATACGAAACGAGAAACAGACACGACACCACAAAGGCCGCGATCATCACGTTGCGATGGCCGTTGATGTTCTTCTTCTTGATGAGCACCATGCCGACGCACAGCAGCACGAAGGCGAGGGCGTTGAGCGAGGCGTTGACGAGGGGAAGAAACGAAAGGTTCATAATGTTTCCTGCGCGCGGTTAGCGCGGTTAGCGGTCGTTCAATATCGCGCAACAGTTCCTTCCGCGAGTCCGCATCCAGCGCATCGTAGAACCCGCGGATGCGATGCAGGTGATCCACCAGCACGTACTTGGAACTGTGCGTGATCGGCATCGGGTCATCGACCTCAGCCTTGCCCACGTGCTGACGGAAGCCATCGCGCCCCGCGATCAGAGGCCAAACGATAGCCTTCTCGCCCGTGAGAAAGTGCCAGTGATCCGCGTCAGCGTTCCACGTCTTGGCCGCCTGCGCCAGCACCGGAGGCGTATCAAACTCCGGATCCACCGTGATGCTCACCAGCGCGATGTCCTTCCACCGCGGCAACAGCTTGAGCTGGGCCTGCAAGGCTGATGTCTGCGCCAGCACGCGCGGGCACACCGAGGGGCAGCGGGTGAAGATGAACGAAGCGATCCACACCTTGCCATCAAGCTGCTCCGAAGTGAACGGCTGACCGGCCTGATCCGTCAAGGCGAATCGTTTCAACTCCAACGGCTGATCAAATACCGACGGGCTCGCCACGCTTCCGCGACCGTCCTGCTGCCGGTCCTGACTCTTGCGGTACTGGTTGAGGCCGAGCAAAGCGACCACGCCCAGGCACAGGGCGATGGACAGGCCGAGGATCAGGCGTTGGAGAAGGCGTGGTGACATTCTTGTTCTTGGGCGGGTGCCACGGGTCGAGGAGGTTTCACCGCGACGAAGACCCCTGCGGAGGACCGGGACGTTACGGCGCATCAACACGGGTCTTCGTCGGCGGCCTCCTCGACCCGTGGCACCCCGAGCATCCCTTACGCGAGCCCATCCTTGCGCGGCTTGGCGACCTGTTTCGCCGCCAGCAGCACGAGGCCGGCCGTGAGTGCGAGGGTGATCAGCATGCACACCCACAAAGGCAGCGGCACACCACTTGAAGCCTTGCCGCCGGTGAGAACGGTGGCGAGCACCTCGTGCCCATAGGTGAGCGGATTGCAGAGCATGAGCACCTTCATCACGATCGGCGCGGAGCCGACCGGGAAGATTGCGCCGGAGATAAACCACATGGGCATGAGCAGGACCATCATCACGGCATGAAAGCCCGCGGTGGAATCCATCGGCCAGGCGATGCACATGCCCATCGCCGTGAGCATGATCGCCAGCACGACCATCACGGGAATCGCCGCGAGCATCAGGCCGATGTTCAGCTCCGACGCAACGAACGGCCAGAGGATGAGAAACACGCTCGCATGAATCATCGCGATGCTCGCCCCGCCCAGGACTTTGCCGAGCACGATCGAAAGCCGCGGCGCGGGCGACACCAGCACGCCCTGCAAAAACCCTTCGCGGCGATCCTCGATCACGGTGATGGTGGAAAAGATCGCGGTGAAGAGCAGGATCATGGTGATCGTGCCGGGGAAGAAGTAGACCATGTAACCGACGGAGTCGGCGGCACTGCCGATCGCAGCCTCGTTGGAGAAGGAGCTGTTCAGCCCCGCGCCCATCATCAAATAGAAGAGCACGGGCGTGACCAGGGCGCTGACCACGCGATTCTTCTGGCGGAAGAAGCGGACGAGCTCGCGATGCCAGAGCGTGAGCGCGGGCGGCCAGATCTTCGCGGCCTTGGCGGCAGGCGCGGCGGCGGGGGGCGTCGCAGCGAGGTCGGTCGTGGAGGCGGTCGTCGTGGTCACTTCGGGGTCAGTCCCTTCTGTTCCTGAGGCAGTTGAACGATAGTATGATAGAGAAGGTTCGAGATCATGCTCGAAAGGACTGGCGATGTCACTTGAACAGGAACTGAAGACCTACGATGCCCATCATGCGGAAGCGATGGCTGCGCATCCGGAAGACTGGATGCTGGTTTCGGAGGACGAAGTGCTCGGGTACTACCCCACGTATGCCGAAGCGATTGCCGCGGGGTATGAGAAGGTGGGCATAAAGCGGCGATTCATGGTGAAGAAGGTAAAAGAGGAACCCATCGTCTTTCTGAGGCCCATCAATCCGTGCCGCATCTGACCGCGCGCCATTCCGCGGATGGACCGGTGCTGGACATTCAGCTCGCGATCCCTCGCACCCGAACGATCGCCATGGCGGCCGCGGGTGTACCGGTGACGCCCGCCATCGAAATTCGAGCCCTTGTGGACACCGGAGCGACGATCACGGTCATCTCAACCAGAGCGTTCGCTCGACTAGGACTTGAAGGAACCGGAACCACGCAGATCATCGGGGCGGTTACTGCCAACCAACCGGTCCAAGTGCAGACCTGTGACGTCAGTCTGATCCTGGTTCACAAGCAAAGTTACATGCGTAAATTCGATCCGCTGCCCGTGATCATCGCCCCTCTCGGTCAGTCCCGCATCGACGCCCTCATCGGTCGTGATGTGCTCCAATCCTGCCTCTTCCTCTACGACGGCCAAGCAGGCACGTGTACGCTTGCGTTCTGACCGCCTTTCTGTCACGCCTGCAAAGCGTACAGCCCCTGCTGCACGATGTAACGCTCCACCGCGGGATGCACGAACCCGCTGATCGGCAGGCCTCGCGCCACACGTTCGCGAATCATCGTCGCGCTCATATGGAGCAGCGGCTGGTCCACCAGCCGCGACGCCCACTCCTCTTTATTGAACCCTTTCGGCAGCGCAGCGAGCAGCGACGCGCGCGAATCCGGCGGCCTCACCATCACCACAGGTTCGGCTAACTCGACTATCCGCGCCGGTTCCTTCCACGTGTCGAAGATGCGCAGCATGTCCGCGCCGATGAGCAGCCTCAGCACAGGCCCCGGCCCGATGCGAGCGCGAATCCCTTCCAGCGTGTCCACGGTGTAGCTCGGATCGCCCGTCATCGCGGCCCGATCCATCTCATCCATCAGAATCGTCGCAAATCTCGTCTCCGCCAGCGCCAGCTTCAGCATCGCCAGCCGATGCTTCACATCCGTCTGCGTACCCCGCTGCTTGTGCGGTGCCTGCGCTGCGGGGATGTACGCCACGCAATCCGCTCCGATCACTTCCATCGCCAGCATCGGCAGGATCACATGTGCGACGTGCGGCGGATCGAACGTGCCACCGTAGATCAGAATGGTGCTCTTGTCGCGCAGGTTCACGGCTCATCGCCTCGCCTTCTTCGCTTCATCCGCGATGATGCGCAGCCCTTCGCGCACGACATGTTCGGGCTGCGAAAAGTTGACACGGAGGCACTCGTGTCGGTGCGGCCAGTCTTCATCGAGTCCGAAGAAGAAAAACTCGCCGGGCACGACGACCACCTTGCGGGCCTTTAGGCGTTCGTAAAGCTCGCGCGTGGGAATCGAAAGCCCGCGCAGCCAGAGCCAGTGGAAGAACGCCCCTTCGCTGGCGTGCATGGCCCAGTCGACGCCGGCCTTGTCGAAGGTGTCGCGCACCATCGCGATCGCCGCGTGACTCTTCTCTTCGTAGAACGGCCGAAGATACTTCGCGCCGAACTCAAGGATCTCACCGCTTTCGACCCAGGGCAGGACGATCTGCTGGCCGATGGTGCCGTTGGCCAGGCCGACGACCGCAGTCATCGAGCTGATAGCGGTGGCGATTGGCTCAGGGGCGATGACCACAGCCGTGCGCGTGCCGGGCAAGCCGAGTTTGGAAAGGCTCAGCGTGAGGATCACGTGCGGGGCCCAGTGCGGCGTGGCCTTGGTAAAGATCACACCGGGGAACGGCGCGCCGTAGGCATTGTCGAGAATCAGCGGCACATCGTGCTCGGCGGCGAGCTTCGACATTCGCAGCACTTCATCATCATCCAGCACGTTGCCTGTCGGATTCGTCGGGCGCGAGGCGATCATGGCGGCAATCGATTCGTTCTTGAGCGCCGCTTCAACCGCGGCAAAGTCGATGTGATACTTGAACACCCGCTCGCCCTCGCCGCCGGGCCAGGTGATCTTCGGCCGACAGGCGATGAACTGATTTTCTTCGAGTCCCTGATCCGCGTAGCCGATGTACTCGGGCGAAAGCGGCAGGAGAATCTTTTTCGTCACGCCGCCTTCGAAATGGCCCGAGAGCAGATTGAAGAGCATGAAGAAGGCGCTCTGCCCGCCGTTGGTGATGGCCATGTTCGCCGGTGTGATGTCCCAGCCATACGTGCGCCGAAGCAGACCAGCGAGTGCGGCAAGAAAGCGCGGGTTGCCTTGCGGCGGATCGTAGTTGACCAGCATGCGATCGAACGCGGGGCCGTCGGCGAGCATCTCGGCGAAGCGCTGGCGATAGAGCTTCTGCATCGCAGGCACCGCGGCGGGATTGCCGCCGCCGAGCATGAGCATGTCCGGCTCAACCGTCATCGCGCGACCGAGATCATCCATCAGCTCGAGTATGCCCGTGCGCGCAGTGAGCTTGCGGCCAACCTGGGAGAACTGCGATTGTTTCAAGGCGTCGAGCATGGTCTGTCGCATTCGAAATCAATTAACCACGGATAGCACGGATAGCATGGATTTTCCAAGTCATCAATCTCTTGCTGGCTTCAGGATCGTCCCGAGAAACTCGATGTACTTCGGATCCTGATCCTCAAACACTTCACGACCACCGGCCATGAATGCACGAGTCAATTCATCGCTTGCTCGTGTTCGATCGCCTAATTCAAAATAGCATTGCCCAAGCCGCAAGTGAATGAACGCATTACCAAGTCCAGCGGGACATTGCACTGCGGCCTCAAATGCTTTCAGCGCTTTGCCGTAGTCCTGCTTCGCGACAATTCGAACGTCACCCATTGCCACAAGAAGCCACGTCGCTGCTTCCCACTGCTCTTTCGGATTCGGTAGCAAATCCATCGCCTCGCCATACTTCGCCCAGGCTGCCACAAACTCCTCTCGTGCGACAAGTCGCTCAGCCTCTGCCACAAGCTGATCAAGCTGCAACTGAATCGCTCTCTTCAACGAACGCGCCATACCTCACGTACCTTCATAGCAATTGATCCGTGCCATCCGTGCAATCCGTGGTTACCTCTTTACCCATATCGATCCGGCGAGAGGATCGGCATGTCATATTCAGGCGTCTCGTTCATCAGCACCTGCGACACGATCCGCCCCGTGACCGGGGCGAGGCTCAGGCCCATCATCGCGTGGCCGGTGGCGATCACCACATTGTCCCATCGCTGCGTGCGGCCCAGATAGGGTAGCCCGTCCGGGGTGCAGGGGCGAAGGCCGACCCAGGGCTGAATGCCTGAAAAATCTTCGGGTTGGAAGTTGGGAAAGTAGCGAGGCATCGATTCGATGATGCCCTGTACGCGTCTGGGGCTGACCTTTTCGTTGACGCCGGCAATCTCCATCGTGCCGCCGACGCGCAGCGAAGTGCCCATCGGCGTGATGGCAAGGCGGGCCTCCGTGCAGATCGAGCAGAGCGAAGGCAGCTCGCGCGGCTCCTTCAAGGTCAGACTGTAACCCTTGCCCGCCTGCATCGGGAGCTTCAGGTTCAACATGCGGCCCAGCGGAGGCGACCACGCGCCGCCTGCGATGACCAGATCATCACATGCGATGTCGCCGCGTGAGGTCTTCACGTGGGTGACTTTGCGATCCTGCGTGATGAAGCCGGTCGCTTCGGTTTCCCAAATGAAGTCGCAGCCCGCTTGTTCGAGGTTGGCCTGCATCGACGCCATGAAGCGATTGGGCGAAAGGTGGCAGTCGCGCGGGAAGTAGATCGAACCGAGGATGTCCATGGTGATGTTCGGATCGAGCTTCGCGGTGGCGCTGGCGTCGAGCACCTGCGCGGGGACGCCGAGTTTGTTGGCCTTCTCGGCTGCGTGTGATTCCTCTTCCATCACGCGCGGCGTTTTGCAGAGCATCAGCAGGCCTTGCTTCACGAGGCCGAACGCATTGTGCGATTCGTCCGCGAGTTCTTCATAGAGCGACCGGCTCGCCAGGTTCAGATCGCGCAGCAGCGGCGAGGCGCGCTCGACATGCTTCTTCGTGCATGCTTTCCAGAAGCGAGCCATCCATGCGAGCAGATCCCAGGAGAGTCGCGGCTTGATGTAGAACGGCGACTTGGCGTTCCACATCATCTTCAGGCCGAGCTTGACCATGCCCGGCGCGGCCAGCGGCGTGAAGTGGCTGGGCACGATCATGCCGGCATTGCCGAAAGAGCAACCATCGCGCGTTGAAGGCTTGCGATCGATGACGGTGACGCGCAGGCCGCGCTTCAGGGCGAAGTGGGCGGTACACAGGCCGATGACGCCGGAGCCGAGGATGACGAGGTGACGAGGCATGGGGAGAAATCAAAAAAGCAGAAAAGCAGAAAAGCAGAAAAGGCTGCACGTGAAAGCGAGCGTCCAGAGCGAAGCCGGATGCTGTTTTGATTTTCTGCTTTCCTGCTCTTTTGTTTTCATGCTTTCTCCCTGATCCCCCAGCAGAACGGATCGCTTTCATCCAGCAGCAGCGTGCTCTCGCCAGTCACATACGCCCGGCCGGTGATGGTGGGCAACACGATGCCTTTGCTTTCGTCGATCCATTCGTACCTGCCGGTGAAGCGCGTGCCGAGGATGCTTTCCTGCACCCACGTTTCACCCGGCTTCAGTTTGCCGGCCGCGGCGAGACAGGCGAGCTTCGCGCTGGTGCCGGTGCCGCAGGGCGAGCGATCGTAGGCTTTGCCGGGACAGAGGACGAAGTTGCGTGAGTTTGCATCAGGGGCCCCGCCCGGCCCGAAGAGTTCGATGTGATCGATCTCCCGATGCGCGACGTTTATCGCCTTGCGAATTCGCCAGCTCACATCGGTCAGATGTTCGACATTGGCGAGCGAGAGTTCTTCATCGTGTTCGCTGACGAGGTAAAACCAGTTGCCGGCCCAGGCGATGTCGCCCTTCACTCTTCCCACACCCGGCACGTCCATTTCAACATCCGCCTTCGTGCGATAGCTCGGCACGTTGTTCACGCTCACGCTGCCATCCTCGTGGAGCGTGGTGGTGACGATGCCGACGCAGGTATCGATGCGGTGCGTGCCGGGCTGGATGAGGTTCATGTGGGCGAGGGTGGCGACCAGGCCGATGGTGCCGTGACCGCACATGCCCAGGGGGCCGACGTTGTTGAAGAAGATGACGCCGGTGACGCAGGAGGGATCGCTCGGTTCGACGAGCAGGCCGCCGACGAGGACATCGCTGCCGCGCGGCTCGTTCACGACGGCGGAGCGGAAGCGATCGTGTTGCTCGCGAAAGACTTGAAGGCGCTGGGCGATGGTGCCCGCCGCCGCGCCGCCCAAGTCCGGCCCGCCTTCGATGACGAGGCGTGTGGGTTCGCCCGCGGTGTGGCTGTCGATGACTTGAACTCGACGCATCGTTGAATCCATCAGAATTGACACTCAGGGTGCCACGGTGCGAGGAGGCTTGGCGAGCAGACCCG
>JBBDXA010000098.1:0-33931 GCA_040902585.1 Phycisphaeraceae bacterium
GGGCTGTATCACTGACGCAGCAGTTCTCCGCGGACGATTGTGCTGTAGTTCCTTGTAGACTGTTTCCTATGGATGCACTCCTCACCCGCCGCGAGTTCACCGCCACCGGCGCAGCCCTCGCCACCGCCGTGCTGCCACCCCTTGGCACCGCAGCCACGCTTGCGCCTCCGCATGCCGCTCCTTCCACCTCGCACGCCCGCACCTACATCCACCTCTTCCACCCCGGCGGCTGGCCCGCCACCGAACTGTGGGACCCCAAGCCTTACACACCGCTGCGCCCCAACATGCGCGGAAGCGACCTGCTCTCCACCTGCGAAAGCATCCCCACCTCCGCCCCTGCGATCCGCCTGGGTGCGGGCCTCGATGCGCTCGCGCCGCTCATGCACCGCGCAACGATCATTCGATCGCTGGTGGATGATGAAGCCCAGCCGCACGAAGCGATCGATCACGCCATCGCCCAGCAGCGCATGCTCGACGCACTCACATTCGAGAAACCCGGTTCGCGCCTGTTTCGACTGAACGAGGATTTTCACTTCGGCATGGACATGGTGACCTCGTTGACGAGCCACCCAACGAACGCTTCGACGAAGCGTTTCCGCGTCACGCTGCCATTCAATGCCTACCGATTCCTCGATACGCACGAGTCGGGTGCGAGAGCGATCAAAGAGGTGAAGCAACTCATCGCAGGAAAGATCGCGGCGATGATCGCCAGCCTCGACGCGCAAGGAAGGCTTGATGAGACGATTGTCTGCGTCAGTAGCGAATTCAGCCGCACCATCGCCGGCACGCCTTCGCGCGGCTGCGACATCCACACCGGCGAGAACACCCGCATCCGCAGCGAACGCGACTACGGCCTGCACCAGCACTTCGCAGGCAGCAACAGCCTCATCCTCTTCGGCGGCCCGTTCCAGGGCGGCCACGTCATCGGCAGGACGCGCGATCATCACCCCATGGTCGTCGCCGAGCAACCCGTGACGCTCGCGCAGGCGCGACGCATGATCGCGGGCGCACTGGCATAGTTCCCCTCGGAACTGGAGGACCGTCCCGCCAGGGCGGTGCCGGAGGCGTGTGGTTGCCTGGCATGCACCACCCTGCCGGGATGGTGCTCCACACATGACCCCCTCTTGCGCACTTGCCCCGCGCCGATCCCCGCGCTAGGCTCACTATGTCGCCCCGATCCCCACCCCTTCACGAGGCATCGCCATGCAGCGCATCATCCTCTTCGCATGCCTTCTCGCGTGCCTTCTTGTTTTTCTGTCCGCAACGCCGACCTTCGCGGCTGACAAGAAAGTCCAGCAACCCATGGGCGGCATCGCGGGCAACCATCCTTATTTCTACCGCGGCAAGACCGGGCAGGATTACGCCGCCCGCGTCGGCTCCGGTTTCAGGCAGATCGAATTCCAGCGCATCCGCATCATTCCAAGCCGCCACGATCATCGCCGCGTGTTCTACTACTCGCCCGGCTACTACTGGCGGCCTCATGGTTACGGTTACTACAACGATGCATCCTTCGGTTACACGCGGGTGACGCAGGTGGTCGAGCCGCGACAGGAGCGCGTGATAGTCAGAAGTGTGGCGCAGGTGCAGCCGCGCGTGCCGGAGGATCCCTGGGCCATGCTCGCCGGCGGATACTACGCCGAGGCGCTGGGCACCTTCGCCATGAAAGCACAGCAGAACGAAGCGGGCGCGAACGTCGGCTACGCCCTGGCCAGCGCGTTTAAGGGCGATCACGGTCAGGCTGCGTGGGCCATGCGCAAGGCTGTCGAATCCGGCGAGTTCGCCGCCGCCTTGAAACAGATGACCCCGCTGCGCCAGCGTCTGCGCGAACTGGCCGGCGGCTACGAATCAGACGCAACGCTCATCCGCTGGCCCAGCGACCGCTGGTTCCTCGCGGCTTCGCTGCACGTCCTTCGCGGCGACAATATCGCGGCGCGGAAGGCGATCGAAAAGGTCGATGACACGAACGAGGAAGCGAGCACGGCAGCGCTGCGAAGGATGATGACGGGGCGGTGATGAACGGATGGTTCACAGTTTGATCGGCCGGCCCTGAAGAAAGTCGTCCATCATGGCGATGATGTCAACCCCGCCGCCGGGGTAGACCAGTTCACCCAGCGAATGCAGCTTTTCCCGATCAATCTTGTCACGATTCGCCAGCGTCATGTTGCCGAAGTCACCGGCATCAGTCAGTTTGCGCGGCTGCTGGCGATTCGGTGACATCATCGCGGCAAACTTCGAAGCGAGCGCCATTTCCAGGCTGGGAATGTCATGTGACTTGCCCCCGCTGACCGTGTTCTCAAAAACCGCGGCGTGAATATCGTGGCTCGGCTTCATCAGATCGATCACCACCACATCCAACGCAGGATCGCGAAATCGCGTGACGACCGGATTCTCCTCGGCAATGAGCGAGGGAAACGCCGCGCTGATCGCCGCGACCGCCTTCTTGTGATGCTGCTTGCGAATGAGCACATCAACATCCAGCGTCGCGCGAGCTTCGCCCTTGAGCCAACCCGCCATCGCATGCGCTCCCATCAGCACGAACCGCACGCCCGCCTTGTTGAGCACATCAATCACATCCTTCGGTTTGATCTGCATCGCACTCGTCCCCCGTGCTTCATGCCACCACGACGTGATCTCCGTGCTGATCGCCAGACCTTGCGCATGGCGGGCGGTATCGTCCGCCGGCGGGCTTGCGAGAGCAGGAGTCTTACCGGGTTTTGCAGCTGCGCCGCGAGGCATGGTGATCCTATGATAAGTGATTCAGTCCTTCCGCCCGTCCCCCTCCATCTTCGCCCAACCCTTCTGCGTCAGCTCGTGCGGCTCCAGCCCCTCAAGCACCTGCATCCGCGCGCCCATCGCGCGGAGCTGATCAAGCCGCCGCTGCCCGATGCGGATCTTGTAGATAATCGCTTTCTCTTCGTACTCGCGGTCGATCACCAGCGATCGCGTTTCGATGAACTGGATCGACTTGCCATCGGTCATGTCCACGCTCAGTTTCAGATCGCGTGGCCTGCCGCGCATGCTCTGCCGCACGCGTTCGACCAGGTCGTTAATTCCTCGGCCGGTCTTCGCGCTGATCGCCACGTGATCGGGAAACTCCTGCGACAGCACCAGCAAGTCCGCGTTGTTCTCCAGAAGATCAACCTTATTCAACACCAGCACGCGCTCCTGCTCGGTCGCGCCGATCTCGCTTAGCACCTTCAGCACGGTCTGCATCTGTTCCCTCGCGCGGGCGTGAGCCACGTCCAGCACGAGGAGCAGCAGATCGCTGTGCACCGCCTCTTCAAGCGTCGCGCGGAAGGAAGCGACCAGGTGGTGAGGCAGGTTCTGCACGAAGCCGACGGTATCTGAAAGCATGACCGCATCGCCTTCGCCCAGTTCCCACTTGCGGGTCTTGGTCGAAAGCGTGGCGAAGAGCATGTCGTTGGCGAAGGTGTCGTCGCCGGTGACGGTGTTGAACAGCGTGGATTTACCGGCGTTGGTGTAGCCCACCAGGCCGACGGTGAAATAGTCCTTGTTGCGCTTGGAGACTTCGCGCTCCTTGCGCGACTGAATCTCTTTGATCTCTTTTCGCAGCTCGACCATTTTCCGCTGCACGATCCGGCGATCGACTTCAAGCTGCTGCTCGCCCGGCCCGCGCGTGCCGATGCCTGTCGGCGCCCCGCCGACGATGCGCTCCAGGTGCGACCACATGGCCCGCAGCCGGGGGTAGGTGTACTCGAGCTGCGCCAGTTCCACTTGCAGCTTCGCTTCGTAGGTCTTGGCGCGGGCGGCGAAGATATCCAAAATAAGCTCGCTGCGATCGAGCACTTTGCATTTCACTTCTTCCTCGATGTTGGCGATCTGCGAAGGGGAGAGATCGTTCTCGAAGACGACGACGTGGGCCTTGTGCGCCGCGACCATCGCCGCCAGCTCGGCGACTTTGCCTTTGCCGATGAAGGTGGCGACATCGACCTTAGGCCGATGCTGGAGCAGTTCATCGACGACGATCGCGCCAGCCGCCTCGGACAGCGCCCGCAGCTCGCTGAGCGGATCGTGCGGATCGATGATCATGTCCGGCAGGAGCGCGGCCACGAGAATCGCCTTCTCCCTCACGACGGTCATTTTGGATCGGATCTGGTCTTCCAAGGCGGGTCTTCCTGAGTGGAGCGGACATCATAGGGTTCGCGGCACGGTAATTCTCATGCTGGTGATTCTGGAGAAAACAGGCGTCGCGTCACGCCCGGCCCTCGGGTTTTCCCCAGGTAGACACATGTCTACCATACCCCCTACCCCCTGGTGGCCATTTGCGTTTAAGTTCAGCATGCGACTCACTTTCGCAAATGTCTACCCCGTGTCTACTAGACACGCGATGCAGGGGCTTGAGGATGAGGTGCGAACAAATCGATCGCCACGGCCGCGCCAGTTGGCGGAAGGTGGCGCAAGGCGACGGATGCCGGCCGGGCGAAACGATCACGCAGCCGGGGGAACGGTTGCCGAACATTATACAAACTACATGGGTCCTTCACAACTCATGATGGGCGGGACAAAGGGGATCGGCCGGGGTCGCAGCAGATGGGGTTCAGTCCCCCGCGATCTCGACGTGGACACAAGATAGGGCTTGAGGTAACAGGAACTTGCGGCTAAAATCGGCGGCGAGGGTTGGTTGTGTTATCCAATCTGTAGATTGACTAAACAAGAGTTATGCCGCCAGAAAGTAGTCTGTCATGGACGACGACAAATGGGATCTACCTGACCCCCGCATTCGTGGGATCAATGAGCAGCACCATCGCGCAGTCTGGTTTATCAATCTTTGTGCGAAAGCTGGCGACGCAACTGCCCTGTTCCGCTTGCAATTTGCGGCCCTATACCCTGCTCGTGCAATCGTTGAGTTGATGCTCGACGCAGCCGAGAATCAGGAACTGCCCGCGTACCACAACAAGGATGTCAAAAAGGCCCGAAAGCAATTCGAGGAAGTTCTCTCACCTCGCTTGACGCACTATGCATTGATAGAACGAATCCGAATACATGACTTTCACCGCTCCGGATGCGTTCCACCTGATCCGAAGCGGGTAGAGATGTTCTTCGGTGGACAGATGAAACTGACGGCGAGTAAGGGCGCGGCAGTGCTCTCGATTCCATCGACAGGACCAAAGGTAACGCTCACGGGGAACTCATCGGTGAAGGATCAACGGTCCCTGTGCAATGTTGACGGTGCGTTCTTCGATCCAGTCAGTGATCAATATCTCCCGTTGCACCGAGTACTTGTCGAATACCTGAAGGATGTTCCTGATACGATTGCATGGTTCGAGGAACAGATGGCGGGATAACCACCGGCTTCAGTTGACCGGCGACACCCGCGATGGATAATTGACTTGTCGGTTGGACGCCCGCTTCCGCGGGCGGCCGGCAACTGAGCCTTCTTCGTTAGCTGACAAAACGAGGGCGGGCGATGATCGCTGACACCTCAGCTCTCACCGAGATCCGAGAATCCTGGCGGGGCGTCGAAGGGCTACGTGATAAGCTCCAGAGAGCTCTCCTCGGATCGTTTGCGCAAGGTGCGAGCTTTGCCATTTTTGCCGCTGACGCCGCACACAACCTGCCGTTTGTCCACGCTTGCGCCGTGCTGAATGACGTACTGGAACAACTCAAGCAGGAGGGGCATTTCCAGTCCAAGAGCATCTTCTTGGGAGCTCTGCTTTCCGCGAGCAGGGGCAAACTCGCGTGGAAGAACCTTCCCCTGATCGATGAAGCAGTAGCGCGGCGAAACGACGTGGCTCACCGCGCTGAGGTCCTTCCAAGGGCAGACTGCTGGCGCTTCATCGACGCCATTAGAGAGGAACTCGTCTCGTGGAGTATTCTACAGGCCAGCTAACCGGTCGCTGCACCTGACCGTGGCGGCGTTAGCCGTTATCCTATTTCCATCTGCACCTGCCGCCGCGGCAGGTGAGCGTTGGCGTTAGGCCACGATCTTTGACAACTCGCAGAAGGTTCAGGGCACGACGCCATGTGCGGAGCAGGAAACCCCTCGCAGCCGACCTCAATCACCTTTATGGCGAGAAAGGAACGACTGCTATGGTTAAAAACGTGTTCCTCAGAATGAAGCCGCTTTGTCCTGATGCCCTAGCCATTGTTGGCTGGCTTGCGTTTGCGCTAGGAGTTTTATTGGTATCACCGATTTGGCTCAAGTTCATCCTCTTGTCGGCTGCTAGGGTCCTGCCCTGAGCCTTCTGCGTGACCGGGCTAACCATCCGTTGCAGTTGACGAGCTTGCGTGCATTAAGAATTCAATCGAGCCCTGTGCGTCCTGCCCCGCACGCGCCTCGCAACTGAGCGGCAGCGTTAGGTCGTTCCGCCATGCGCACGAAATCCACACGATGGTTGCGAGCAGGGCTTGCGATTTCAGCAGCATGGGCACTGATTGTCATCGCATTCACCGTGGTCGATTACGTCAGGGTCAGGACCGATGGTTCTGCGTGTGCGATCACGTCTCCCGACCTTACACAGTTTAGCGTGGCATCACGCCACACACTTTTTGACCGGTATGAGTCACGCACATTCAGCTTTGAGCAGGCCAAAGGACACGAGCATATGCACGACATCATCGCGCTTCGGTCAGACCGATTCGCCGTTGTTCTCTTGCTCCCGCTTTGCGTCGTCTGGGTTATCAGTTTGCTTATCCGTTGGGTTGTTTATGGTTTTCGCACTCACACACGAACGGCCTAACCAACCGACCATGAAGCCAGTCCTCCGTAAACCTTGCGGGTTGTGATTCCGTGGGTGCTGTCTTGTCTTGTCTTGTCCTTTCCGGCATCCACTGTCAGGCTGATGCATTCAACCGATCCCCCAATCCATTCAGGGTGTCCGCTTTTGATTGCGGATTGCGAGCCGGGGCGTATTCGCCCCGGTGTGTCTGCCGGGGGTGACGGCGATGCGGGCAAGAGGTTCAGCGTACAATACTGGCGGGCAGATTCCGTCGTCTACACGGTTGTCACCCGTCCTTGAGGCATGTGTCCGGAAAGAGGAGCACTCCCATGAGTAACATCGTCGTTGATTCCGTCGTCGGCCCTGATGGCACTCTGCATCTGGACGTACCCATTGGCATTGAGAACGCGAATCAACCGGTGCGTGTGGTGATCGAAGCGGCCCGCAAGGCGATGACGCGAGCGGAGTGGGAGGCATTCGTCCGCTCGATGGCGGGGAGTATCACCGATCCGACATTCGAGCGGCCTCCGCAATTGCCTCTTGAAGATCGGGAGTCGCTGTCGTGACCTATCTGCTCGACACCAACACTTGCATCGGCTGGCTGCGGCAGAATCAACCGCAGATCGTTGCCCGGATTCAGGCTCATGCCCAGACCGACATCGTGTTGTGTTCGGTGGTAGTGGGGGAACTGTTGTTCGGTGTCAAACGATCCGACCCGGTTCATCGGGCCAATACTGCCTTGCGCGTCGAGCAGTTGCGTCAGCAGTTCACCTCGTTGCCTTTCGATGATGCCGCTGCCGAACGGTACGGCCGGATTCGTGCGGACTTGACTGAGCGGGGCCTGCTCATCGGCGGCAATGACATGTTGATCGCCGCCATTGCACTGACCAAGGGTTGCACCTTGGTTACTCACAACACGGCCGAGTTCAGTCGGGTTGCTGGCCTGATGGTTGAGGACTGGCAGGTCCCATGACCAGACCCTGCCGGCCTTCACCGGGCCGAGTACGGCCCGGCTCGCTGCCGATCACCCCGTCACCACCTTCACGATCAACCGCACCGCCGTCACCACCGTGATGGTGTACAGCACAATCGTGAACGGCCGATCGCTCACGCGTTTGTGCAGCCAGATGCCGATGAAGGCTCCGATCGGGATCGCGGGGAGGAAGGGCAGCAGGGTGCCCAGCGTTTCCCAGGTGATCAGGTGATTGAGAAGGATGAAGGCGATGATTTTGCCGGTGTTGATGAAGAGGAACGTGAGCAGCATGGTGGTGACGAAGTGAACCTTGCTGAGCTTGTGGGACAGGAGGTGGAGCGTGAGGAGGATGCCGGCGGAGTTGGTGAGGGTGGAGAGGAAGCCTTCGGTGAGGGCGATGATGAAGGACATGGCTGGGCCGTTGGGCAGGGTGAAGGTGCGGTTGCCCAGGAGTCGCCAGAGTTGCATGGCGACGATGATGAGGCACATGGAGCCGATGGCCAGGGCGAGGATGAAGTTGAGCTTTTCGGGCACGTGCATCTGCATGGCGCGCATGGTGAGGGCCCCGGCGACGACGCCGAGCAGGCCTGCGGGGATGAGGCGTTTGAGGAGCCAGGTCGCGTAGTCGCGCTGGTGGAGGAAGAGGCTGATGATGTCGCCGATGAGCAGGCCGGGCAGGGTGACGGCGAGGACGCGCGAGGCGGGGCTGATGACGAGGGCGATCATGGGCGTGGCGACGATGCCGACGCCCGCGCCGAAGCCGGCCTTGCCGATGCCGATGACGAGCATGGCGAGGGTGATGCAGGTGATGTACATCCAGGGTGCGATGTCGGGAGGGATGTTGAGGAAGGCGAGGGCGGGCATGGGGAGAGGATAGCGGGTTCAGTGCCTGAGCCGATCCGACCAGTAGTCCGGTTCACGCGAAGCGTGTGCGACCGCGACGATGGTAATCGCGTTCGAGGAAACTCTGTAGATGATGAGATATGGAAAGGTGCGTGTGTGGCAGCGCCGCGTTCCATGTCGATGAGGCGACCAGGCACGTGGATACTCTTTGATTCCTTGCAATGTCCGCGCGACTTCGGCGACGAATCGGCGGCCAAGGCCGGGCTCCGCATTTTCGTAGTATCGAAATGCTTCGCGTAGCTCCTGCGAGGCCTCGGCCATCATCCGCAGTTTCAGGGACACTCTCCAGCCTCCAGCTTGCGGAGGATTTCGTCACCGTCGAGCAACACCGCGGTGCCGTCGTCAATGGATCGCAGTCGGCGTTGAAGCTCGGCATCCCACTCGGCAGCGACCTGCTGCTGTTCGTCCTCGTCAACGCTGGCAAGCAGATTTTCCGCCAGCGACAACCGTTCATTCAACGGAAGGCGCATCGCGGCATCGAAGAGCGACTTTGAATTGGGACTGACCACGCTGATCCTTTCGCGAAAAAGCAATCATTGCGACTATCCATTGTAGCCTCACCGCACCCGAATCGAAGGCAGGCAGCGCACGTGATCGCCGCATTCGGGGCAGGTCGGCGCGCCCATGCAGCCGCGCAGGTCGTAACCGCAGGCTTCGCACTGCTGGCGTTGCCGGCGGCCCAGGGCGCGGTCGGCGCGGTAGATGCCGATGCTGTGGGCGAGCAGGCCCAGCCCGATCAGGGCCACGGCTGCGCCGCGCAGGAGATGGTTGAAGGATTCGAGGCGAAAGCGCTGCGGATCGTCAAGCGAATCGCTGACCACGACGGCCCCTTCGATCACGATTGCCGCGGCCTGCGGCTGCGTTGCCTGTCCCGCGAAGCCGGCACCCCCGGCATCGTTTGATCGCGCCTGTGGCTGCGTGGCGAAGGTCACACACCACATCGCTGCTCCGATGATCGCCAGGGTGATGCCGTAACGGCGCAGTCGGTGCCCGCGCAGACGCGGCCGATTGCGGCGTGCGGCGTCGTCGGGAAGGTGCGGATCAGTCAGTGTTGAATTCCAGTCGTTACCCATGTCAAACTTATTCCGTCCACCAGCCTGACCCGTTTCCTTGTGTGTTCATTATCGGTAAGCCCGCGAACGTGCCGGGGCATCGAGTTGGCCATTCTCATTCACCACCACGGATGAGCCGTCGGCCGCATCGGGGGCATCGGGAACATCCGTTGTGTTGTGCGATTCCACTTTGCGGCCCGCATCCGCAGGACCGGCCTTCGCGTCGCCTTCGGGCGCGGCCAGCGCGGCGAAGCCTTTCTTGCGGCGGTCATCGCGGCGAAGCGTTTCGCGGTACCGGCCTGACATGCCGACCGAGCGGTTGCGCAGGAACTGGCACAGGATCTGGATGCACTCTTCGTTGGGGAACTCCGCGGCGAGCAGTTCCAGCCGCTGGGAGAGATTGATCGGCATGACCTCATCATCCACCGCTTCGCGCGGCAGCGGATCGGTGCGGAACCAGGTCTTGAAGGCGTACCACTTGCGGCGATTGGACGTGGGCACATGGGTCACGCGATCGGTCCGCAGGAACAATCGTTTGAAGGCTTCTTTGAGGAGGAGGAGGGTGTTGGGGGAGAAGCCGTGGCGTTCGAGGCCGATGGCGTTGATGCCGCGTTCGCGGGCCGGGTCGCCTTCGTAGAGGCAGAAGGGCGGCACATCTTTAACGACGCGCGTCATGCCGCCGACGTAGGCGTACTGGCCGACGGTGCAGTAGTGGTGGATGCCGGCCATGCCCGCGACGTTGGCGTGGTCTTCGATGGTGACGTGGCCGGCGAGGGTGACGGCATTGGCGAGGATGCAGTGGTTGCCCACGATGCAGTCATGGGCGACGTGGGAGCTGACCATGAGCAGGTTGTCCGACCCGACGCGGGTGATGCCGCCGCCGTTGCCGGTGCCCATGTGGATGGTGACGTTCTCGCGGATGTCGTTGTGATCGCCGATGGTCAGGTGAACTTCTTCGCCGGTGTATTTGAGATCCTGCGGATCGCCGCCCAGCGAGGCCTGCGGCCAGATGATGTTGTGTTCGCCGATGGTGGTGCGGCCCATGACGGTGACGTTGCTGATCAGGCGGGTGCCCTTGCCGATGCGGACATGTCGGCCGACATGGCAGAACGGACCGACCACCGCATTGGGATCAATCTGCGCTCCCGATTCGATGACGGCTGTGTGGTGAACGTTACTCATGGATAGGCCGTGGTCCTGCGCGGGCAATCCAACCGAAGCGGTCGTCCATGTCCGCTTATGTCACTGGCTGTGTCGGTGCCGGGGTGGCAATTGTCGTGGGCCTTCAAACAGAGAGGCCCTTCCTAGGCATCGACAGGTTGCGTGGTTGCGGGTTAACGGACTCCGTGGGGTGAGATCAGAGGATTATTCTACAGTCAGACCCCGGCCATACCAACGGTTCGCAGACGATTGAGGAATCTACCGGTGCCTCGGGTGACCGGATGGGGGCCACTGCTGCGGCACAGACCGATTATATAGAGGCAGGAGGAAATCCAGATACAACATATAGGGGTGACCAGCAGATTAAGGAAATCGAGACAGCTTCCCAAAGCCCACCCACTCCCGTGGGTGGGTCCCCGGCACTCACGATCACCCTACCTCATTCTCCAGCACCTCAAGACAAGCCTCCACATGATGCGGATCGCCCTCGTGCCGCAGGATGGCGGGCGTCGAGAGCGCCAGCAGGCTGCGGTACACGGCCGCCAGTTTCACCCAATCTTCTTCCACCGGCAGCCCCAAAGCCTTGCGCTGCCGGGCGATCAGCTTGCAGACCTTCCGCCCTTCGAGTTTGTCACGCCGGCTCCAGTACAGGTGCTCCAAATAGACCGCATCTTCAACCCAGTGTCCACGATGGACTTCGGCGAAATCCAGCAGCACGGCCGGCCCCTTGGGCGGAGCATTCCGCGCCATCGCATTGCCCAGGTGGACATCGCCGTGACACCATTGATCCGTCTGGCGGTCGTCCCAGAAGGCGAGCCAGTCGTCGAGCCTTCGTTGGGCGCGCTTGAGGGCCTTGTTCCAGCGCTGTTCGTGGGCGACGCTGTGTCGATGGACATGATCCCTCGCCTCTTCGCGGAGGGCGCGGTAATCGCGCTTGCGAATCGGGGTGTCCGCCAGCACCGGGACATGGCGGGAGGCATGGTTGAATCGCGCGAGGGCTTCGATGAGCAGGTCAAACGCAGCCCCGCCCCAGTCGGTGCTGAGCGGGCCGTGCGGCAGGCGTTCCATGATGACCCACGCCAGATCGAACGAGCCCAGCGTCTCGCCCTGGGCGTAGACCTTGGGCACCACATCCGTCGCGCCCTGCATGAGCATCAGCCAGCGTCGCTCGATAGGCGGCACGGGCATTTTCACGACCACAGGCTGATCGATGTGGTTGTCATCTTTGAATGTGGCGTAGCCGGTGAGGGCTCCGCCGCGTTGCCAGTCGGTGCGGAACCAGGTGATCGCCGAGAGCCTGCCGTCACACGCCGGTCGCAGGGCGGGTTCGAGGGCTTCGACACCGAAGGGCGAGTTGGGATCGATCAAAGGGGAACGGGAGGAATGAGTGGAAGGGGGCGGCGATGAAGGGACAGGATGAAGGGAGCCGGACGGGCATGAGACAGGATCAGAAGCCGCGGCGCTGTTCGCCGCCGAAACCGATGAGAGGGAACGGTCGTCAGCCAAGATGCGACCCTCCAAGTCTGGAATCAACCTGATCCGATCGTGGCACCTATCACACTACCCCATCATCGGCGCGCAGGCAAGGAAAAAATGAGGCGTGGTTGCGCGGCCGAGCGAGCCGCCGCGGAATGAAAAAACTCCGGCAGGTCTGATGCCCGCGATTTTCTACTAAACTTCTATTGTTCCTCGTTCCCTCTTTCGGGTCACGGCACCGTTGAGAAGTTCAATCCACCTGGACGGATCCTTTTCCATCTCATCCAGAAGGCGACGTGCCATCTTGTTCGGTTCTCGCTTCCCTTGTTCCCACGCGCGGACGGCATGGACAGACACGCCGATGATCTGGGCAAACACCGCCTGGCTCATGTGCATCGTCTCGCGAATCTTCATGACCCGTTCAGGAACGAACGGCAACGGCTCCAGGTCCAGCTCGACCGTACGAATCGTGAATTTCCTGGCGATGTTTTCCTTGGCGACCAAAGCGCTCTTGAGTTCGGTCAGCCCGCTCACGATTCGGTCACCCACGCTGTTGCCTTCCTTTTTTCCAGACATACATCACGCTCCGTGTGCGAGTAAGGTTTCGATTTGCTCGATCAGCGATTTAATCGCCTTCTTCTGCTGCGGGCCACCGGCCGAGTGAACTTTAGCGCCCCACGGACGGGGCTTCCGCGGACTCCAGCCCCAGCTTTGAAGACTCGGGCCAGCCTAAGGCAGGCAGTCCAACCTACTTGCTGTATGATGTCGCGTAGCGATGACCACGGAACCCGATACATCCGCCCCTGAGAACCCCCATCATTTCGACTTTGACCTTGATCGCGGTATTCGCGAGCAAGTTGTGCAAAAGCTCGAAAGCAGTCCGCTTCTGTCATTACAAAAAGGCATTGGCCCACAGGCCAGCGGGATCTACGCGCTCTACCACAAGGGCAAGTTGGTCTACATCGGCAAAGCGTCAAAGGGAACGACCAAGAGCAAGCGCACATTGCGCGGCAGGTTGAATGAGCATTGCGCAAAAATTGAAGGGCGACAAAACATTTCTTGTGCTGACCTGAAATGCCGATATCTCACGTTTCAAAGTGAATGGTGGGTGTTTGCAGCGGAATATGCCTTGATGGTGCATTACCGTCCCGAATGGAATGAAAGCGGTTTTGGCAGCAAGGTTCCGGGTAAAGGCAGGCCAGGGACTGATCGCATCAGTCGATGGAATGAACTATTCCCCCCAAAGGCATGAGCCGTCTTCTTCACGCTGGCGCTCACAACAGTCGCCATTTCGGCAGATAATCCAGAAGCAGTGTCGCTTTCGTGCATGATGCGCCTCCTTCCACTTGGTGGAAATCATCGGTCCGTTCCGCACCTTGACGATCAGGTCACAAACGGTGAATCCCGCCTCCTCTGCCATTCGCATGAAATCGCAATGGGCCCATCGGGACCGATGGCTGTTGACCATATCGGTAATCTTGGCGAGCAGCAAACCCTTGGGCTTCAGAACCCGTTGCGCTTGCTTCAAGAAAGGGGGATACAAATAGCTGAGAGTCCATCCATGCTCTTTGCCGCATTCCATTGTCGCGCCGAAATCAACATCGAATCGCTTAACACTCTTGTCGCGCCCTTGGGGTCCTACGTGGGGCGGGTCGTACACCACTACCCCAAACTTTTTTGCCGGGACCCCTGCCATTATTCGATTGTCACCGACGATCATCGGCTTGTGCGCAGGATCGATATCCATTGACGTGACCTTGCGCTTCGATCCTTTCCACATCCGCCCAGCGTTGTAGGTCGCATCGAGAATTGGGTGAGGTTTGATACTTGGATAGAACTGAAGCATCGATTCAATCAAATCAGCATCGCTACCCTCCCATACGCTGCTTAGGGGTTCATAGGTGGTTTGACTGACGTTTGATCCGTTCGTGCGATGAATACCGTTGGTCGATCCGTTGGTCGTGATCATTTTTTCACCTCTCAGGGACATATTGGAGAATCGTACTGCTTTTGTTCTGGTTGTCAAGTTTTTGACCTCTGGGGCGCCGCATGCCCTTGCTCCAGCCCCAGCCACCTGTCGCATCTTCCGCCGCCCTGACGAAGGGCTTGTTACGATACCCCTTTCGACTTCAGGAGTCCTCCCTTGCGTGATGCCCGCCTCGACAAACTCGCCATGGTCATTGTGAATTACTCCACGGGCGTCAAGCCCGGGCAGCTCGTGCGCATCACGGGTGAGCCGGTGGCCATGCCGCTGCTGGAGGCGATCTACGAAGCCTGCATCAAGGCGGGGGCGAATCCTTATCTCAAATGCTCCCCCGATTCGCTGGCAGAAGTGTTCTACCAGCACGCGACGGATGACCAGCTCAAGTTTGTGAACCCGATCGCCAAGTATGAGATTGAGACGATTGACGTTTCCATCTCGCTGTGGGCGGAGACGAACACCAAGAGCCTGACGCGCGTGGACCCCAAGCGGCAGGGCATGGCGTCGGCGGCGCGGAAGCCGATCTTCAAAGTGTTCATGGAGCGCGCGGGTAAGCCGGCCGGCGACCCGCACAAACTGGCGTGGTGCGGCACGCTCTACCCCACCCTCGCCAGCGCTCAGGACGCGGAGATGAGCCTGCGCCAGTACGAAGACTTTGTCTTTAGCGCCGGCCACCTCGACAAGGCTGACCCCGTCGCCGAGTGGAAGAAAATCGAAGCGCAGCAGCAGAAGGTTGTGGACCATCTTCAAGGCAAGAAGAAGCTGCACTTCCAGGCCGCCAACGGAACGGATCTGCACGTGACCGTCGAAGGCATGACGTGGGTCAACTGCGCGGGGCACGAGAATTTTCCCGATGGCGAAGTCTTCACCGGCCCGAACCTGAAGGCGGCCGACGGCGGCGTCAACGGCGTGGTGCGGTATTCCTTTCCCGCGGTTCACAACGGGCGCGAAGTCCACGACATCGAACTCATCTTCGAGAAGGGCAAAGTCATCAGCGCCAAGGCTTCCAAGAACGAAGCGTTCCTCAAGGAAATGCTGGCGATGGATGACGGTGCCAAGTTCCTCGGCGAGATCGCCATCGGCACCAACTACAACATCAAAGAGTACTCCAAGAACACGCTCTTCGATGAGAAGATCGGCGGCACCTTCCACGCAGCCGTCGGCGCGGGCTACCCCGAGAGCGGCAACACCAACGAATCGGCCCTGCACTGGGACATGGTCTGCGACCTGCGTAAGGGCGGCACGATCACGGTGGATGGTCAGGTGATCAGCAGGGACGGGAAATTTGTGTTCGATGGCTGGCCGGGACGGTGAGCGCGAGAGCTACAATGGCGCGGCATGGCAACAACTGTTCAGGACAATCTGACGACTCGGCGATTCAGCGTGGATGACTACTACCGCATGCAGCAGGCGGGCATCCTCAATGAGGATGATCGCGTCGAACTGATTGATGGGAGCGTTGTTGCATTGCCTCGTGTGACACCATTGCATGCTGGCACAGTGAACTTTTTGAATCATTACGTCACGGGTGCGGCGTCGCGAGCAATCCGCGCAGTTCACAATCCCATCCAACTGGACCGCCACAATGAACCTGTGCCTGATGTGATGCTGCTGCACCCGCGCGATGACTTCTACAGGAAGAATCATCCGACGCCTGCGGATGTGTTCCTTCTCATCGAAGTCGCTGATACGACGCTGAACAAAGACTTACATGTGAAAGCTCCGCTCTACGCTTTGCACGGCGTGACGGAATACTGGGTGATCGACCTTGACGGTTTTCAGGTTCACACTCATCGCGACCCTGCGCCGCAAGGCTACCGTGACATCAGCGCGGCAAGCGGAGCGCAGGTCATCGCCCCGCAGGCGTTTCCGGATCACAAGCTGGACCTCTCTAAATTGTTCCTTTGATCGCCTGCTTGAGCATCGCCTTCGCCGGCCAGGGATGCGCTCGCGGATGCATTTCCCTTTTTCATCCGTTATCTTCTCTTCACACCCACGCGGACAGGCGGTCCCATGCCCAAGCTCACCATTTGCCTGCCAACCTACAACGAGAAGGAGAACCTCCCGCTCATGGTCGAGGCCATTCTCGCGGTGGACTTGCCGCAGGTGTCCCATGGCATTCTCGTGGTCGATGACAACTCGCCCGATGGCACCGGACAGGTCGCCGATGAACTGGCCCTGAAACACCCCGACCGCGTCAGCGTGCTGCATCGCACCGCCAAGGAAGGCCTGGGCAAAGCCTACCTGCACGCTTTCAAAGTCGCGATCGATCAAGGCGCGGACCTCATCCTGCACATGGATTGCGACGGCTCACATCGCCCGGAAGATTTACCTAAGCTCGTTGCCGCGATCGACTCGGCGGACCTGGTCATCGGCTCGCGCTACACCAAGGGCGGCAGCGTGGCCGAGAACTGGCCGTGGTATCGCAAGGCCCTGAGCGCGTTCGCCAATCGCATCTACATCCGCTCGATCCTTCGCACCGGCATCAACGATGCCACCGGCGGATTCCGCCTGTGGCGCAAGGAAGCGCTCTTCGCGGTCGATCCGTGGAACCGCATCCGTTCCAGCGGTTATGCCTTCATGATTGAGCTTACGTATCTGGCCCTGCGCACCGGTTGCCGGGTGCGCGAGGTGCCGATCCATTTCCCGGAGCGTTCGCTGGGGAAATCGAAGATGAGTCTGAAGATTCAGTTGGAGGCCGCCCGCGCGGTGCTGGCGATGCGCTGGCGTCACCGCAAGGTCGCGCGCGTGTCGCTGCCTGATGTGACGATGCCCGCCACGCCGCTGCTCCCTTCCTCCCCTGCGACGAAAACGTCCGAGGCTTCCTGATGCACCCCCGGCACCCCCGGCACCCCCGGCAGTCCCGCATTCACTGGTGCGACTGGCTGCTGCTGCTGACGGTCTTTGTGACGAGCAGCGGGTGGTGTCTGACCGCGTCCCAGCAGGTGGGCCTGACGTTTGATGAAGCCAACTACATCGCCAACGGACTCGAACGCCGTCGCACCGGCAGCTACTACCAGCTCATGCGGCAAGGCACGATGCCTTTGCCCATCGATGTGACTTCGCTCACCGTTTACGCCATGGAACTGGGGCGCGATAAACCCTTCCGCATCGGGACGGATGGCCGCAGTCAGCCGGTGGTCGGCGAGGATATTCCGCAGGTGATGCACACCGCCCGCGGCGGCACGCTCCTGTTCTGGGGTGTGCTCCTTCTGTATGGATTCCTCACCGCCCACCAAATCGCAGGGCCCTGGGCAGGCAGGCTCGCCCTGGTGATGCTGGCAGTGGAGCCGAATTTTCTGGGCCATGCCGTGCTCGCCACCACGGATATCGCCGTCACCGCCTGCACCCTTGCCTTTGCGTTTCACTACGCCCGCGGCCGGGATCAGCGCGCCCTGCATCGCGTCTGGATCCCCGGCCTGTGGTACGGCTTCGCGCTGCTTTCCAAGGCCTCCGCGCTCGTGTTCGGCCCACTGTGCATGATCGCCATCGAACTGCACCGCTGGACCGCGCGCCGCGATGACACCAGCCTCGCGCTGCAACCCGTCCCCATCCAGCGCAGCCTTACGCTCATGGAACGCTGGAAGGCCACGCGCGACTTTCGCCGGGACTTCTTCAGCGTCATCGGCATCGGCGTGCTGCTCATGTTCGCATACGTCGGCACCGACTTTTCGCCCGAGCCTTCGTTCCTCAAGTGGGCACAAGGCCTGGAGGAAGGCAGCGGGCGCAGCATCATGCTCTTCATCGCCGAGAGCCTGCGCATCTTCCCCAACGCCGCCAACGCCCTGGCGTATCAGATCAAGCACAACATGAAGGGCCACGGCTCGTACCTCCTCGGCGAAGTCTTTCCCAAGGCCAAGTGGTACTACTTCCCCATCGCCATGACCATGAAGCTGACCGTGCCGATGATGGTGATGTTGCTCATGGTCGCGCTGGTGCGATTGCGTTCGCTGTGGAACTGGGCGATGCTGGCGGCCCTCGCGCTGATCGCCTTCAGCGTGACCTACCGCGTGCAGATCGGCATCCGCATGGTCTTCCCCGGCATGGCGATGCTCATCGTCGGCCTGGCGTGCGCGGTGGTCTTCGCGATTCGATCGTTTCAACTTCCCGGTTCGCGAACGGCCATGGCCGCGGCCATCGGTGGTCTACTCACGTGGAGTGTGGTGATCGCCTGTTGCGCCTGGCCTGATGGTGTTTCGTACATCAACGAACTGTGGGGCGGGCAGCGCA
Organism: Phycisphaeraceae bacterium; assembly: GCA_040902585.1. GTDB lineage: Bacteria > Planctomycetota > Phycisphaerae > Phycisphaerales > Phycisphaeraceae > JBBDXA01. The sequence goes on from JBBDXA010000098.1 coordinate 18,457, forward strand.
ACGGTTACAAGCTTTTGAGCGATTCGAATTACGACTGGGGCCAGGGGTTGCCGCAGCTCGATGAGTGGCGGCGCGAGCAGAAGCTGGAGCAGATTGACCTGTGGTGTTTCAGCACGGACCCCGCCCAGTTCAGCCCGCAGTACCACCGCCTGATGCTGCACGTGGAACCTGTGGCCAATCTCGGTGAACTCGCCGGGCGGATGAAAACCCAATACCTGGCGGTCGGGACCACGCTCCTGTACGGGGCCTACGCGGATGGGACCTGGGCTCATGTGCCCGCTTTGCTGCGGGGCATCACACCCGTGGCCCAGACCTCGACCTTTATGGTTTTTCGCATCGCCGAGGAAGAACCTTCGCCTGCCATTCCGTGCGAATGATTTTTCTCGATCTGAAGATTTTGCTGGTAACTGGGGCGCGAAAGTAGACAATGGCTTTCCGGGTGTCCGATAGTGTTTTAGTGGCGGCCCCGGTACATCGGGGCAGGCCGCATCCTTTCACGAGTCGCACAGGAGCCTACCATGCTCAGCATCTTCGGCAAGCGTCGCTTCCTTGATTGTGATGGCGTCACCCGCAGACAGTTCATGCATGTGGGCGCACTGGGCTTCGGGGCCTTGAGCCTCAGCCAGTTGCTCGCCGCCCGCACCGCCGCCGCGGCACAGGGCGCGGATGTCAATGACACCTCCGTCGTCTGGCTCTGGCTGTCGGGTGGGCCGACGCATGTCGAAACCTTCGATCCGAAGATGACCGCGCCCAGCGAGTACCACTCCACCACCGGCGAGTGCAAGACGCCCATCAAAGGCATCACCGTCGGCGGTACGCTCCCGAAGATCGCTTCCGTCGTCGACAAAATGGCGCTGGTGCGATCCTTCCATCACAAAAACAGCGGGCACGGGGGCGGGACCCACTGGCTCATGACCGGTTACGACAACCGCACCGCTGACAACGGCGGCGTTCCCAATCGCCCTTCGATGGGCTCCATCCTCTCCCGCATCCGCGGCTCCAATCATCCCGTCACCGGCATGCCCACCTACATCGGCATGAACCGCATCCAGGCGGATGGTCCCGCCTTCCTCGGCGCGCCTTACGCGCCCTTCAGCCCGACCGGCTCCGCCAAGAACAACATGACGCTGGGCGTCGATATGGATCGCCTCGCCGATCGCAAGCAGATGCTTAGTGCTTTTGATCACCTTAAGCGCGAAGCCGATGCGACCGGCCAGCTCGAAGGCGTCGATGGATTCCAGCAGCAGGCGTTTGAAGTGCTCACCGGCGCGGCGTCCAAAGCATTCGACCTCAAGCACGAAGACCCCAAGCTCGTCGCCCGCTACGGCAAAGGCCTGGGTGAACAGATGCTGCTGGCGCGCCGCCTCTGCGAAACCGGCGCGGGCTTTGTCACCATCAGCTACGGCGGATGGGACATGCACGGCAACATCGCCAATGCCATGAAATCACGCTCGCCGCAGATCGATCAGGCTGTGTCCGCGTTCGTCGAAGATGTGTACAACCGCAGCCTGACGAAGAAGATTCTCCTGGTCATCACCGGTGAGTTCGGCCGGACGCCGAAGGTTAACAAGAACGGCGGACGCGATCACTGGGCTCCGCTCTCCACGCTCGCCCTCTCCGGCGGCGGCCTGAAAATGGGCCAGACCATCGGCCAGTCCGCAGCCAAGGTCGATGTCCCCGCTGACCGCCCCGTGAGCCCGCAGGACCTGATGGCCACCGTGTTCCACGTGATGGGCATCCCCCGCGATCAGCAGTTCAAGGACAACTTCGGCCGCCCTGTCTACATGCTCGACAAAGGCAAGCCGATCGAAGAACTGGTGTGATCCGGGAGCACCATCCCGACAGGGTGGTGCTATTGCCTCACGAACACCGATCACCGTCGTCGGGTCGTGTGGCCAGGATCACAGTTGAAAGCTGTGCGCCAATAGCACCACCCTGTCGGGATGGTGCTCCATCCTTCTCACGCGCGCTTCATCTCGCGCAGCGACATGACTGCCCACACCACCATCATCACGCCCACCACCGGCCACATCAGATACCCGCGCACTTCAGCCCACGGCCCGTTCCACCAGCCGATCGCGCCCAGCACGCCACCGGCGACGGCAAACACGGCGAACCGCGGCCACAGTTCATGCCGATGCCGCAGCAGGAGCGCGACCGCCAGCAATCCCGGCGCGAGCATCGGCACGAACCAGCGGATCGAATAACACACCCCGCTGCGATTGGTGGACAGCGCGCCGTACAGCAGCCACACTGCCGCGGTCCATCCGAAGGCACACCACAGGATCGCCCGCTGGCCGCGCGTGGCACCGGCGATCGCGAAACGCCTGCGCGGAGCAACAAGCAGGCACACCGCGGCGACCGCGCCCACCAGCATCGGCGGATTGAGCCAGAGAAATCCCTTGCGGCCGAAGAGGAGTTCGAGCGAGTAGAGCACCGCGCGAAACACGTTGTCGTGATTCCACTGCCCGGTCAGCTCGCCGCCGGCGAAGGGGGAGCCGGGCCAGTTGAGGTAGGCGGGGTTGGCGTTGGCGGGACCGAAGGTGCCGCCGATGCGGAAGTTGAAGACATGATGCAGCGCGATCAGCGGCAGGGCGGTGAGCGTGAGCACCAAAGGCAGATGCCAGCGCGAACGATCGTTGAGCCAGCATTGCCAGACCAGCAGCAGGCCCAGCGCCAGGCACAGCAGTCCGCCTGTCGCCGATTCCAGGGCGTAAGTCAGGCCCGCGAGCAGGCCGATGATCGCGACGCGCCGCGTGCGCAGCTTCAATTGGCCTTCTTCATCGACGCTGCACGTGAGCAAGGCGAGGATGACCATCGCGCAGGCGGCGAGCGGGAGATTGGCGTTGACGTGTCTCGAGTAGGCGAGCGCGGCGGTGCTGAGCGTGAAGCTGGCGGTGAGCACGGCCGCGCCGATCGGGCAGCCTAAGGTCCGCCGGGCCGCGATGAAGCCCGCCAGCGCGAAGGCCACCAGCGACACGCCGCTGGAAACGACCGTCATCAGATAGTTGAACACATCCGCATGACGATTGGCCTGCAATCCGGTGGTGAGCTGCGCGAACTTGTAGACCCCCGCGAGCATGACCTGCGGCACGTAGGGTTTGTCCGAGTACCAGTGACCGTCGATGAGCAGGCGATCGAGCGTGCCGTATTTCAGGGACAGGGCATCATCGGGCGCGTAGGGAGGCGGGGCGTTGTCAGGCAGAAAAATCGGAGCGAGGAAAACGGAGTCATCGATGGCGAGTGTGTCGTAATCGACGATCGCCTCGACGCTGGCGAGCCGGCTGCCATCGTTCCAGGAGCCGGCGTAGGGCCGGGCGCTGAGGAGAGCGAAGAGCGCGCTCACCCCCGCGACGACCCACAACAGGCGGCGGGAGTTTGTCTTGGATGCGAGGCCCGATTCGTGCATGGGGACATGGTAGTCGTTGCGACGAACTCACTTGGGCGCCTTCTCCGCCAGGCACCAGTCGATCGCTTCCTTGAGCATCAGCACGTACCGCGCGTTGGTAAAATCCGCCAGCGAGGTGTAGAACACGCGCGATTTTCCCGCCATGTGGGTCCACGCCACCGGCTCGGGATCCTTGCCGGGGATCGTGCCCATCAAGAGCGGCGTCGCGGTCTTGGCCAGCGGCGCGGAGCGATAGAGCGACAGCGGGCTTTCGTATTTCATTTTGTCGAGCAGGAGCACGGAGACGATTGGATGGTCGGCTGCGCCTGCGGCTAGCGTGACGGTGCAGGTCTGCCCGTTGCCGTGATGGTTCTGATAGTGACCGCCCAGAATATCGCGGTCGAACGTCGGCCACTCGTCCTGACCGTCCGCATGCTTCCCCTTCGTATCAAACGCATGACTGCTCGTGCGGATCGCCACCAGCGGCTTGCCCGCCTTCAGATAATCCCGCAGCGCATCGAGATCTTCCTTCGGCAGCGATCGTCTGCGCACACTGAGAAAAAGCAGATCGCAATCCTTCAGCGCCTCGCCGAAGCCCGTGATTTTGTTGGCATCCTTCGGATCATCCATCAAAATGCGCACGTCGTACGCGTTATCCTTCCGCAGGAACGCCTTGGCGAACGCGGGGAGGAACACCTTGGTGTCATACTCCGCCTCGGCGATGGCGACGACGATGCGCGGGCTTTTGGCCGCCTTGAAAACAAACGATTCGCCGCCCAGGAATGCGTCGCTGGTGATCGTCGGGCAGACCCATTTTTCGATGTGTTCGATGATGAGGTCAGTGCCCTTGTAGTGCGACACGTAGGGCCAGCGCTGCGGGTTGTACATGGTGTCGGTCATGTCGCGCATGAGGACGACGTTCTTGCCGTTCTCCGCCATGCGCCGCAGGCCGAAGGGCCGGCCCAGGACGCACATGTTGGTGTGAACGCCCAGGAGGATGACATTCTTGATCCCGCGCGATTCGAGCAGGTTCCAGATCTCGACGCCGTTGTCACTGATCGCATCGCCATCGTGAATCTTGACCACGTCGTATTGCTTCGTCCACGGCGCGCGAGGGTTGCGGCCCATCGCCTTGAGCTTTTCCGCCCACTCGGCGTGCTCCTTCAAGTCGTCATCCTCGCCGCCATCGGTCTGGTCGATCGGGTACGTACCCTTCTCCTCGCTGGGAATCTTGTAGCACCACGAACCGATGTCCTTGGGCAGATTCCCGGCCTTGGGCGCGCTCTGGGCCAACTTGCGGCCGGGCGTGCCTTCGTAAGCCTTCATGCAGCCGGAGGGCGCGTGGATGATGAGAAAGCCCTGGCCGCGGGCCTTTTCGATCACCTGATTCATCCGCGGCGCCATCTCTTCAACGCGGCGCACGGCATTCAAGCAGTGATGCGCATCCCACACATCGCAGACGATGATGACCGATTCCTTCGGGTTCCAGGTCTCTGCTTTAGTGATGACATCGAAGGTGCCCGCCTCGGTCTTCGACTCGACGCGCGAGCGCTTGGTGACAGTGAGGCTGTCGGCGGCGATGCCTGACTGATGTGCGACAGCGATGAGAAGAATCGCGATCGCGAACGAACGGGTAAAGGTATTCATGGTTCGCCTCATTCAAGCCCGACGGCTCGTCCCCCGGCGGACTCGCCATCGGGCTTGGTGTTAAACACGGTGAGCACGCATCCTCACTTCATCTCATAATCCTTCGGCGTCGTGCCCTTCTTGTAACTTCCAAATCCGTACATCGTCGGCTTGAACTCGCCGACAATCTCCGCCTTCGCGCCGTCCTTGGGCACTTCGATGTCGAGCAGGAAGTACACCGCGTTGACGAGCATGCGCCGCGTGCCTTGGGAAACGAGATCAGTCGAAGAACCCATCGTCGTGCAGAACGCTTTGCCTTCCTTGCCTTCGGGAAGCTGGTAGCTCTTGGTCCAGCCGACGGGCATCATCGGGTCGTTCTTCTTGCCTTCGAGGGGCTTGTCATCGGGCTTCATGCCGACGAGCACCTGGCCGAGGATGATGGGCTTGCTGTCGCCGGGCAGGGGGAGTCGCACGCCGTAGACATCGGTGTCGCCCCAGACGTCGCCGTCCTTGAGGCCGCGGGTGATGGGGTGATCTTTGCCGGTGTCAGCGATGAGGCCGCGCGTGCTCTGCGTCTTGTGTCCGCCGTGATGGCTGATCCACGTCTCGCCCAGCACGAGTCGGCCAAAGCCCTGTGTCCACTCTTTCTCATCCTTGTTGTTGTAGTTGAAGTTGTACTTGGCGTAGGTGCCCTTGATGCCGTTGAAGCCGTGGGTCGCGGTGCGCATGCCGATGACGGGTTTGCCGCTCATGAGGTAGTCATCGATCGGCTTCATCTGTTCATCAGGCAGGTTGCGGAAGCGCGTGGCCATGATCATCAGGTCCGCGGTCTTGAGGGCCTCGGTGCCGGGGATGTTGGTCTGCAAGTCCGGCTTGATCTGCCCGGTGGCGGGATCGATGGGAAAAAGCACGGTGCATTTGAAGCCATGCTGCGTGGCGAGAATCTTGCCGAGCTGCGGCAGAGCCTCTTCGCTGCGATATTCGTCATCGCCCGCGATCAGGACAATGTGCTTGCCTTTACCGGGGGAGCCGGGGCCTTCCTTGCCTTCGTAGGTGACCCACAGCGGATCCTCGCCGCGGGCAGGGCTGGCGAACGAACTGATCGCGGCCAGCGTAACAGTGAAGAGCAGGACCGGAAGCATACGGGTGGGAACCAGGTCGATCATGATTCAATCTCACTTTCAGGGTTGGAACAGGATTCGCGGACGTTCATGATAACGGCAGGCGGACCATTGGACGCATGCCGATATTGAGCCGATGATGGAGGCATAGATGATTGTACGAATCAGGCCGATGGTTGCGGGGATTTGCAGTCCCCGGCGGGGTCCTGAGTCCTGGGTCCTGAGTCTTGAGTCCTGAGTCTGGGGCCTGCGTCGAAAGGTTTTATCTATGAAGCGATTCATCAAGGTGGTCATCGTACTTGCATTGGCGATGGGTTTCGTCGCGGCTGAGCCGGCGCGGAGTGTGGCCGGCGGTTCGCAGACCACGCCGGGCGAGAAGTACCGCGGGCTGGTGATTCCCAGCAAGCAGGTGGTGCTGACCGCGCCGCTGGACGGCATCCTCGCGAAGATTCACGTGGACACGGGTAGCGCGGTCAAGCAGGGCGACGCGGTCGCGGCGATGGATGCGGAGATTCAGCAATACATCGTCGATGCCGCCAAGCTTCGCGCCGACAGCACGGCGGCGGTGACGGTTGCCCGGCTCACGCTGGAAGAGGCCAAGCTGGAAGTGGAGAAGATGGAAGATATCGTCAAGCGCGGTGGCGGCTCGGACTGGGAGCTGCGCCAGCGCAAGGTCGTCTCCAAGCAGCGCGAGGCGGAACTCGAAGCCGAGAAGGAACGCACCATGCTCGCCGCCGCGGAACTGAAACTCGAAGAAGCCAAGCTTCGCAAACATGCGATCCTCGCGCCGTTCGACGGCACCGTGATCGATGTCGTCGTTGAAGAAGGTGCGTCGCTGGCGCGCAACGACAAGGCCATCGTGCTGGCGGCCCTGGATGTGCTGGAAGCGCGGATCAGCCTGCCCAACCGCAGGGAGTTTTACGAATCGATGCGCGGCCGCATCGGCGAGAAGTTCAGGATGATGGCGGGCGATCCGGTCAATAAGGAAATCACTGGCATCCTCAAGAGCGTGCGCCCCGTGATCGATCCGGGCAGCGCGACGTTTCTCTGCGAGTTCACGATCGACAACAAAGTGACGAAGATGCCCGCGGGGTTCGCGGTGGACCTGGTCTGGCCGCAGTGAGCCGGTTGCGGCTTCGCATCAAAATTCCCCAAAAGGCATCTACGTCATGCCATTTCCACGATGCCCGTATCGGCTCCTGACGATTCACACGGCGCTGATTCTGTTCTTCATGTTCACGCTGTCGCAGCGATGGTTTCTCGAAGAAACCCCCTACGACTGTTTCTATCTTCCATTCATTCTCACCAGTGGTCCGGTTGTCTACTTCATCGCCCATGACGTCCAGCACTTCTCTGAGCGCTTCTTTACACCTGAGCAGGTGATGATCTCTTGGAACCTCGTCCCGGGAATGGTTTGCCTGATTCTCGGTGGGTTGCAGTGGTACCTGATCGAACGTTTTTTCATGTATCTCGCGTCGGAAGATCCGGAGACCTTCGACAGCGAGAGCACCTGAAATGAATCAATCTTCCCTGCCCGCAAACCCCAGAAATTCATCCAACCAGTCATCCGACCGCAGCACGCTCTTCCTTTGCCGCAGCGCCATCTTGTGGGCCCGTTTCTGCGCGGACTTGAACAACCGGCGCGCCATCGGGCTGGAGAGTTCCTCGCCGCGCATGCGCAGCCTTCGCACCACCGCCCGTACCCAGCGCGGGGCGTGTCGCTTGAGCAGTTCATCATCCAGCGCCGCGAAGGCAATCGCGCTGCCGGGGTCGCCCTGCCTGCCCGCGCGGCCGAAGAGCTGGCGATCGACGCGACCCGATTCATTATGCTCCGCCGCGATCACGCACAGCCCGCCGCTTTCAGCCACGCCGCGCCCCAGCTTGATGTCCGTGCCGCGGCCGGCCATGTTCGTCGCCACCGTGATCTTCCCTTCACCGCCCGCGCCGGAGACGATCTGCGCCTCTTCCTTATGCCGCACGGCGTTGAGCACGCGATGCTCCAGCCCCAGGGCCTCTAAGCGCTTGCTTAGAAGCTCGCTGGTATCGACGCTGCGCGTGCCCACCAGGATCGGCCGACCTGTTTCGTGCAGTCGCTGAATCTCCGCGACGATCGCGCTCCACTTCGCCTCCTGCGTGGCGAAGACGCGGTCCCGGCTGTGCTTGCGGATGCAGGGCTTGTTGGTCGGGACGATGACCGTGGGCCTGCGGTAAATCTGCCACATCTCGCCGCGGCCTTCCCAAGCCGTGCCCGTCATGCCGCCCAGGTGGCGATACAGCCTGAAAAACCGCTGAAAACTGATGCGCGCGAACGTCGCCTTGGGCGGATTGACCTTGATCTGTTCCTTCGCTTCGATCGCCTGATGCAGGCCGTCGCGCCAGGTGCGGTCGGGCATCAGACGCCCCGTGAACTCATCGACGATCACGACCTTGTCTTCTTCCTTCTCCTCATCGTGCTGCACGACGTAGTGCGTGTCGCGCAGGAACATTTCACGTGCGGTGATCGCCTGTGTCACCAGCTCTTCGCGCCGCCGAGCGCCGGCCCAGACGCCTGCGTGATGCGACGAAAGACTTTCAGCCGCCAGCTTGCCGCGATTGGTCAGGCGGATCTCGCGGTAGCGAAGGTCGATGGTGTAATCCTGTCCCGCGGCCATTCGTTTGGCGATCTCGGCTGCCTGCACATAGGCTTCGGTCTGCTCGGGATTCGGCGAGTCGCCAGAGATAATCAGCGGGGTCACAGCTTCGTCGATGAGGATCGAGTCCGCTTCATCGACGATGGCGTAGTCCAGCCCGCGCATCACCAGCCGATCCGTCCCCGCGCCCATGCCGTTGGCGATCTTGCTGAGCAGTGCGGCAGGCAGGCCGTGAACCTTGCCCAGCGAAAGGCGGTCGCGCAGGAAATCGGCGGCGACTTCCTTGTTGGTCGTGTAGGTGACATCCGCGGTGTAGGCTTCGCGTCGCTGCACCGGCGGCATGGTGCCGATGACGTGCGCCACCGTCAGGCCGCAGAAGCGGTAGATCGGCGCCATCTCTTCCGCATCGCGCTGGGCGAGGTAATCGTTGACGGTGAGAATGTGGCAGCCCTTGCCGCGCCAGCCGGCGAGCGTGGCGGGCAGCGTCGCCGAGAGCGTCTTGCCTTCGCCGGTGGACATCTCTGCGATGGAGCCGTTGTCGATCGCCAGCCCGGCACAGATCTGCACGGGGTAGGGCTTCATGCCCATCTGCCGCCACGCGACTTCGCGCACGATGGCGAACCCGCGCTCGACATCGGCCTTCACATTTCTGCCCCTGCGGAACAAGGCCCGCATCTCTTCACACGCCTCGCGCAGGCGTCCATCGCTCATGTCTTTGTAGGTCGCTTCCATCGCCAGCACGCGCTTGACCCGGCGCATGAGCAGTGTCAGCCGCGGCACCCGCGCGACGAAGAAACCCATCAGCTTGTCCCACATCGCATCCAGCCCGCGCGGCAGCTTGCGCCGCTGAAGCCCGCGCTGCGTCAGCATCCGCCACATGCCGCTGGGCAACTCCGGCCCGACCGGCACACCGGTGGTCGTGAGACTTTCAGGATGGATGGAAGCCTGGGTCATGGGGGAAGGAACGGAGGGACGGAGGGACGGAGGAACGAAGGGAGGGAACTGATTGGCACTTCGTGCCTTCGTCCCTCCATCCCTTCGTTCCTTTCTTCTACATTTTGAACCGGCGTTGCAGCAACTGGCGAATCTTCAAGTACCACTGCACCGCCAGCGGTTTGGCGGGCATCTCGAAACGCACTTCCACGCGCTGGCCGCTGCGCAGGACGATCGGCTGCGGCTTGGGCGGCGGCGTTTTCCCCAGCGACTCCGCCTTCGCTCGCGCCGCTTCCCACTCCGCCAGCATCGCAGCGTTCCGCTCCGCGTGCAGCGGTCTGATCTTCACTTCAAACATCGGCTCGGCCGCCTTCGTGCCGGACTGATCATCCATTCGCACCTGCACCGAACCGCCCGCGTGATAACCCAGCGACTGCGATGACAGTTGATCGTGACCAGCCGGTGCAATGTCCTTTTCACTGGGGATCACGCCTTCGAACCAGTCGCCGGGCCGGCCCTTCACGCGGATCTCCACCTTCGCCGGCCGCTCCTGATTCTTCGCAATCGCCATCACCTCCGGCATCAGGCGCGGGCCCAGCGTCTGATCCGTGACCGCGCGGATAACGAGCGCATCTTCGCTGGCGACCAGGCCGAGTTCATCGCCTGTCTTCAGGTACGTCCCGCGCATCTGTTCGATGTCAGGCGAAATCCAGATGCCGTCGATCGGGCTGACGATGTTCAGTGATTCGATCTGTTCTTTCAGACGGACGCGCTGGCGTTCGAGGGCGATCTGCTTGTCGACGTAACTGGCGACGAGGCCCAGTTCGTTGTCGGCGCGAGCGAGCCGGGACTGGGCCGCGGCCAGCTTCAGGTCGGCGACGACTTCCTTTTGCTGGGCGACGAGTTCTTCGTTGGTGGCCTTGATCAGCCAGTCACCCTTGGACACGCGCGTACCGGATTCGCGCGTGTCGGTCACGATGCCGTCCGCCTGCATGAACAGGTTGTGATATTTCTCCGGCTCGATCACAGCCGGTGCCCGTTCGCGATCGGGGAAGGGGATGAAACCGATGACAGTGATGATCGTGCCCAGGAAGAGCATGGTGGTGATGATCGCCAGCCTGCGCGAGCGCGCCAGTTCATCGCTGGTGGCCAAGTATTTGAACCACTTGAACATGGGCATGATCATGAAGCTGACCAGGCCCGACAGCGCGAGGAAGATCGCGACAAACAACAGCACACCCTGGAGCAGGTCCATGAGATAGAGCGTGATGGCGACGGTGATGAAGACGCGATAGATGCTGGCGGCGATGGCGTAGAAAAAGAGCCAGCCGCGCTCGCCGCTCGTGTTGGCGGGATTGCGCGGCTTGCGGGCGCGGTACACGTATCGCTTCACGAGGTAGTACAGGTAATCCTTGCTGCGCTGGTAGAGATTGGGCATCTCCAGCAGGTCCGACAGCATGTAATACCCGTCGTACCGCAAGAGCGGATTGGCGTTGAAGAGAATGGTGGACACGCTGGCGATGAGCATGACGTTGAAGCAGATGTCATGCACCAGGGTGCCCGCGTTGGTGTTGGCCCAGACGATGGCGGCGATCGCCGCGATGGCGAGCTCGATGTACATGCCGCCCGCGCCGACGATGATGCGCTGCCACTTGCTGCGGAAGGCCCAGGCGCTGGAGGCATCGACATAAGGCACGGGCATAAGCACCAGGAACATGATGCCCATGGTGTGGACTTCGCCGCCGGTGCCGTTGAGTCTGCCGAAGCGTTTACACGCGAAGCCGTGCCCGAATTCGTGGATCGCCTTCAGGCCGGCGAAGCAGAGATAGAGAAGAAGAATGTTTTCAGTCTGAAGGAGAAGCTGCGGGTCGGCGGCGGCGAAGAGTTCATCCCATCGCCCGGTGAGCTGCGAGAAGGCGAAGCCCAGCAGGATGCACCACAGCAGCAGGCCGATCTTCGAGAACGCCCATCCGCAGACGCTGACCCATTTTTCGAGAATGGGTTCGGGATCAAAGAGCGGAATGCGCATGAACAGGAGGTTCATGAAGTACCCGCCGACCTCGCGGCGAACGCGCTTGCGGTAGCGTTCGAACATGCTCGCCGAATCGGGCGGCAGCTCAGCCGAGAGCAGATTGCTGGTGAAAAGCTGGCCCAGAAGCTGAATCGCTTCGCCCTGCGTGGGGGCGCGGTCGCCCAGTTCTTCATTGCAGGCATCCCACACCTCGGCAACGGTGCGTTTGCCGTCGAGCATGCCGACGAAGTGGTAGCCCGCGTCATCGAGTCGGAAGAACTGGTTGTTGGTCGGATCGCGCAGGACGTACCACATGCGGGCGCGGTAGTGCTGACGGTAGGTCTGCACGACGGTGCGCAGCGCGGGCTTGAGCGTCGAGACGCGGTACCAGGATTCGGAAAATGTGGGGCGGTCAACGGACATAGGGCGGAGGGCCAAGGGCCAGGGGCCAAGGGAACGGAATCAAGGCGGGGGCATCTGGATTCAAATCCCTTGGCCCTTGGCCCTCCGCCCTTGGCCCTTTTTCAGAACCATAGCTTCATACGGATCCAGTTCACCAGGTTGCGGGTCCAGAGGTAGCCGTAGGCTCGTTCGCCCACGTCGATGCGGGCGACGCCTTTGGAGCCGATCTTGAGCCATTCGTTTTGGATGCCTTCGCGGAGGACTTCGGTGTCGTTGAGCGTGGCCTCGGCCTTGAAGACGTTCTGCTGATCGACGACCAGGGCGACCGGATGCACCTTCACGAGCTGGAAGGGCAGGTACGTGCCGGGCCGGGCCGCCAGCGACAGTTCGCCGCCGGCGTTGGGCATGACATCGGCGATGCGGTCTTCGGGGATCGCCAGTTCCGCGCGCAGGCTGGTGAGCGGGGCGATCTCAAAAAGCTGGGTCTTCGGTTCGACCACGGTGCCGACCTGCCGCTTCAGTTCGCCGGTGAGCACGATGCCGTCGATGCTGGCGTGGATGACTGCTTGTTTCACCTGGTAGTCGATCAGCGCGATCTGGGCATCCATCTTCTCGACCTTGGCCAGGGCGATCTGCTCCGCCGCCTTCTTGCCATCGCGCAGGGCTTCGTCGGCTTCGATGCGGTAGCTGCTCTTTTCAGCCGTCAGATTGGCGCGGCGAAGGGAAAGCTCCGTTGTATCGAGCGTTGCGAGGATGGAACGACTGCGCACATCCTCCTTCATCCGGTTCAAATAAGGATCGAGCGAAAGGCCGGCAAAGGGCATCAGCGTCAGCGCCTGCCCGCTCATCGACAGAGCCGACTCAACGCGCAGGACCGACGCGCGGGTGAGCACCCAGTCGCCCGGTTCGAAGTTGACGGTATCGAGCTTGGCCGTGAACGGCGCGGTGATAACGTGCTTCTCGGTGGCTTCGATGGTGAACGTCGCATCGACGCGGTCGCTGCCCTTGACGAAGATGGCGAAGGCGAGAAAGCCCACGATCGCCAGCACCAGCAGCTTAATCCACGTGTGCTCGGAACCGACGACGAAGGCCAATCCCTTGCGCGCGGTGCGGGCGATCTTCACGCCGAACCAGCGGTCGGATTCGTGCAGTTCCGCCAGCCGGGCGGAACACAGATCGCACATCAGGCGCAGCGTTTCCACTTCATCAAGCGTGAACGGTTTGTTGACCGCCCGTTCGATGGTGAGCACCGCGACGACTTTGCCGTCACGCCGCAGTGGAAGGCTGAGAATGGCGGTGGGGCCGTGACGGTTGGAAAGATCAGCCGCGGCCCTGCTGACGTAGGATGCCCGCGTGCTCGCCGGGTAGACAATCTCCACATCCTGGTCCAGACATTCCTCCATGGTGGATTCGATGTCCTGCACCAGCTTCATTTTTCGCGTGAACTTCTCCGTGTGGCTCATGGCCACGAGCTTCACGTATCGCCCCTGGAGGAAACCCAGGCTCACGCGCTCGCCCTGCCAGCGCGAAGCGACTTCGTTCACCAGCGCCATGCCCGCGGCCCGCATGCGGCTGTGTTCGTTGAGCGAGGCAAGCACTTCCATGGATTGGCGCAACCGCTCGATATCCACATTGCGGCGGACGAGCGACTGGCGCGTTTCATAGACGTTGACCAGACCGACGGTCAGTTCGAGGCGCTCGCGGGCCCTGGCCACGACCATCTGGTTGGAGGAGTTGACGATGAACGCCGCCAGCCCGGTGAAGGCGCCGGAGCGCAGCGGGAGCAGGATCATGTGCTTGCTCGGCGCCGCTTCGTAGAGCGCGGTCGCTTCGCGGTAAGGCAGCACCAGCGGCTCGTTGGTCTTCACTTCGACGGAGGCTTCGACGACTTTCGCCAGCCAGACCGGGGCGGTCGCGCCTTGCGGCAGGGGCGGATAAACCGCCAGCACATCCATACGATCAGGCGAGCGGCGCAGGATCGCAGCCGACTCGGCGGGCATGATCTTGCACTGGACCTGGAGCATCGCGCCGAGGAAGGCTTCGGGCGGGCCATCGAACTGCACGAGCTGATGGATCGCGTCGGACAGGCTGACGGTGCGCGCGACGGCTGTACTTGCGGGGGTCGGAGTGGTGGGGGAGTTGACTGCCATGACCGCGTCTGATTCCCGGGCAAATGAGGCGTAAAGCTGGAAGGAACATCGGCATATTCGTCGGCGCAGTCCATGCCGCAGCGCCGCCCGTCGTCGGGGCGCGAGCCGGACGCCCACAATCGTAGGCGCACTCGGGGACGCGCGGGGTGCCACGGGTCGAGGAGGCTCTGCGACGAAGACCCGTGTTCCTGGTCCTTTGACTCAACCTGAATCCGCGCAACGGGTGATTCGCACGGGTCTCCTCGCCGAGCCTCGGCGACCCGTGGCACCCGTCTGATAATCCCCGGGCGATTTACTTCTTCGCGCGGTCAGCCACGTTCAGTTTCAGCTCGCCGAAGCGCTCTTCGTGCTTGCGCACGATCTGCCCGAGGGTGATCGCCAGTCGCTTGGCGGTGAAGTAATTCAGGATCACGCGCTGGTTGATGTCAAAGAGGATTTCCGCCGAGACCTCAGCGGGTTTGCCGTCCGCACCGGGATTGGAAGGGATCACCTGGTTCAGGCCGAGATCGATGATGACTTCGTCAGCCGTGGCATTGGTGCGGAAGGCGTTGGTGTAGGACACGTTCATGTTGCGCTGGTCGATGCGCAGCCGCACCTGCTGGTTACCGGCCTGCTGGCGGGCCTGCTCGTCAAGGTTGTGGACTTCGCCCTGAGGCTCGGGATTGTTCTTGGCCATGATCGAAACTCCTGATGTATGTCACCCTGGTGATCGACGTGATCGGAGGTGAAAGCTTTCCCACTGGATCGGCTATTCCGCACTGGAAATAGACCCCGGCAAGGGCGAAAGTATATCAGACCCCCTGATTGGGTCCGGTTTCAGGAGCGGCGATGTCAGTTACCACGGCTCGAGCCGTGGCACCCAGCACTTGCCAAATGAAAAAAGGCGACGAGCCGCCGAAGCAACTCGCCGCCCTTCCGGGGGGCAAAGTTTGGGTCTCTACTGGTTTCAGTCGCGTGGGCGACTTCGTTCGCTTCTACTCTTGGACCAATCCTAATCGCGCAGAGGGCTTAGGGCAAGGGTTTTCCCTGATATGAGGTATATTCCCCTATAGCAGGGGCGAGAGCAGGGCCGCGGCGGAACTGGCGAACTTCTTATAGCCCGGGCGCTGCTGCCAGGCCTTGTCGGTAATCTCCTGTGTATGCTCAAGATACGACTTCTGTGCCTGCCGGAGTTGGGCCGTGATGGTCTTGCCGTACATCAGGACATTCAGCTC
>JBBDXA010000098.1:33941-34353 GCA_040902585.1 Phycisphaeraceae bacterium
AGACGGTTGAGCCAGCATCGCCACCACAGCCGACCATGTTGGTGGAGCCGAGCAGGGCGATGTCATCGTCAACGGTCATGGTCTTGGAGTGCAGCAGGCCGCCGGAGAACTCGTGGATGCGGATGCCAGCTTTCAGGAGCGGTTCGTAGTAGAACCGGGCCGCCAGATCGACGAGGAACATGTCGCTGCGTGCGGGGAGGATGAATTCGACGGTGACGCCTCGCGTCGCCGCCATCAGAAGGGCGACGAGGGTGGGTTCATCGGGCACGAAGTAGGGCGTGGTAATAAGGATGCTGCGGCGGGCGGCGTTGATGGCGGCGAGCATGGTGTTGGGCAGGAGTTCGTTGTCCTCTTCGCTGGGCCCGGTCGGGACGGATTGCCCGATCACTTCGCCCATCGCCTCGAACCGCGG
>JBBDXA010000099.1:0-5348 GCA_040902585.1 Phycisphaeraceae bacterium
GCGATGGCGGATGTCGAAAACCCCGACGGCTAGCCGAGCCTCGCCATCGGGCTTGGTGTATTTGACCCAGGACCCAGGACCCAAGCCTCAGGACTTCCTCCCCCGCTGGGTCAAACTTGACACCCACGCCCCCTCTCGTACACTTATTTGTCTGTAACTTGCCGCCGTGCTGTAAGTTCGGCGGTTGAAATGTGTTGTTAAGGATTGGATTGCCGATGCGTAACGACTTGGCACAGCACGACCACGAGGCACGGGCACACTAATGGGCATCAACTCCCATAGTATGACTTTCCCACGCGATTTCGCGACTGTGACCGGCCTGGCCCGTTCCCGAAGCGCTCGGGAGGAGGTGGCGGTTATGGCCTGAAGCACTTCCCGTGCATCAAGGTCGGCTCCGCCGCTTCGATTCGCTCGCCCCGCGAGCAGATCGCAGCGACGCGAGCCTCGGGCTTAGGCCACGAGCGCGTACGCAACGTTCGTGGTTTTGTTTTTTTTAGCTGATAGCTGAAAGCTGATAGCTCTCAGCTTAAGACGACTCGACAATCTGAACATCTAAATAGCTGGAGCAATGTAATGAACGGTACCGAACTCATCCGACTGATTGACGCCATCTCCCGTGATCGCAACGTGGAGAAGGAAGTCCTGTATCGCGATATCGAACAGGCCATGGTTTCTGCCGCCCGCAAGCACTTCAACGTGCTGGAGACGGACGAATTCCGCTGTGAGGTGGATCGCATCACGGGCGCTTTGAAACTGTTCCGACACGAAGATGAAATCTCCCTCGACTCGCTCGGCCGCATCCCCGCACAGACCGCCAAGCAGGTGATGATTCAGCGTTTCCGCGAAGACGAACGACAGAGCATCTACGAAGAATTCGCCGACCGCGTGGGCGAACTGTCCACCGGCATCGCCCAGCGCTATGAAGGCGGAGCGCTGGTCGTGCAGATCGGCAGGGCGGAAGGCTTCATGCCGCGCAGCGAGCAGATTCCCGGCGAGCAGCATCAGCCGGGCGAGCGCGTGCGCTGCCTCATCCTCGATGTGCGCGACTCAGGCAGCCAGGTGAAGATCGTGCTCTCGCGAGCGCATCCGGACTTCATCAAGCGGCTGTTTGAAGTCGAAGTGCCTGAAGTGTCGGAGCGCATCATTGAGGTGAAAGCGATGGCGCGGGAGCCGGGCCATCGCACCAAGCTGGCGGTGTCGTCGATTGATACGAAGGTCGATGCGGTGGGCGCGTGCGTGGGCGTGCGCGGCAGCCGCATCAAGAACATCGTCGATGAACTGGGCGGCGAGAAGATTGACATCGTCCGCTGGAACGAGTCGTCGCAGATTCTGATTCAGAACTCGCTCAAGCCCGCCGAGGTCGCGGAAATCAGCCTGTGCTTCGAACTGGGCCGCGCGACGGTGGTCGTGAATGATGATCAGCTCAGTCTGGCCATCGGCAAGCGCGGGCAGAACGTGCGCCTCGCGGCCCGGCTGACGAACTGGGATATCGACATCCTCACGCCTTCGGAATTCAGCAAGAGCCTGGACCGCATGGAAGCCACGCTCAAGGGCGTGGAAGGTGTCTCGGACGAACAGATCGACCGCCTCGCGGCCCTGGGTGTGATCAGCGTGTTCGACGTGGAAGAAGTCGGCGCTCCGTACCTGGCCGAGCAGCTTGAATGCGATCTGGCCGTGGCCGAGGCGCTGCTGGCGCGAGCGGATATCGAGGCGAAGATCGTCGCCGAAGAGCAGGCGAAGGAAGCCGAAGAGAAGAAGCGTCAGGCGGCGATCGCGGCGACGGCGCAGGCCGAGTCCGCATCGGTGCTGGACGACATTCTCGGCGGCGGCGTGATGGCGGCCGAGGAAGCGGCTGCGGCAGAGGCGGCTTCAGCCGCCGGTGGCGAAAGCGCCGAGGGCGAAGCCGCAAGCGGCCAGGCCCCTGTTGAAGAAGACAAACCCGCGGAGGTCGAAGCCGCGGCTGCGGAAGACACCCCCGAAGAGCCCGCGCCCGCTGATGAAGGCGAGCCGGCGAATAAGGCGTGAGCGTGATGGTGGGTGCGATGGTGATGGGTGCCATCACCAAGGACAAACCCAAGACAGACAGATGTTGGAATTGTTTGACAGATGCATTGAGATCCATCCTCCGAGCGTTCTTCACAGCGGCACTGGGGCCGCATGAGGGTTGCCGGGAAATTAAGGAGTGGCTGTGGCCAAGGCTAAGCGTGTTTACGAAGTCGCGAAGGAACTGGGCGTCGCCAGCAAGGCGATCGTCGAGAAGTGTCTCGCCGAGAGCGTTCCCGGCGTGAAGGATCATATGTCCGTCGTGAAGATCGGCCTGGAGATGACCATCCGCGAATGGTTCAGCGATACCAGCGCCAACGACGGCACGACCGCGGTGGAGACGGCCGAACCCGTGGATCTGGCCAAGGCCCGCAAGGCCCGCCGCAAGCGCGCCAGGACCACTGACTCAACGGGAGATGATTCCATGTCCGGTGATACCGCCACGTTGGTGGAAGAGCCGCCGGTGTTGCCGAGCGTGGTGAAGACGGAAGTCGCTCCGCCCCTGGAGCAGATAGCGCGTCAGGTGCAGATGCCCGCCAAGGCGAAGCCGAAGAAGCACGAAGAGGAAGCGGAGACGCAGCCCGTCGCCGACACGGCGGTGGAACCTGTTGTGGCCGCGCCCGCCGCGGTTGAAACGACCGTTCTCCAGCCCGCCGCCCAGGCTCCCGCCTCAACCGTCGGAGTCGCCAAGCCTGCCGGTCCCGCGGGCAGGCCCAACGTGCCGTCGCGTCCCAAGGTCGTCACGCCGGCCGGTGTCCGAATGAACAAGCCGACCGAAGTCAAACTCGCCGGCCCCAAGGTGGTTCGCGTCGAGCAGCCCGATGTCATTCAGCGGCCCCGTTCCCGCCGCGGTCCGGGTGGTCCCGGTGGCGGCGATGATTCATCGCTTCCCGATGGCGTCGTGCCCGGCATCGCCCGATCGCGCGGCCCGGCCCGAGGTCGCGGCGCCGGCACCGGCGGCCCGGTCGAAGATGCCGCCCAGAAGGCCGCCGGCAAACGCCGCGCGCTGTCCACCCGTCGCGGCCGCAGCGCCGAAGCCTTGCCCATCGGCTCCAAGCGACTCACCGAGGCTGACTACGCCGAGCAGCAGGCCCGCCTCAACCGCTCGGCAGGCACCATCAAGCGGCACCGTCAGGCCCAGCGCCACCGCGAGAATTTCACGCCCATCGCCACCCCCGCGCAGGTCGGCGGCAAGCTGGAAATCCGCGAGCCCATCACCATCAAGAGCCTCTCCGCCGCCACCGGCATCAAGGCGACGGATATCATCAAGTGGCTTTTCTCCAAAGGCATTATGGCGACGATCAACTCCGCCATCGGAACCGAGGCGGCGATGGAAGTGGCCATGGAATACAACATCGAACTCGAGGTCAAAGAGCAGGAGACCGCCGAGCAGGCGATGCTCAAGGACCTGGAAGCCCGCGAGCCGGTCGATGTCCGCCCGCGCCCGCCGGTGGTCACCGTCATGGGTCACGTCGACCACGGCAAGACCAGCATGCTCGACTCGATCCGCAAGGCCGATGTCGCCAATCACGAAGCCGGCGGCATCACGCAGCACGTCGGTGCCTATCGCCCGACCATCACCGGTCACGACGGCAAGGAACTCTCCGTCGTCTTCCTCGACACGCCCGGTCACGAAGCGTTTACCTCCATGCGCGGTCGCGGCGCGAAGGTGACCGACGTGGTCGTGCTCGTCGTCGCCGCTGACGACGGCGTCATGCCGCAGACGATTGAATCCATCAACCACGCCAAGGCTGCCGGCGTGCCCATTATCGTCGCTCTGAACAAGGTCGATAAAAAGGAAGCCACCGTCGACAACATCCGCAAGATCTACGGCCAGCTCGCCGAGCACGGCCTCTCACCGACCGAGTGGGGCGGTTCCACCGAAGTCGTCAAGATCAGCGCCACCAAAGGCACAGGCATCCAGGACCTGCTGGAAGTGCTCACGCTCCAGACGGAAATCCTCGACCTCAAAGCAGACTACGGCGGCGCGGGCCGCGGCACCGTCATCGAAAGTCAGATGGAACCGGGTCGTGGCTCCGTCGCCCGACTGCTCGTGCAGGACGGCTTGCTGAAGGTGGGTGATCATATTGTCATCGGCCGCGCCCACGGACGCGTCCGCGACATCACCGATGACCGCAATCGGCAGATTCCCGAAGCCGGTCCCGCGACGCCCGTGGCGATCTCCGGCCTGGACATGGTCCCCGATGCAGGCGACAAATTCTACGTCGTCGGCTCGCTTCAGAAAGCCCAGAGCATCTCCGAGCAGTTCCGCCACACCGAGCGCCAGCGCCAGCTCACCAGCCAGACCAAAGTCACGCTGGAGAACCTGGCCGACAAGCTCAAGGCCGGCACGATGCAGGAACTCCGCGTCGTGCTCAAGGCCGACGTGCAGGGCTCCATCGACGTCCTCAAGAAAAGCCTGGAAGACCTGGGCAACGACGAGGTCGGCGTCAAGGTGCTTCACGCAGGCGTGGGCGTCATCACCGAAGGCGATGTGCTGCTCGCCGATGCGTCGGGTGCGATCGTCATCGGCTTCCACGTCACGCTGCCCACGGCGGTCCGCGAGATCGCTGATGAGCATCACGTGGAGACCCGCCTCTATCGCATCATTTACGAATGCACCGAAGACGTGACCAAGGCCCTGGAAGGCATGCTCACACCCGAGGTCAAGGAGGAAGTGCTCGGCGAAGCGGAAGTCCGCGAGGTGTTCAAGATTTCCAAGCTCGGCTCCGTGGCCGGCTGTCTTGTCACCGAAGGTTCCATCCTGCGCGGCAACAAGATGCGCCTGGTGCGTGACGGCAACGTCATCACCGAAAAGCGTGACATCGACAGCCTCCGCCGCGTGAAGGATGACGCCAAGGAAGTCCGCGCCGGCACCGAATGCGGCATCCGGCTCGTGGGCTTTGACGATATCAAGCCCGGCGACAGGCTGATCTGCTACAAGATCGTGGAGATCAAGCGGAAGCTGGAGTGATGAAAAGCAAAACAGCAGGAAAGCAGAAAAGCAGAAAATGCTCGCCTGCCGGGTTTTTCTGAAGTCGTCGGTTCCGCTCCTTTTCTGCTTTTGTGTTTTTCTGATTTTCTGCTTTTCGCATCCCATGATCCTCGGCATCCTTCAGGTTGAACTGGTCATCGACGGCTCGCAGTCGTTGAAGGAGAAGCGGCGGGTGGTGTCGAGCTTGAAAGACCGACTCCACCGCGAGCATCAGGTGTCCGTCGCGGAAACGGACAAGCAGGATGATCACCGCGTCGCCGTGCTGGGGATCGCCCTGGCGTCCAGCAGTGTTCCCGTGTGCCAGAGCACA
>JBBDXA010000100.1:0-5302 GCA_040902585.1 Phycisphaeraceae bacterium
ATCACACGTGCTTACGGATCGTTCACGCGGCGGACACCGTTGTCATTGGGCTTATTCGGATCGCGTTCGAGGCTGAGACTGAACTGCTGGCCCTCGGCTTCGAGCACGACGCCGACATCCTTGATCTCCACGAGCGTGAAGCTGCCGAGCTTCGCGCCGACCTGCACGATCTTGTTGTTCACGATGGCCACGGGCGAGCGCCCGCCGGGCACGACCGATTGCAGCTTGAAGGTGCGAATCTCCGTATCAAGCTTGGCGCGCAGAGCCGCAATGCGAACCGCTTCGGGATCGACCTTGGTCGCACCGACCTTGGGCGTTTCGGTTTTGCTGGCGAGCAGCGCGAACGGATTGCGACGGGTGAACTCCACCGGCACCTGGCTCTCGGTACGATCGTTGTTGAGCCAGCCGAGGACCGAGTCCATGTCCTTGAACATGGCGTCGATGCCCTGTTTGGTCAGGGTGCCGTTGTCCGCGCCCTGGCTGAGTTGGGCCATGAGCTGATCGATGCGGGCCTCGGAGCGTTTCTGCTCGTCGGTCGCGGTGTGATCCACCTGGCTCAGGTGCATCGCGTAGAGCGAGCCGGCCGCGATCGCCATGATCAGGACCACCAGCAGCGTGCTCTTGGAAAAGAGCCTGGAGCCTTCGCCGAGCGAGGAATAATCCAGGTCCGCTTCAGGCGCGACACCGGGGGAACCGGGAGCGCCCGCGGAGCCCGCGCCGCTGAGGAAGGAAGACGTCAGCGGTCGCTGCGTCGCCTCTTCCTCGGCATCGATCTCGGCTTCGTCCACGCCGTCGATCATTTCCAGATCATCGTCGGTTGATTTGGTCTTGCCGCCGAACCTCATAGTCCTCTCCTTCGCCCGCTGCCGCCGAAGTACTGAGAATCGTCAGCTTCGAAGAACACGCTCAGAATGAACTCGGCCTTCATCTGGCCTTCTTCGGCATCCTTGCCCGCCAGCTTGGTCAGCTTCATCTTGGGCAACTGCATGATTCGAGGCAGCTTTTCCAGTTCCAGCATGAAGCTGTAGAAACCGTCGAAGTTGCCGACGATCTCCATCTGGATCGGCAGTTCCGAATATTGCAGCGTCGGCACGGGCTTGTCCGTCACCACCCGCTTGGGCATCAGCCGCTGGCGCGTGGCCAGTTCCCACACCTGCTTGAGCACTTCATCCACCTTGCGCTCATCGGGCAGGCGCTGCTCGATGACCAGGATCGCATCGGTAAGCTTGTCGATCTCCGCGCCCAGGTCGGAGATCTTGCGCGTGGCCATCTCCAGCTTCTGGAGCTTCTCCTGCTTGCGGCGAATCTCATCGCGCATGAGTTCGATGCGGGCGTCCCGCTTCTTGAACTCACCGAAGTACGCGCCGATCGGGAAAAGGACCAGCAGCAGAATGAAGATCATTTCTCGAAAGCCGAATCTCATGGTGTTATTCCTTCAGGCCCTTGCGGGGATTGTCCGATGCGTTCTTGATCAGGGGATTGCCCGCGCCGCCGGGCTTCTCCGCCACGACGTTGCCGTTCTCATCAATGTTCACCGTGCCGCTCATCGGATTCTGCTTCAGATCGCGCTTGACCATCACCGGCTCGTAGTCGCGCAGGTCGATGTCCTGATTGATGATGGTCTCGATGCGGAACTTGCGCATGGACACATCGTCGATCTTGATCTCTTCGCTGAACCCCAGGTTCACACTCAGGAACAACGGCGAGTTCTTCAGATCCGTCATGTACTGAGCCACGTCCACGTCCGTCGCCGCCAGTCCGAGCAGATTCACCGACACCTGCGTGGGCTTGATCTCAGGCATGTCCGGCTCGGAATCGGCTGCCTTCTTCTTGGCGGCGGCCTTGGCCTTGTCGAGCGACGTGCGCGAGATC
The DNA here is from genome assembly GCA_040902585.1 of Phycisphaeraceae bacterium. Lineage (GTDB taxonomy): Bacteria > Planctomycetota > Phycisphaerae > Phycisphaerales > Phycisphaeraceae > JBBDXA01. The sequence goes on from JBBDXA010000100.1 coordinate 1,873, forward strand.
GCCGTCGACTTCTTCGCCAGGCTCGTCTCCAACTCCAGCTCCAGCAGGCTCACCGTCGGAGGCATGTTGTTGATCAGTTGCGACAGCACCAGACTGCGCGGCAACCGCTCCAGCAGCGCGCCGGTGATCTTCGCCTTGCGCATCATCTGGGCCTTGCGCCTTTCCAGTTCATCGAGCTGAACCAGGCGCATCTCCGCCTCGGCGAAACGCGTGTTGATCGTGTCGAGCTGTTCCTTGACTTCCGACTGCTGTCGGCCGCCGACGTAGAACGCGCCCAGCACGCCGGTGACCACCACGACGAACAGCACCACGCAGATCACATTCGCACGGCGCTGGGCCCGCTTATCCAGGTAATCTTCAGGCAAGAAGCTCATGTCAGCCATGGCAGGTTTCCTTCAGCAATTCAAGTTCCGGGTTCAGGGTTCAGGGTTCAGGATTTCAGGTTGCGCTTTACAACCCGGAACCCGGAACCCGGAACCCACAACCCACAACCCTTTTTCGGTCACGATTCCAGCAGACACAGTCCCAGCGGCACAGCCCAGCCCGGCTGCGGGTCGCGCAGATCCACACCCGACGCCTTCACGCCGGTGCTCGCGCCCATGGCGCGGGCCAGCGGATCGCCCAGTTGCGCGCCGATGCGCAGCGTCTTGGCGATCTTCTGACACAGGGCCACGTTGCGTGATTCACCGCCCAGGAACACGAGCTTCTCGATCGGACGATCCGAGAAAACGCTCTGGTGATAGCGGATGCAAAGCTGAAGTTCGTCGATCAGGCATTCGATCACATCTGCCACGGCATCGGTGTTCTCTTCCTTGCGCCGGGCGAAACTCGCGGGCGATTCGCTGGTGGCGGTGGCGAAGGTGCCGCCCAGTTCGGCGGCGAGTTGTGCATCCAGTTCCGCCAGCCCGGGAGGCGTGCCGCCCAAGCCGCGGCGTTCGATGCCCTTCAGGTGCGGCTGAAGGACTGGAGACTTGCTCGCTTCCGTCGGCGGGCGCACGTTGGAGGCGTCGGCAATGCGCTGACGCCGGGCATCGGTGAAGCCCATTTTTTCGTTGCGAGCGAGGCCGCGCGTGAGATGATCGCCGGCGGCGTGAATGTTCTGGGCGACGACCAGATCGGTGCCATGCGTAACGAGGACTTTCGTCGTCGCTCCGCCGATGTCGATGAAACAGGTCGTGCGCTCGTGGTCATCGCTGCGGCGATACAGGTGCGCGAAGGAACGAATCACGGCGTTGGGTTCGCAGTGCATGCCCACGACATCGAGCTTGGCGCGGTGCGCCGTTTCGATGTGCCGCATCACCGCATCGCGGCTCGCAGCCATGCAGATCACTTCCTGCTTGGCGGCACCGTCACGCACGACCTGCCCCGCCATCACCGAGCGGATCACCATGCGCGAAGGGTCCACGTTGAACCGCTGCCGCAGCATGATCCCGATCTGCTCGTTCAAATCTTCCTGCTCGATCTTGGCGATCTGCAAGTGCTGCACCAGCGTCTGGTAGGCGGGGATCGAACAGACCGCCCGCTTGCCCTTGAAGGGATTGCCCGCCAGCATCACCTTCAGCGCGTCCACATAGAACGCATGACGCGCCCCTGGATCCGTCCGGGCGTGTTCAGGCACCTCGGCGGCGGCGGCGGCGACGATCTGCGGCGGCTCGCCGGGCACGATCTGAAGCAGCTTCAGCGAGTCGGCGCCGAAGTCAATCGCGATAGGCGATACCCGTGACTTGGAGAATCCGAATGCCATTCTTACTCCGCCTTCCTCGAACGCCTGAATCGCGCCGCACCGTCGCCGCAACCGTGCGGACTCGCCGCGCAGTGAAGGCGGCATCCAGTAGTGCATCGTCCGGATACCGCAAAGGGTTTAGAGGTCAGATAAGCCTTGACACCTGTAGCGACAGGGCGGGTGCGGTTGTGACGGCAGCCGACAACGACGCGAAGTGAAAGTGGAGTCACCGCCTCCGCATGCGCAGTAAAAAACCCCAGACAGCGTCGGGGGGCCTGTCTGGGGCGAGTCCTCGGGCTGAGTCGGGGGAAGTCAGCCCGAGATAGGAGGCTCAGTTGTGTATCCGTGCATGGGCGGCCGAAGGCGGGGGAACGCGACCGTCTACATAACATTATGCGGACCACCGAGCAGGTCAAGAAGGCTCCACGGGAAAACCCGGTCCAAAAACAAACCTAAATCGAAAGAGTACGGCCGCCTTTTCCGTCAACCGGCGGTCCGCCCCTGCTCTGCCAATCGCGGGGTGCTGCCCTCTATTCCTTATAGGGAGCAGGATCGCAGCGGGCAATGACATTTGCCCGTTTCACATCATGTTAATTTTGCAGGGGTGTCCGCATTGCCAGCGTTACCGGCCAACTCACGGGCTGATGCGCAGTCGATCCGTCGCCGTCTCGCCGCGCTCTTTGTCCTGATACATCGGATAGGCGATGCCGGGCAACACGTGACTGAGGCCAACCGTTTCGGCCCGAAGGTAATACACCAGCTCATGCCGCCCCGCCGGCAGGCTGGCGAAAAAGGCCGTCACGCGGTCATCGCGAAACTCCACGTGCGACGCCTTCGCCGTCGGCCCCCCGCGAAGCTGATCATCCGCAAACTCCAAAGCCGCCGGGCGACGATCCTCCACCAGCAGATACCTCTCGTCCTTCGCCAGCTCCAGCGTCACCTTCGCAACGATCACCTGGCCGACCTTCATCTGCTCGCCCACCGGTTTGCCATCGAGCGTTCCATACCGGCGCGTGAGCTTCACGCGATCACCCACCGGCCTCGCATCATCGAGCCGCTGCACACCGGTCACCGTCACGCTGTAATGCACAGGCGTCTTCGCATCGGCGGTGAGCACAAAGTTCACCGCGCCCTTACCCGGATCGACCGGACCAGGCAGACGCTCATTGAGGTGATGCCTCGGACCATCGCCCTCCAGCATCGCCCGGCCGTTCATCGTCAACCCCAACTTCATCGCGGGCTTCGCAGGCGGCGCGTAGGCGACAAACTCCGCCAGCGCTTCGATGGCCCAGGCCGTGTCACGGGTGTGCGCCCAGCGCAGGCCCTGACGACCGGCGAGAATGTCGTTGACTGATTCTTCGCAGCCATCGATCGACTCGCCGAAGGTCACCTGCGCGATGAGCTTCAGAGAATGTTCAGCCGTGGTGTTCGCCTTCCACTTGCGAGCGCGGGCCCACAGCCGCTCGCCCTGTTCGGACAGCCCCGTCTCCCGGCAGGCGAGCGCGGCGTTGGTCAGCACGTCACCGACAATCTCTTCCTTCGCCGCCAGCAGGCGCTGAGCGAAGTCGCGCACATCGCCCTTCTCCGCCTTGCCTGCCAGCGCCAGGATGTACCGCGCTCGGGCCGCGTCCGCATCCTTCAGTTTCCCTTCGCGCAGCCTTCTTTGAAGGAACGCACAGGCGCGATCGATCACGCCCGCATCAACTG
>JBBDXA010000101.1:0-33929 GCA_040902585.1 Phycisphaeraceae bacterium
CGCAAGCTCGCGTTGAATCTGATCAAGAACGAGAAAACGAGCAAACGGAGCGTCATAGGCAAACGCCTCAAAGCGGGCTGGCAGGATGATTACCCGTTCTGTGTGCTAAAGGCGGGGGTTTAGATGCGTTTGCCCTGACCTGGAGCACCATCCCGACAGGGTGGTGCTCCCGGCCCCGGATGGTGCCGACTGCTACACTTTCGCCATGTCGCTTGAACTGCTTTTTCTAGGCACGGGGACCAGCGCGGGCGTGCCGATGATCGGGTGCGAGTGTGCGGTGTGCATGTCGCGCGATCCGCACGATCAGCGGACCCGTGCGAGTGTTTTGATCAGTTACGGAGCTCGAGGGGCGGCGGCGGAGCCCCTTGAAGGGGCCCCGCCTGTGCGCCGCGTGCTCATCGATACTTCCCCCGAACTGCGCATGCAGATCACGCGCCATCGCATCAACGCCCTCGATGCCGTGCTCTACACGCACGCCCATGCCGACCACATCTTCGGCCTCGACGACCTGCGGCGATTCAACATCGTTATGCGCGCCCCCATCGACATCTACGCGGAAGGCTCGGTGCTCGCCCAGTTCCGCGAGATGTTCCGCTACATTTTTGAGCCGCACCTCAATGAGAATCAGTCGTTCATTCCGCAGCTTGTCGCGCATGCGATCTTGCCAGTGGAGAAGCTGGTGCTGCATGAAGCAACCTTCACGCCGATCCGCCTGATGCACGGGCGTTTGCCGGTACTGGGTTTTCGCGTGGATCATGAAGGCAAATCGCTGGCGTACTGCACGGATGTGTCGAGCGTGCCGGCGGAGTCAATGGCGCTGCTGCGCCATCTCGACGTTCTCGTGATCGATGCCCTGCGCTATCGCGCGCACCCGACGCACATGACCGTGGATGAAGCGATGGCGACGATTGAAGAGTTGAAACCGAAGCAGGCGTATCTCACGCACATCGCCCATGAGATCAGCCACGCGGAACTCTCGCCGCGTTTGCCGCGAGGCGTCGCGATTTCCTACGACGGCCTGCGCATCACCCTCTAGCCGCTTGCGGCGTAGCAACGTCCGCCTACGGTACAATACGCCGACACACGCATCCGGAGATCCCCATGCGCACCCTCTCTCTCGCCTTCATCCTCCTCACTCTCGCAACCCCCGCCGTCGCCGAGTCTCTCCTCGCCCCCGGTGCGACCGTCGTCGTCCTCAGCGACAAGTTCAAGTTCACCGAAGGCCCAGCCGTTCACCCGCGCACCGGCGATGTCTATTTCACCGACATCCCCAACAACCGCATTCACAAGTGGGACGCGGTCACCCGCCTCATCTCGGTGCATATCGAGAACACCGATGGTGCCAACGGGCTCTACTTCGACAAAGATGGTGTGCTCTTCGCCTGCCAGGGCACCGCCAAGAAAGTGGTGTCCTACGATGCGTCGGGCAAAGCGCTGGTGCTGGCGGAGACCTACAACAGGCGGCCGTTCAACGCGCCCAATGATCTGTGGGTTCATCCCAAAGGCGGCGTGTACTTCACCGATCCGAATTACTCGGGCAAGCCGAATACGCAGGATGCCGAGGCGGTCTATTACATCTCGCTCGAATCGATCACCAACATTCGCATCACCCGCGCGGCGGACGGATTCAAGCGGCCCAACGGCATCATCGGCACGGCCGACGGCAAGACGCTTTACGTCTCCGATCGCAGCGCCAACAAGACCTGGCGATACGACATTGCCGACGACCGCAAACTAACGAACAAGAAGCTGTTCTGCGATGAAGGCTCCGACGGCATGACGCTCGATGAGCAGGGCAACGTGTACCTCACGCCGGCGGCGAAGGCGGTGCATGTCTACAACCCCGAAGGCAAGCTCATCGAAAAGATCGAGACCCCCGAGCCGCCGGCGAATCTGACCTTCGGCGGCAAGGAACGCAAGACGCTCCTCATCACGGCGCGGAAGTATCTGCTTTCGGTTGAGATGGCGGTGAAGGGCGGGTGACGACACGACGCGGCGGAAATGCTGCGGGGCGTGCCACCCAGTTGCCTCCGTCTTCGTACACTATCCCGCATGACGCTTGCGACTTCACCGATCGAGGAAATGCCGGTCCGCGCCGGCGACCCGCGCGATGTGGCGATTCCGCGCCTGGTCGAAATGCTGGGCGGAAGAATCTACAACCTCGCGCTGCACTTTTGCGGCAACGCCGCCCAGGCGGAGGATGTGGTGCAGGAGACGTTTCTCCAGGCCTATCGCAAGTGGGAGCAGTTCAAAGGTGATTCCGCGCCGGGCACGTGGCTGTACACGATTGCCGCGCGGCTCTGTCGGCGGATGCATCGCAGGAAGTCGGGGCAGCCCAGGCACATGATGTCGCTCAGTGCGGCCATGCCTTCGACGGGCAAGGTGCCTGATCTGCCGGGGCCTGAGAAGGACAACCCGCTGCGCGTGCAGCTGCGCCAAGAAGCGATCGAGCATCTGGAGCGGGCGATCGTCGAGCTGCCGCTGCCGTTCCGCATGCCGCTGGTGCTCAAGGACATCGTCGGCTTCAGTGTGCTTCAGGTCGGTCAGATTATGAGGCTGAAGGAAGCGACGGTGAAGACGCGGCTGCATCGGGCGAGGCTGCTGATCCGCAGCGCGATGGATGACCATTTGCCGACGAAGGACGCGCCGCCGCCGGCTTACACGAAGCAGGTGTGCATGGACCTGCTGCGCGCCAAGCAGGAGGCGCTGGATCATGGCGTGAAGTTCGAGTTGCCGCAAGATGATTACTGCGAACGATGCAGCGCGGTGTTTGAGAGCATGGACTTCGCCGCCGACGCCTGCCAGATGCTTGGGGCCGGCCCGCTGCCGGCGCGCGTGCGCAGCGCTCTGGAAAGGGAATTGGAAGCGGAGATGAGCAGGTCCAAACCGCAATGACTGGAAGCACCGTTCCGGCAGGGTGGTGCTTATTCTTAACTTTGACGATGCTCTTATGGATGCAGACTTACTTTTCGAGCGCTACCGCGAGCTTCAGGCTTACGTCGGCTGGACCGAGGCGGACGCCGCCCGCATCAACGCCGTGGCGGACCAGGTCGAGCCGCACCTGTCGCAGCTCGTCGATGATTTCTACGAAGAGATCACCCGGCACCCCGATGCCCGCAAGGTGATCACCGGCGGCCAGCCGCAGATCGAGCGCCTCAAGGGCACGCTCATCGTCTGGGTGCGCGAGCTGATGCGCGGGCCTTACGATCGCGATCACGTCGCCAAGCGCTGGCGCATCGGCTGGCGGCATGTGGAGATCGGCCTGGACCAGGTCTACACCAACGTCGCCCTCTCACGCCTGCGCAGCGGCATCGTGCGCGTCATCCAGCAGTACTGGCGGGGACCGGTCAGCGAGAGCATCGAGATGATCGAGTCGCTGCACAAGCTCATCGACCTGGACCTGGCGATCATCGAAGACGCGTATCAGTGCGAGCACCTGAAGCGACAGGCCCAGGTGGAACGCCTGGCGGCGGTGGGGCACATGGCCGGCGGCGTGGCGCACGAGCTGCGGCAGCCGCTGAACGTGATCCGCAGTTCCGTCTATTACCTTCAGCACGCCCGAAATCCCACACCCGAAAAAACCGGCGAGCACCTGGAGCGGATCGATCGGCAGGTGAAACTGGCCGACGGCGTGATCACCGCCATGGCCGACTTCGCCAAGCTGCCTTCGCCGCGGACCGAGCCGGTGAACGTGTCGCAGTGCATCATGGAAACGCTGGAGACGATCCGGCTGCCCGACTCGATCGAACTGAACGTGGACTGCCCGGCAACGGCCTTGATGCAGGCGGATGCGAGTCAGCTCCGCATCGTATTGGGCAACCTCATCCGCAACGCCCGCGATGCGATGCGCGACGGCGGGCGGTTGACGATCGATGTCAGCGCGCTCGGCGAGCACGTGGAAATCACGGTCAGCGACACGGGCGGCGGCATTCCCCCCGAGCTGTTGCCGCGCATCATGGAGCCGATGTTCACGACCAAGGCCCGCGGCATCGGCCTGGGGCTGACCATCAGCCGCGCTATCGTGACCAAGCACGGCGGTCACATCCGCGTTCACAGCGAAGTGGGCGGCGGCTCGACCTTTACCGTGGTCATTCCCTCGGCGGCGGCGAAACCTTCTGATACCGGAGCGACGCAGCCATGACGTTGCAGGATCTCAATACGCATGCGGTCAGCACGATGCGGCGCATTCTCGTCGTTGACGATGAGCCGGACATCCGCGCGAACCTGACTGACATCCTCGGCGACTTGGGCTACGAAGTGGACACGGCCGGCAACGGCAACGAGGCCCTCGCGCTGGTGGAGCGCAAGGCGTATGACGTGGCGCTGATCGATCTGAAAATGCCCGGCATCGACGGGCTGGAACTCTACCGCCGCATCAAGAAGATTCACTCGGCGACGGTGGTCATCATCACCACCGCCTACGCCGGCGGGGACACGGCTCGCGCCGCGATGGCCGCGGGGGCGTGGGAGATCGTCAGCAAGCCGATGGATTTCAACATGCTCCTGCCGCTCATCGAAGGGGCCCTGACGCAGCCGGCGATCATCATCGTCGATGACGATACGGACCTGTGCGACAATCTGTGGTCGATCCTGCACGATCGCCGCTACCGCGTCGGCATCGCCCATGACATCGACGATGCCCAGGCGCTCATCGAAGCCCGCGACTTCAGCATCGCCCTGATCGATCTGAAGCTGCCCCAAGGCGACGGCACGCAACTGCTCCAACTGATCAAAGCCCGTCAGCCCGACGCCCGCGCGATCCTCATCTCGGGTCATCGCGCGGAACTGGATGATGCCGTGCGCGCTGCCACCGGCCCGAGCCCCGACGCCGTCTGCTATAAACCGATCGATATCGAATCGCTACTCACAACCGTTCGCGACCTGACCCGCGCCTGATCGCCTGATCGCCTGATTCACCTGATTTACCTGACCGAGACCGCCCGCCGATGCCCAGCCCCGCGACTTCAGTTCCGCCGCACGTGCTTCTCATCGAGGATGATGCCGACGCCCGCGCCAGTCTCGCGGATATTCTCGAGCTCGATGGTTACATCGTCGAGCAGGCCGGGAGCATCGCCGCCGCCCTCGTCGATCGCGACTGGACGCAGCTTGTCGCCATCATCACCGATCGTCGCCTCCCCGATGGCCACGCCGACGCCCGGTTGCAACAATTCAAATCGCTCGCCCCGGATGCCGCCATTATCGTTGTCACCGGCTATCGCGATCTGGAAGGCGCGATCGCCTGCCTTCAGCAAGGGGCAGAGGATTACCTCATCAAGCCCGTCAACCCCGATGCCCTTCGCCTAAGCCTGCGCCGCATCGTCGAGCGCCGCCGCACCATGCTCGAACTGCAAGCCAGTCGGCAGAGATTGCAGGCCCTGTTCAACAGCGCGATCGATGTCATTCTCCTGCTCGATAACGACGCCCGCATCATCGAAGCCAACCCCGCGGTGGCCACGCTGCTGGGCTATCCGCCGGCCGCGCTCGCCGGCAAGTCGCTTGGCGATCTGCTGAATGCCGACGATCGCCGCGCGTTCGCCACGGAGTGGAAGCAGTTCCTCGGTAACGGGGCCGCGACGATGGAGCTGCTGCTCAACCGGCGCGACGGCACGCCCGTCGCCGTTGACTACCGCGCCGTTGCTCACATCGTGCCCGGCCTGCACATGGGCATCGCCCGCGACCTCTCCGAACGCCGCCGCCTCGAACGCCAGGTGCTCGACGTCAGCGCCAGCGAACAGCAGCGCATCGGCCGCGACCTGCACGACGGCCTGGGCCAGGAACTCACCGGCATCGCCTTCCTCGCCGATGTCCTGCGTCAGAAGCTGGCCCGCCTCAATCGCCCCGAAGCCGCCGACGCCGCCGAAATCACCCAGCTCGTCAACCAGACCATCGACCACGCCCGCGCCCTGGTCCGCGGCCTGTGCCCCGTCGTCACCGACGCCGATGGTCTCATGAGCGCGCTGGAAGAACTGGCCGAGGTCATTCACACCACCCATCGCGTCGCCTGCCGCTTCCTCTGCGAGGAGCCCGTGCTCGTGAACGATCCCAACGTCGCCGCCCAGGCGTATTTCATCGCCCGTGAAGCGGTCAACAATGCCGTGAAACACGCCCGCGCCAGGCACATCACCCTTCGCCTGAAGAAGCAGGGCGACCGCGCGGTGCTGAGCGTTCAGGACGATGGCGTGGGCATCATCGAATCCCCCGCCGCCGGCCGCGGCATGCAGATCATGCCTTACCGCGCCCGCATGATCGCCGGCTCACTGGACATCGCCTCCACGACAGGCAAAGGCACCGCCGTCACCCTCACGTTCAACGCCAAAGGCCTCGCCGACGCCAAGTAATCCCGCGACCTCCCCTCACCGCCCCTTTCCCTCCCTCCCTCCGTCCTTCCGTGCCTTCCTCCCTTCGTGCCTTCCTCCCTTCCTCCTGCTACGATGTTAAGCAACTAATGAACACCTCCAGGGGTTCACCGCATGGACCCCATCGACCGCCTCCTCCTCGCCGCCTGGGACCGCCTCTGCGACCTCCTCGCCGCCGACCCCGACTTCGCCGCCCGCCGCCAGGCCCGCGCCAAACGCCGCCATCTCTAGGCAATCCCTCAGTGCTTGTAGACCTTATGCTGCGGCCTGCCCGAAAGAATCTGTTCCTTGCCCCAGTTGGTCACCGCCCGGAATTCGTCGCTGCGGATGAAGGTGTTGAAGGCGGCCTCGTCGTTCCATTCGCTGGTGATGAGGTAGGACGCGCCGTCGCTCACGTCCTTCCAGAGCGTGGAGCTGGTGTGGCCGGGGGCGGCTTTCAGGGCGTCGATGACACCCGCGAACTTTTCTTCAAAGTCCTGCTGCTTGCCTTCGATGACGTGGTAGTTCATGCCGACGGTGATCATGGTGAGGTTCCTTGAGCGAGCCGCGACGAGTCGAGCGCGGGATGGTGCGGGGTTGGAGTGCGTGCGGAGAGAGAGTGTACAGGCGATCCACTCACTTCGCAGCGATGCGGCAGCGGTTCGAAGGGGACGGACGAGTGTAGCCGATGTGTTGTGATGTGACTCACGGACCACCCGGTTTTGCGTTCAAAGGCCGCACCGCCTTGGATGACGGGTGTCCGCAACGAGCGGACTCGGCGAGAGTTGTCGAAAATAGCGGGGGCAGGATTCGAACCTGCGACCTCAGAACGTGTGTGAGAAGTTTGGAGCACCATCCCGGCAGGGTGGTGCGCGTTCGTGGTTCAGTTCGTCTAAGGCACCGCCCTTCCGGGACGGTGCTCCACGACTACGCTTCTCACACACGTTCTCAGGCCGCCCAACGAGCTACTGGGGTCGTGATCGGCATGAGGTCGTTTCAATCCGCGGCTGCGGGCCCTTGCCAAAGATGCACGACGCCCCGGCTACCGGATGCGATGCGCTGACCGTCGCGCGTGATGGCGATCGTTGTGATCGCGTCCGCATCGCCTCGGAGGGTGGCTCGTTCCTTGCCGGTGCGGGCGTCCCACACTTTCACGACCTTGTCCTCGCCGCCCGAAACGATCCAGCGCCCGTCACCGCTGATGGCCAGGCAGCTCACGTCCCCGCCGTGGCCGCGGAGCGTGTGCAGCGGCTTGCCGGCCTCGGCATCCCAGATGATCAGCGTGTCGTCGTAGCTTCCCGAGACGATGTGCTTCCCGTCGGCGCTCCAGGCGACGCAGGTGACAGCACCCTCGTGCCCGACCAGCGAGTCGAGTCGCTCGCCGGTGGCCGCGTCCCAGATGATCAGGTGCTTCTCGCCGTCGCCGGTGACGATGTGCTTACCGTCGTGATTGAAGGCGATGCAGTTGACATCATAGTCATCGGGCAGCTCGCCGGACGCAACGGTCTTCTCGGTGGCGATGTCCCAGATGCGCCAGGTGTCGTCACCGCTGCCGGTGGCGAGCCGTTTGCCGTCGGGGCTGATCGCGAGGCAGGTGACGCTCTCCTTGTGGCCCCGGAGGATGGCTTTATTCTTGCCGGTAGTGGCGTCGCAGAGGCGAACGGTTTTGTCCCAATGGGCCGAGGCGATGAGCTTGCCGTCGGGAGTGAAAGCGACGGCGGAGACGCCCTTGCCGACGTTGCGCGACTCCATCTGCCAGTCGCCATCCTCGGTGACCCATTTTTTGATCGCGGCGTCGTCGCCGCCGGTGACGAGGCGCTTGCCATCGGCGCTGAAGGCGACCGAGGACACCCAGCCTGCGTGGGCTTTGATGGTGACGAGCGGCTTGACTGAGTCGGTGGTGACGGGTGCCTCGGAGGCGTCAGAAGCGGTGATCGCAGCGAACAGAATCACGCATGCGAACCAGCCGTTTAGCATAAGCCGCGACCGTAAGGGAGCGGGCTTCGACGGACGATGATCCGTCGCGGACCACTCCCTGACGGTCGTGGCTCGTTCGCAGGCGCGTGGATGCTTTCGTTGATGGATCACGCCAGGAGCTCGGATAGCACGCCTTTGCTTTCCTTAAAGGATTCGACCGGGCAGCCGAGCTGGGTGAGGATAGTCAGGTACAGGTCGGACATCGGCTTGCGCCCGTCCCACTTCAGGTGCTGGCCGTGCCTGAAGCCGAGCTTGCGGCCGCCGGCCAGCAGCGTCGGGAAGCTCTTGCCGCTGTGGCTGTTGATCTGGCAACCGCCGAAGAGCAGCACGGTGTGGTCGAGGAGCGAGCCGTCGGTGGCCTTGATCGCGGCGAGCTTGTCCATGAGCCGCGCGAGGCAGGCGGAGAACATCTCGTCGCGCCGCGTGATTACCTTGGCATCGGGATTGTTTGGATCGGGGGCCTGGCCGCCCTTGTGGTGATAGTCGTGCGCGCCGCGCATGGGAGCACCGGCGTCCTTGGCCCAGGTCTTGTATTCGTCGTAGTTGGGCCCGCCCTCGCCGCCGAGGCTGTGGGTCACCACGCGGGTCATGTCGGTCTGGAACGCCAGCGCGATCAGGTCGGTCATGAGCTCGATGTGCTCGCGCATGCTGTTCTTGCCGGCAGGTTCGGTCTGCACGCCGGACTCATCGAATTGCGGCCGGCCGTTCTGGAGGATTTTGTCGCTGTCGATCAGCCGCTTCTCGATCTCGCGGATCGATTCGAGATACTGGTCGAGCCGGTCCTTGTCCATGGCGGTCAGCTTGCCGCGGTAGCTCTTGACATCGCCCATGGCGGTATCGAGCACGCTGCGGTTGAGGGCGACGCGGGCACGGGCGGCTTCGAGCTGGGCTTTGTCGGCAGGCGGGAAGAGGCGCTCGAACAAGGTGCGGTGGTTCCCGATGGCGGGGATATCAACGCCCAGCGCATTGCGAGAAAGCGTGGAGGTGCCGACGCCGTCGCGGAAGGAGAGCGCCATGGACGGAAGCCAGGTCGGGCCCAGGTGCTGGGCGGCAACCTGATCCATGGAAATGGTGTTGGTGATGGTGCCGGCGATCTGGTTGATGTTGTGCCCGGTGAGCCAGTTGTAGGGGAAGACGTGGCCGCTGATCTGGCCCTCGATGTGGCGGAGGTTGGAGAGGACGGAGAACTGGTCGCGGTGCTTTTCGAGCGGCTTGTGCGAATCGGCGAGGGTGTAGTTGCGGCCGGTGTCCTTGGGGAACCAGCCGTTGCGACCGATGGCGCCGGGGATATAGAAGCAGGCGAGGCGCGGCGGATCGGTCTTGCCCTGCGTCGCGGCGAAGGTGCGGCCGCCCAGGATGTCCAGGCACGGCAGCACGATGGTGGCGCCCAGGCCTCGAAGGACGGCGCGCCGGCTGATGAGTGTCGAATGCTTCATGATGGCTCCCGAGCGTGGCCGCTCGACTTCTATTGAAAGTGCATGCAGTAAGGATACAGCGCGAACCAGCACCGCGCGTCTCCCGATCTTATCGACCGAGGAAGATTTCCGACCTCACCAGCGACTTGAGCACGTCGCGCAACGGGTATCCGTCCGATTCGTGCTGCTCGAGAATCCGCTTGATCAACGCCAGGTCATGCACATCCGGCAATCTGCCCGTGCCGTACACCACCAGGTTTTTCAGCAGGCCGCGCATCACATCGGGCAGGTAGTGGCGGATGATGAGCTGCTTGCATTCCTCATAGGACTTGAACGCCTCGCCGCGCGGCAGCCTGCCCACAGCATCGACCGGCCGCTCGGCGCCGATGCCGCGCCACTCGATCTTGCCATCCAGGTCGGCCATCTGGTAGCTCTCGTGCTCCACTTCGCGCCAGCGGCCGCTGATATCGAAGTTCTGAAATGCGAAGCCCATGGGATCCATCTTGCGATGGCAGACGGAACAGTTGACGTCTTCCTGATGCTGCTTGAGCAATTCCCGAAACGGCTTGCCCTTGTTGCTCCCTTCGGAGGCGTTGAGCTCGGGCACTTCCAGCGGCGGCGGCGGCGGGGCGTCGTCGAGGATGTGGCGCAGCGTCCACGCGCCGCGGTAGATTACCCAGTTGCTCCCCATCCAGGTGAGCATGGACTGGATGCCGGCGTGTCCGAGGACGCCGCCGCCGCGCGGGTCGTCGGCCCGCAGCTTGATGGGGCGGAGCAGGCCGCCCTCGACGCCTTTGTAGCCGTAGTGAATCGCCAGGGCATCGTTCATCATCGTCCAGTCGCTGGCGATCAGTTCGCGGGCCGGCTTGTTTTCCACGAAGAGCCGGGCGATGTAGGCCAACGTCTCCTCGCGCATCGAGTCCTTAAGATTGCGGGCGAAGCGGAAGTCCTGCTTCTTGAGACTCGTGGAGGCGATCGTGATGGGCTGTTCCATCTCGAGCCATTGGAGGACAAAGGGACGGACAAAGCCGTCACTGCGCGGATCGGCCAGCAGGCGGTCCACCTGGGCGTCGAGCACGGCCGGCTCGCGCAGCTTGCCTTCAGCCGCGAGCTGGAGCAGCTCACTATCCGGCGGTGCGCCCCAGAGCATGAAACTCAGGCGGGAAGCGATGGCGTGCTGCGCGATCGTCTTGTCGCTATCGCCGGGTGAGGCGAGGTAGCGGAAGCCGCTGCTCATGAGCATCGACTGAAAAGCCGCCCGCAGCGCTTCATCGAACGACAGACGCTGCCCGCGCAGCTTCTGGTAAAGCGCGAAGAACCGCTCCTGCTCCTTCTCGCTCACCGGCCGGCGCCAGGCGCGCTGGCCCCAGAGCGACAGCAACTGCTTTGCGCTGGCGTCGGAGTCGGTGATCTCGGCCAGGCCGGCTTTCCACGGCGCGGTTGGCCAGGCGGTGCGGTATCCCATTTTGATCGACACACGCTGGAGCACGATGTACGGCGCCGGCTTCTGCTCGGGCGGCAGCTTGCGATCGAACTTCGGCCGGTACCACCCGGTCCCGCCCGGCACCACCTCGTCCGGCCGGTTCGTCTCCTCGTTTTCAAAACCGTCGATCGAATAAGGAATCTCGATGCGGTTGCTGATGCTCACGCGCACGCCCCTGGCCTCGATCGCCAGGTCTTCGAGCTGCACCTCGTAGGTCAGCACCTGCGGGTTCTCGAAGTCGGCGGTGATCTCGCGGTGGTCGATGTCCTTGCCCGAGACGCTGACCCACAGCTTCGGGTTCGGCAAGCCCGGCATCGGCTTGTAAAGGGAGACATCGATCGTCACCCGCAGGATGCCTTTACCTTGCGGCGGGACGGGCAGGATGAAGTCGGTGGAATCGCGGTCGCCGACCCACTGCGGCTCCATGAGCAGTCCCTTGCCCTTCTGCATGGGGCCGCGCGGCTCCGCGCGGGCACCCTTGGCCTTCCATCCGTCGAGCGCCTTCTTCGGATCGGCGGACGCTCGCAGAATGGTCTGGTAGATCGCGCCCGAAGAGGGTTCGAGAAATCGGATGCCATCGACAGCCCGGCGGGTGACGGTCATGAGCGCCGCGACGGAGTCCGCCGCATCCTGCAAGCCATCGGCGCCGGTGTCGAACCCGCCCACGCGCCCGTCGCCGGGCAGGCCGTCGGCGAACTGCACCGACAGGCCGGTGAGGTCGCGCAGCGCGGCGGACGTCTCGCGCCGGTTGAGCCGCCGGATCGTCCCGGCTGCCTCGCGCTGCCGGGCTGCGATCCAGTTCAACAGTTGCGCCTTCTGCGCCGCGGTCGGCTGCGGCTTGTCCTGCGGCGGCATCTCGCCCGATGAAACCGCCTCATGCACTTTCGTCCACAGCGGCGACTCCTGCGGGCGGTACTGCTTGAGCTGATCGAAACGCACACCTGATGTCTGCTTTGATTCCCCGTGACAACCAAAGCAATACCGGCTCAACATCGGCTGCACATCGCGCAGGAATGTATCGCCGGATTCTTCAGCGAACACGATGCCGCTGGCGAACAGGATGCACACACAAACTGACACGCGGACAACGGACATTGGCGCAGGTTCCCTATATTGGAGTTGGCTACCTTTTCTTCGGAGCCGGTGTTTCCATTCGCTGGGCAATCGCGTGGTCGCTTTCATCGAGACGGAACGCGAAACCCTCGGTGCGGAACGCGGGCAGCTTCAGGCTCTCCCCGTCGCTGACGAGGATGTCGTTCACGAAGCTGTGGGGCACGATCGCGCCTGACGCTTTGCCTGCCTTGGTGGTGATCGTAGCCGGCCGCTTCGCCAGGCGGAGGCGGTGCTTCGCTTCGCCGGTGGTGGGGTCAAGGCCGACAACATAGACCCCGCCGCCGACCTCCGGGTGAAGGCCGGCGCTCGCGCAAATCAAACCTTGGTGCAGCGTGACGCCATACACCGGCCAGGAAGATTCGAGCTGGCCGTAGGACATCATCTTGCGGTGATACGGGGCGACCAGGTATCGCCATTGGGGCGCACCGTCGGCGGCGCGGATTGCGTAGACGTAGCCGTCGTGGCAGCCGGCGAAGACCGTGTCCCCGTGCACCAGCGGCGTCTGGCTCACGCGGCCGTCGCAGGTGAAGCTCCAGAGGACCTTGCCCGCCGCGTCGCGTGCCTCGATGCGGTGCTCGCGAACGACGGCGACGATCGATCGCCCATTAGGCAGCGGAGCGCCGGCCGTCTCCCTCTGTGCGGCGCGCTCGTTGCGCACCCAGTCCTGCGCGATCGGCCCGCTCAGCGCCTTGGCCGGCGGCACCGCGGCCCGCGGAGCATCCGCCTTCAACCCGTCCAGGCGCTCCAGCCGCTGGCCATCCGCGATCGCCTCGCGCAGCGGCTCGGGCGACATCGCCATGTAGCCGCGCAGCTGCGTGAAGCACCCGCAGGCGCTGGGCGTGAAATAGACCATGCCGTTGGCGGGCGTCGCGCCCAGCGCGCAGCCGGCGCGGGCGGCGCTTTGAAGGGTTCCGTTGAAGTCGCGATCGAGGTAGGTGACGTAGCCGGTGATGAATAAGTCCTCGGTGGCGCAGAAGCGGTTGCAGCGCTGGTTGTATCCGATGGTGAAGGCCGGCTCGGTTATTCCGCTCATGGGATCGGTGCGGAAAATCTGGGTGTGGCCCGCGAAGTACACCGCGCCGTCGCGGATCAGGGCGTTGTACATCGATGTGTTCCACTTGACGGTGAAGGTCGCCTGGCCGTGCAGCTTGCCGTCCTTCACCGTGATGCAGCCGAGCCAGCCGCCGCCCTCCTTCTCGCCGCGCCCACCGATGGCCGACCCGGCGAAGAGCGCGAGCAGGCCGTCGTCATAAACGAGCTGTCCGATCGGCCGGCCCTTGATCTCTTCATTGCGCCACACGGGCTTTCCCGTCGCCAGGTCGAGGCAGAGCACGGCGTCGGCCTCGGCGCTGGGCCAGCGCGATCTGGCCAGCGCGCCGGCGGGGCAGACGGTGACAAATACCTTCTTCGCCTCGGCGCTGGCGGAGGGGAACATCAGGCGGGTGCCGGGCTCGGTGTGTTTCCAGATGACGTCGCCGTTCGCCGCGTCGAGCGCGAAGAGCGTGTCGCCGACATTGGTGATCAGCTTGCCATCGGCGATGCGCACCTGGTTGTTCTCGTCGCGCTCGCCGGTGGCGTTGCCGGCGGCGGTGAACGTCGTCACAACCTCGCCCGTGGCGGCGTCGAGCGACACCAGCGGGGCATTCCGTTTGAGTCCGGTGTAAACGCGGTCGCCCGCCGCGACGAGCTGCCAGCGTTTGCGTCCCGCCTCGAAGTCGCGCTCCACCGTCCACAACGGCACACCGCTGAAAGCGTCCCGGCAGGCGAGGTTCGACACCCGGTTACGCCGATCCTCTTCCGACCAGTCGAAGAACACTCGGTTTTTCGTCACGCGGATGCCCGTCAGGTTGATGAATCCCGCGGGGTTGCCGCCGAGCTTGATCGGCTGCACGCCGCTGATCCACTGCACGAAATGGGGCTGGCGGACGAGCTTGTCCCGGCTGACGCCGTTGCCGTCGGCGCCGCGGTCGAAGTGAGTCCACTCGTCCATCGCCGCCGGGCGCGGCTTGACGGCGAGCGACCACTGACCGCCGCGGCGCACCTGGGCGACTCCGCCCGGGCATAACACTCGCAACATCTCCGCTTCCGACGGCGCAGCCGGTCCCAGCGCGTCGGTGTCGACGATGAGCAGATTCACGAGGTTGTCGGCGTAGGGAAGCGATGTCACCGAAGGTCTGAGCTCGACCGACGCGAGGCCGCCGAGCCCTTCACGAGCGATGGCCGTCCGCGCGGCGGCGAGCGCTTCACGCGTCAGCGCCAACCCGTGCACTAATACTCGCCCCTTAGCCGCGAGCCCGCACTCGAGCCGGCCATCGCTCGTGCCGACATGCACCGCCAGGCCGGCTTCCAACTTCGACTGCTCAATCACCTGCGACACGTCGGGCGGCGCAGCGACCGCTCCCGCCGCAGCGATCACGAGGATTGCTGCTCCTACCGCCAACAGACTCAGTTGGGGACGCATTTCTCGGCTCCGTTCGTCAGTGGCGACCTGGTCGCCGATAAACAATCAATGAGGAATGTCGCTGCCGAATTCGGGACCGCATCAGACGTCACGCGCGGCTCGCATCGAAGCGCCAGCTCTGATTCAGGCCAAAAGCTCGGCCAGCGGGCCGTGCTGGTCCAGGTCCTTCAAGTTGGGATCGGCCATGCCAAAGGAATCGCGATCAGCGCCGGCCAGGTGCAGTAGCGTGACGTAGAGGTTAGCCGTCGTACGGTGATGCTTGTGACCGTAGCCGGGGTAATCGATGTACCGGCCGGTCTTGAGCTTCTTGTCGATGTTCCCGATCAGCACCATCGGCCACTCCCAGCAGCGCGAGTGGTGTCCCTCCGCGCCGTCGCTGAGGTACACAATCACGGTGTTGTCCATCATCGTGCCGTCGCCCTCTTTCACCGCGTCGAGCTTCTTGATGAGCCCGGCGATGAGCGTGAAGTGGTAGTGACGGATCATGTTGTAAAGCTCGGCCCAGGTCTTGCCATCGTAGCTGCCGCCGTGGCCGATCGAGTGCTTGTCGAGGTTGATCCCCAGGCCCTTGAAGGTGATGTCGAAATCGCGGATGCCCGCGGCGGAGGAGATCATCAGCACGTTGGTGAGGCCGCAGATGAGCGACGCGGCACCAAGATCGAACTGAGCGTCGAGACGGTCGGTCTCGACGGCGGAGGTGTACTTGTCAGTCGGCGTCGGACCTTTTTCTCGGAGCGTGTGCTGGATCTCATTGAGCCGGCTCTGGCGGTTTCGCAATGTCTCAAAGTTTTCCAGATAGGCCGAGAGCTGCTCGCGCTCGTCACCCTTGAGCTGCGACTCGACGCGTTTGACGTCGTCCTTGAGGAAGTCGAGCAGGTTGTTGCGTGCGATGAACTCCTCGCGGGCCTTGCCGCCGGCGACCGAGCCGAAGAGCGTGGCGTAGGCCTGATCCGGCCGGCAGATGGTGGGCAGCGCCTTGCTCGGTCCCCAGGCGGAGACGTTGTAGATGACGTTGTTCTCGAGCCGCTTGGAGATGCCCAGGCCGATGTGCGGGAAAACGCCGGGGTTGATCTTCGCCAAAGCGCCGTCGATGGTTTCGCCGGCGACGTTGGTGGATTCGCCCTTAGTGGGGAAGCAGCCGAGCGCGCCGAAGTTGTTGGAGTGACCGCCGCCGTTGATGCGGCCGGAGAGGCCCTGCACGATCGTCACGCGGTCCTTCCAGGGCTTCACGGGCTCAAGCGACATGGGCAGGTCCCGGTCAGCCAGCGCGACTTCGACGAACTCGGCCGGGCCGTTGAAAGGCCCTTGATTGCGGGCATTTCGCTTGATGCCGCTGGGGGCCAGTTGCTCGGGGCGCACGCCGTTGCTCTCCACGACGAAGACGAATCGTTTCGGCGCGGCTTTGCCTGCGGCCGCAGCCTGCAGGCGCTGGACGAAGGGCGAAAGCACGAGGGCACCGGCACCGAGGGTCATGCCTTTGAGAAGGTCGCGGCGAGGAATGGACATGGCGGGAACCTCCATGGAATCGAGACAATCAGAGCCGATGCGTGCACTCAATCTTACGAACCCGATGCGGACTGCATGCGGTACAGGAACGAGTCGCTGGTC
This sequence comes from Phycisphaeraceae bacterium, assembly GCA_040902585.1. GTDB lineage: Bacteria > Planctomycetota > Phycisphaerae > Phycisphaerales > Phycisphaeraceae > JBBDXA01. The sequence continues at coordinate 16,393 of JBBDXA010000101.1, forward strand.
ACAATCGCGGTGATCAGAGCCTGCATGCTCCCGCCGCTCTCGCGATACGCCCGGTGGATGCGCTGAAGGCTGGGGCCATCGCCGAGGTTTTCATTGCGGCCCATCCAATATCGAAACGCGTGACGCACAAAGATCTGCTCCACGTACGGGCTCTTCGCCATGGCGTGCACGAACTCGACTGCGCCATTCATCGGCCCCTTGAGCACGTCGCCGTGCACGAGATCGAAGCTGCCGTTGCCATCCACCGGTACGCCGCGCATCACGTTGCCCAGCGGCTTGCCCTTTTTATCGACATTCTTTGCGGTGGCGTCGGGGTCGAGAATGATTTCTTCGGTGCGGAAGCGGCCGAAATGATCGTACATCTCGAAGGGGTATCCGGTGCGGTTCATCAACTGGTGGCACTTCCAGCAGTATTCCTGGTGCGTCACCGCCATCCGCTCGCGGAGCGTCTGTTCCGGGGCGATTGGCAGTTGGGCGTCAACGGTAATCGGGATGTCGGGCACGACGCCGCCCAGGAGACGCTCGCGCACCCACTTGCCCCGGTGGATCACGTCGTTGTCATCGCTCTTGGACCAGGCCACCAACCACGCCGGCTGCGTGAGAATCCCCGCTCGCTGCTCTCGTGGGAGTTCGACAGGCTGGACATCCGGAAAGTCGCTCAGGTTGTACGACTCGTACACGCTGCGCCCGACCTTCGGCGGCTTCTTGGTCTTGAACTTCTCCGGGTTCTTCGCCTTCTCGTCCTCAAACTTCGCCAGCTCGGCGATCCGCTTCTTCTTTGTGTCGGCGGCCGTCTTGTAGGCCACGAACGACTTGTTCGTGGTGAGCAGCTCCTTCAGCACGTCCTTGTCCTGATCGAGAATGTAGAGCACGAGGCGGTCGGTGTCTTCGACCAGGGAACGTGCTTCGTGCTCCGGGTTGTCCTTGTCGTTCTTAAAGACCTCGGTCGCCTGGTCGTAGCCGAAGTATTCGCGGAAGAAGCGGAGGATGCGGGGCTTCTGGAGCTTCGGGTCGGCGAGCATCCGGCTCACCGCCGCCGCGACGCCCTCGGCAGTGTCGAGCCTGCCTTTGGCCGCGTCCTCAAGCAGACGGTCATCCGGGCGACGATCGGTCAGGGCGTAGGCGAGGGCGAACGCAATCTCGCGCGGCGACAAGCGGACGCGGCCGTCGGCGCTGGCCGCGCCGCCGCCGACCTCCATGCGGAAGACCGCCTCGGGCGTGAGGAGCACGGCGGCCAACGCGTGGCGGACACCCGTCTCGCGCCCCGCATCAGCGATGTTCATTTTCATCAGCGCGACGAGCCGCGTGGATTCTTCGGCCGTCGGCTGGCGTTTGAGCACGCGCTCGTATTGGAGCTTCACGGCCGCCGCCATCTGGGTCTCCGTCGCCGGGTTCTTCTCATCAAAAAGAGCGAGGAACTCCCGCGGCGAGAACCCGACGCTTTTCACGACGCCGTCTTCGAGCTTGTACGCCGTCTGCCGTTCGACGATCGCCAGCGCGTTGCGGATGAGCAGCGCCGCCACCGGCTCGTCGATCTTCGGGTCGCCCATGTCCTTGAAGGTGTTCTTGCCCTCCGGCGAGAAGGGGTTGCCGACATTGGATGCGCCTTTGGCGACTTCCCCCAGAAATCCCGCGTAGATCTCCGGACTGAGCCGGCGCACCCGGGCCACGGCCTCGAACGGTGCCGACTGCTTCGGATCAAAGAGCAGCTCGTGCGGCACAAGATTGCCATTCGCATACGCTTCGCGTTTCGCCAGGTGCTTGCCCGATCGCTTCATCTCGGCCTTGATCCACGCCATGATCGTCGCGGTCTCTTCCGCGCTGGGCCGAAGCTTCGCGTTCTTCGGGGGCATCTTGCCCAAAGACAGCTTCTCGTGCACCATGGCCCAACGGGCGGCGCTGGTTGAGGCTTTCATGTCCGGGTCGAGCGTGATCAGGTCAAGTTCACCCTTGGGCTTCTGCGCATCATGACATTCCGCGCAATACCTGGTCAGCAGCGGCGCGACGCCGGCCTTGAATTGCCCCAGCGAATCGGGGACTGGCTCAGCAGCCGCGATCGCCACCGGCGACAGTACCACCAGGATCAAGGCGGCTATCCACCATGCGTGCAGCTCGTGTTTTACGGAGCAGGTATTCATGCAGTTGATCCAAAGTGCATGCACTTTGATATGATCCATTGTAGTGTCAATCACGAAGGTTTCACCGCGCGAGGAATCGTGATGCGAAATACTTTTTCGAGCATGCTGCTGCTGGCCCTGCTGGTCGTCCCGGCACAAGCCGATCAGGCGTCCTATCCCCCCGGCTGGCTGCCGCTCAACCGCCTCGACGAGAAGCCGGTGTGGAGCGAATTCCGCAAGGTCGACGACAAGGTCCATCTCTACCTCCCCGACGGCGACAAGCCAGTTCGCGGCGTCTTCGCCTGCTTCGTCTTCCACTCCGGCGACCCGCGCGAGCTGGCCCGCCTTTGGAACTTTGCGCTGGTGACCGTCCCGTGGCCGTTCGAGTATGACCTGGGCCAAAACGATAAACGCAGCGGCCGCTACAAGCTTGGCCACCCGATGCAGGACATGGGCCTGCTGCTGCGCTATCTCGAAGACGCCGCGAAGGAGACGAAACACCCGGAACTGGCCACCGTCCCGCTCGTCGGCTGGCTGGGGCAGAACGGCTCGCACATGGCGGCCGATCTATATGAGCGCGCCCCCGATCGGCTGCTGGCGTGGAGTGATGCGTTCGCGGACCGAATCGGTCGGTATCCGCAACTCACCGCGAAGGTGCCCTTCGCTTACGCATGGGAGTTCACGAAGAAAGAGGAGATGGAGCGCGCCGCCGCCCGCGAAGCGAAGCTGCCGGCGATTCGTGACCAGCTCACCCCGCCGCTCGATTTCAAGTGCCGCGCCAATACCTACGGCTTCAACCACGGCATCTACTCCAAGTTCAACTTCTTCATGGCCTATCTCGACCGCTGCATCGCGGTGCGGATGCCCGATGAAATGCCCGCGCCGGGCCAGCCCGTCAAGCTCAATCCGATCACCATCGAGCAGGGCTGGGCCGGTGACTACAATGCGGCGAATGAGTGGGCCCCGATCGCGCCGGTGAAAGAGGCGAAGGGGATGGTCGAACCGATGTGGCTGCCCGATGAATACGCCGCGTGGATGTGGCGGTCTTATCACTCGGCCAAGCCGGACATCAAGCTGACGGGTCCGGTGGTCGAGTACCGCAAGAACGGTGAAAAATGGGGCGGCCCCGAGTGTGGCCTCGGCTACGGGGGCTATCTGAAATCCGATGCGGCGCTGAAGTTCACCGCCGACGCGAAAGGCGAGTACATGAAGGTGGAGTTCCACGACGGGCCGAAGGTCGTGGCGACGGCGACCAACGCGCCCTGGCAAGCCGAAGGCGTCAAGCTCCAGCGCGGCCTGCGCGTACTCTTCGCCGTCGGCGTCAAGGCCGACGGCACGCGCATCGCCAGCCGGCCGGCGTTCGTGATTGTGGAGTGAAGCAAATCGGAACCGGTCGTTGAGCCACCGCGACACCGAGAGGATCAGAAGGCAAGGAAGGGCGATGAACCACGAAGAGCAGCTTGGCCGGTGCGGCTGGAAAGGATGGTGCTTGTGCTACGCTTCCCCAACATGCTGTGTTCAACTTTCCAATCGTCCCCCTCGTTCCTCCCTCGGTTCCTCTTTCCGCTCCTCGTCGCGATCGCCGCGGCTCTTTGTTTCGCGCCGCCCGCCTTCGCCCAGCGCAAGCAGCCGAACATTGTCGTGATCCTCGCCGACGATTTAGGCTACGGCGACGTGGGTTGCTTCGGTCAGAAGACGCTCAAGACGCCGCGGCTCGACGCGATGGCCGCCGAAGGCATGCGCTTCACGCAGTTCTACGCGGGCAGCACCGTCTGCGCTCCGTCGCGCTGCGTGCTCATGACCGGCAAGCACACGGGGCGGGCGATCGTGCGCGGCAACTCGCATTCGCACATCGTCATCAAGGCGAGCGAGCCGACGCTTGCCTCGCTGCTCAAGTCCGCCGGTTATGTCACCGCATGCATCGGCAAATGGGGCATGGGCACGCCCGCGCCTGAGGACGCACTGTCACATCCCAATGCCTGCGGCTTTGACCATTTTTTTGGCTTCGTCCACACCAGCCAGGCTCACAATTTTTATCCTCCTTTCCTCGTCCGAAACGGCAAGGTGGAATTGCTCAAGAACGAGCTCGCCGAGGAATGGAAAAAGAACAGCGACCCGAAGGTGCCCAGGGGCGGCGTCGGCGTGTCGAGCAAACGCGATGCGTACGCGCCGCACCTTTTCATGGACGATGCCCTGAAGTTCATCCGCGATCATCAGGCCAAACCGTTCTTTCTTTACCTGGCGCTCAACACGCCGCACGCGAACAACGAAGGCAAGGACAAGGGCATGGAGGTCGCCGACCTTGGTGAGTTCGCCGGCAAGGACTGGCCCGAGCCGGAGAAAGGTTTCGCCGCGATGATCCGCGACCTCGACCGCGACACCGGGCGGGTGCTCGACCTGCTGAAGGAGTTGAAGATCGAGAAGGATACGCTTGTCATCTTCACGAGCGACAACGGCCCGCACTCGGAGGGCGGCCACAAGGCCGACTTCTTCGACAGCAACGGCAAGTTCCGCGGCATCAAGCGCGACCTGACCGAGGGCGGCATCCGCGTGCCGATGATCGCGTGGTGGCCGGGGACGACGCCCGCGAACAGCGAGAACGATCGTCAATGGTGGCAAGGTGACCTGATGGCGACCGCCGCGGAACTCGCCGGCGTCGAGCGCCCCCTCGACATCGACAGCGACAGCCTCGTGCCCGCGCTGCGCGGCGAAATCGAAAAGGATCAGTGGAAACGGAAGAGCCCGCTTTACTGGGAGTTTTACGAGCGCGGCTCCGCCCAGGCGGTGCGCTTCGGCAAGTGGAAAGCGATCCGCTCACCGATGTTCACCGGCGAGATCGAGCTCTACGACCTCTCGCACGACTTCGAGGAGAAGCGCAGCTACACCGCGCGGAGGCCGGACCTCGTCAGGCACGCGACGAATCTGCTGAACAAGCACCACCAGCCGGATCCCAACTGGAAAGTGCCGGCACCGAAAAAAGAGTCCGCTGCGCCCCCATCGCCAACGGAGCCGAAAACGCCGCAGTAAACGCGATCAGGCGAACAGCTCGCTGACGACCTTCGCCGTCTTCTCCACCAGCGGCATCGGGCGCTGCCCCGGCGCGATGAACTCCTGATGCGTGTCGATGTCCAGCACTTTGCAGACGGTCGCCATGAAGTCCGGCGCTGAGATGGGGCGCTCGACGACTTCGTTGCCGGGCTTCTTGCCGTCTTCGTTGGTCTTGCCGATGGTGATGCCGGTGTTGATCCCGCCACCAGCGAAGACGCTGGTCCAGGCGTTGCAGAAATGCCCGTCGCCTTTGCCGGGCGTTCGGCCGAACTCGCCCATCCAGATCACGAGCGTGTCTTCAAGCATGCCGCGCTGCTTCAAGTCGCCGATAAGTGCGGACATGCCGGCGTCCATCCACGGGGCGCGTTCGGTGATGCGCTTGGCGGCGCCTTCGTGGTCGTCCCAGCCGCGGTGGAAGACCTCGACAAACGACACGCCGGCTTCGACCAGCCTGCGCGCAAGCAAGCACGACTGGCCGAAGCGGTGCTCGCCGTAAGCGGCCCGCAGCGCCGCGGGCTCCTCGTCCAGGTTGAAGGCTTTCGCCTTGTTGGATTTCATCAGGCGCACCGCCCGTGACAGAGCCGCCTGCTTCGCGCTGACCGCCGGCGACGGGTACTGCTCCAGAAAGCGGGCTTCGCTGCGGGAGAGCAGCTCGAGTCGGGCTTCGAGGTCGCCGCCGGTCGGCTTAAGGTTCTCAAGCCCCATCAGCGCGTTCTGCACGGCCAGGGGCGCGTGCTCCGGCCCCAGGTACGCGGGCACACTGCGGTACAGCCGTCCGCCGTTGCCCTTGTCATTGCCTGCATCAATGGTGATGAACGCGGGCAGTTCCGTCTCGCGACCGATCTGGTGCGAGGCGATGCAGCCCAGCGCCGGATGCTCGAACGTGGTCGTGCGCTTGAAGCCGGTGTGCAGGTAATACTTCGCGTCGTAGTGGTCGTTGATCTCCGTCTTCATCGAGCGCAGGATGGCCAGGTCCTTCATGCTCGCGGCGAGCTTTGGCAACTGCTCGACGATGTGAATGCCCGGCACTGCTGTAGGCGTCGATTTGAACTCGCCGCCCGGCTTGGGGTCGAACGTGTGTTGCTGCGATGGCCCTCCGTCCATCCAGAGGAGGATGCACGCCTTGCTGCGGCCGCGCGGCGACTGCGATTGGGCGGCGCGGACGACCGACTCGAACCACGGCACGCTCGCGCTGGAGAGCAGACCGGCTGCGCCCAGGCGCAAACAATCGCGGCGTGCAAGGAAGGGTTTCGTGGTCATATTCACCTCAGCAGCATGAATTCGGAGCGGTTGACGAGCATCCAAAGCACATCGGCATAGGCACGAGGCGGATCATTCAGCTTGGCCACGTAGTCAAGTGCTTCATCACGCTCTTGCGCCGTTGGCCGCCGCGAGAGCGTGGAGAGATAAAGCCACTCGACCACCTGCTGCGGCGTGGGCACAGCGGTGCCGCCCTTGACACTCGGAGGCTGCACGGGCTTGCCGGGATTGCCGGTCTTGTCGAGCGGCGTCCAGGGGACATGGGCATACGCGCCCAGCGCCGCTCCGCCGACGAGCAGCCGCGGGTGGTTCAGCATCGCCAGCATCTGCGGGATGCCGTGCGTGAAGTCGGCCGCGTCTTCCTCGTTGGTGCAGAACTTGCGCTGGAACTCGAGGAGCTCATCACCCACGGCAGCGCTCTCGCCGTTGGTGTTGCCGTCCTTCGGATCGACCGAACGCAGGTCGAATTTCGGGTCGCCGTAGATCTGCTTGAGTGACTCGTAGAGCACGTCGGCGTTCATCACCCGCACCGGCATCCGCCCGAAGCCGCGCACCAGCGCCGCACCTTGCGATTCGCTTTCAACCGGCGCCGGTCGGCTCGTGCGCTGATACGCCGCACTGTTGCAGATGCACCGGACGATGTGCTTCACGTCGTAGTTGGAGGCCTTGAACTGCTGCTCGAGGAGGTCGAGCAGGTGGGGATGCGACGGCGGGTTGAGCGGCCGCAAGTCATCCACCGGATGCACAATGCCGCGGTTGAAGAAATAGCTCCAGGTGCGGTTGACGAAGGCACGGGCGAAGTACGGATTCTCCTTCGCGGTGAGCCAGTTGAGCAGCGCCGGGCGCAGCGGTTCATCCCCGTCGGGCTTGTGCTCTTGCCCGGCGGGGAAGCGGGCGGAGATGCGCTTGCCCACGTTCTTGAACGATGACGAGGGGATGTCGATCGTGCCGATGGTGGCTGGATCGACCGGCTTGGGCTTCTTGTCGGGGTCCTGAGGCTTCTTCGGGTCGGGCTTGGGCGGCGGCGGGTTCTCGTACACCTTGGTGAAATCACCATTCGCCTTTTTGAAGAACGCGGCGAGCTGCCAGAATTCGTCCTGCGAGAAGACCCGATAGGGATCGTCATGGCACTGAGCGCACTGAATCTGCATGCCCATGAAGAGCGACGCCACACCGCGCGCCGAGCCGGCCGGCGTTGTTTTGCCGCCCTCGCCCATGAGTCCAAGGGCGACCACCTGCGGATGGTTCTTCGCTTCCCCCTCCACGCCAACCACCGCCCGCACGATCTCGTCCCAAGGCTCATCGGCGTTGAACCGATCGGCGAACCATTTCCCCAGCGCCCGTGTTTCGTTCACCGGCTGCTTCCCGCTGTTGGGGTCCGAAGGCAGCTCCGGTGGAGCGATCCAGTCGCGCCAGGTCCGTCCGAACTGCTCACCGAACTGCGGCGACGCGAGCAACTCCTCAATCAACCGCCCGCGCTTGTCAATCTCGCTGCTGTCAAGGAACGCCGCGGCCTGTGCGGCCGTGGGGACCCGCCCCGCGAGGTCGAGATAGATCCGGCGAAGAAACTCGGCGTCGTCACTCGGCGACGCAGGCTTGAAGATCTGCCGGCGCAGGGCCGTATCAATCTCCGCATCGATCGCGGCGGCAACCACCGTCGGCGGATGCGTCGTCCCAACCGACAGTTTGTGTGCCGCATCGCCCGGCAACGAGGCCACTGTCGGCAACTTCGCCGCCACCCAGCGCCGCAGCATCTCTTTCTCACCCGCGCTGAGCTTCTTCTCGCCTTTGGGCATCTCGCCGCTGTCAATCGCCTCCCACAATGGGCTCGCGTCCGGATCGCCCGGCTTCACTGCCGGCCCGCTCTTGCCGCCCTTGAGCAATGCCGGCATCGAGCGCAGGTCGAGGTCGCCTTTCTGCAACAACCCGCCGTGGCACCCCAGGCAGTTGGAGGTCAGGATCGGCAGAACATCGCGCTCGAAAGTCACCATGTCCGCAGAAGCCATGCTTCGAGAAGCGGCGATCGACAGGACGAACATGATGAAAAGAGAGTGGCGCATCCTGTATACCCGCCGCCCAAAACTCGGTACATTCAATTGCCTTAAACTGCATGCAGGTTACCGGCGATCCGTCGCGCCGGCATCCCGTGTTCTTTATCATGCGATCAGCGCAATCCCCCGCCGCAGGTCGCCGGCATTGCGCCGATGCGAGCTTGAAGACCGGCTGAAATGCCGCTTCCGCCACAGTCCAACACCATGCGACTACGAGTGAAATCCGACATCAGGCTGTCCGACGCGGTGTACGAAACGCTGCTGGAGGCCATCCTCCGCGGCCGTCTGGCGACAGGCGAGGTCGTCAGCGAGGTGGCCCTCGCGCAGAAACTCCAGGTCAGCCGAACCCCGGTGCACGACGCGCTGCGGCAGTTGGCCAAAGACGGTCTGGTGCGTCAGGAAGCCAACCGCCGCGCGGTCATCGCCAGCTTCACCGCCGAAGACATCTACGACATCTTCGAGATGCGAAAGATCCTCGAAGGCGAAGCGGCCCGGCGCGCGGCCACGCGCATCGGCCCTCAAGTTCTCGCTGAACTCCGCCGGATGATGGGTGACCTGAAGGCCGATCCCGAAGCGCCCAACTGGATCACCCGCTGGGCCGACTTCGACGACGCCTTCCACTCCGCCATCGCCGCCGCCGCCGGCAGCCCGCGGCTGGCGCAGGACATCTCGCGCTACCGCATGCTCCACCGCGGCATCAACAAGCTCTCGACAACTGTTGAAGCCCTTCAGCAGGCAATGGCGGAACACGAAGCAATACTCGAGGCGCTCGACGCACGTAACGCTAAGGCCTCCCACGCCGCGATGATCAATCATCTTCAGGGGTGGCAGGCTTACTTTGTGCGACATTTCCGAAAGTAACCACACGCCGGATTACGCCACCTGTGGATCCGTGACGATTCGTTTCGTAGCGCAACTTCAGCGTTCGATTTGTGGGCGCGCTACCTTTGCGCCTCGAGCGCTGAGCAGCGAACCTAGCATCTGGCATCGCAACCCACGACCTCCGGGGTTTGACCCCGACGGATGCACCACTGTCGATTCAGCCGGTTTATACCCCGAAAGCGATTTCGTCGACGCCTTGTAGGATGCATGTCTCACGTCGCACCTGTCGATTCAATTGGAGACGATTGCAATGCCGTCAGGACTCCGGTCTCATCCACTTCGACACCTTTCTATTCGTGTGCCCTGGCATGACGTTGGATGGGATGGCCGCGTATGCCAGGCTCCGACCCTCTGATCGTGATAGTCACCTGACCGGTTCAAGATTCACATGCGTGTCATAGAAGCTCACGCTGCCGCCGACCGGGTCGAGCATGCAGGTGTTTTTCTGGGCGGGGTCGGTCCACATCGCGGCATTCGCATGCACACCAGCGGTGCGGCGCTCTTCGCCTTTGATCACGTGGCCGTCGATGGTGATGTCAGCCGCGCCGGTGGCCCAGTGGCCAAAGCCCAGCGTGAAGCTGATCACGCCTGGCCGCATCGTCTGCGTGAAGACCACTTTGCCGACCATGTCTTTCTTCTTGCCTGCGCCAAGGTCCCACTCGCCTTTGAGGTTGGTGGCGCTGACGACCTTCACCATCTGGCCGTTGGTGAGGTTCATCTTCTCCGCATCGCGCGGATTGATGAGGATGCCGTTGGTCGGCGTGATCGCGGAGAGCCAGGGATCCGCAATCGTGCGGCTCTTGGTTGCGGTGATGGTGCGATTGGTGATCAGCGCAAGGTCGTGGCCTTTGCGCAGTTCGGTGGGTTCGTTGCCGTGGTAGTCGCGGATGGGCAGATAGACCGCGTAACCCGGGTTGCTCTTGCCGGTGCCTGCGTGGATGGTCGCGGCAGTCTTCTCCTGATAGAGATTCAGCAGCTTGCCATAAGGATGCGCGTGCAGCTCGCCTTTGAACGCCTTATCCGCATCCTCGAATCGCCCGCCGCGGTTGAGCACGTACACCACCTTGGGCCACATTTTTTCGCCGACAATCGCGCGCCATCGCGCAACATCGAATACCTCGCTGGGCAGATGCCGGCGAGCCTGCGCGAGCAGTTCGATTTCGTGAGCATCCGCATCAGGCACCTGCTGCGATCCATCGGGCTTCTCGCCGAAGGCGACGTTGGCCACAGCCCTTAGATTCAGATCATCCGGATGACTCAGGTCCATGCCCGGACCGAAGCCATCCTTGCCAAAACCCGGCAGTTTGAGCTGCTCGGCGATGCCCATGAGCATCGTCTCGAAGCAGATCGGTGCCTTCTGTCCGAACACCGTGCAACTCTGCGGGATCGGCGCGATCACCGGTTGACGGATCGGCTGACTCTTGATGGGCATGTTCGGATGGCTGCCCTGAAACTCCCATCGCTCCAGGAACGACGTGTCCGGGAAAATGTAGTCGGCATACATCGACGTCGAGCCGACGACGATGTCGTTGCTGATGAAGAGTGGCAGCTTCTTCAGGTCGCAGAGGATTTCAATATTGGTGTGACCCGCGGGCAGTGAATAAGTCGGCGCGCCCATGTACATCACCAGCGCCTTCACCGGATACGGATACGCATCGCCGATGGAGGGGATGATCTCTTCGTACACGTCGCTGGAGAGCGGGTACCAGTTTCGCTTCGCGGGATAGCCGGCGAAGATGGTGGTCTTTTCGTAATCGAGGCCGTGACGAATGGAGCTGATGCCAAAGGGCTTGATCGCGCCGGGGTGGGCTTTTAGGTCGAACAGTTTGCCTTTGCCCTCCAAGTCCCACTTGTTGGCGGCGATGACGCCGCCTTTGTGATCGACGTTGCCCAGCATCATGTTGACGCACATCCAGGCGAAGATGTTGTAGAAGCCGTTGGTGTGCTGAGCGGGGCCGCGGTGCATGTCCACAGCCGCATGCTTGCCGTAGCTGGTGAGTTCACGGGCCACGGCAATGACATCCGACTCGCGCAGGCCGGCGATCTCGCACCAGTCGGCGATGGACTTCGTGAGCGTTTCGTCCTTGAGGATTTGCAGACCGGTCTTGATGTGCGTGCCATCGGGCAGCTTGGTGTCCACAAACAGATCGGCGACGACAGGTGTCTTGTCATCGTTGGGATCGAGCGCGGTGAGCTTGCCATTGACCCGGACGGTGAGGAACTTCTCGACAAATTCCTTGCCATCAGCGAGCTTGCGCGTCTCAGCAGCGATCACCGGCTGACCATCGATCACCACATCGGCAGCGCGGAGCAGCTTGCCGGGTTTGCCGTCTTTGAGGATGACCAGATTCGTCGCGTTGGTCCAGCTCGCTTCGCCCGCAGCCTTCGCGGCAGCCTTGTTCGCATTGGCGAGGAACTTCGCATCGAAGCGATCGTTCTCAAACATCCATCGCATCACCGCCATCGCCAGCGCGGCATCGGTGCCCGGCTTGATGGGCAGCCACTTCCACGCCTTGCTCGCAACCTTGCTGAAGCGCGGATCGACCACGGCGATCTTGGTGTGGCCGTTGATGAGATTTTCCGTGAGGCGCACGGTGCGATTCGGCGGGCCATAGTTGGCTTCGAATAGATTCGCGCCGATGAAGAGGATGAACTTCGCGTGTTCATCATCGCTTTGAAAATAGAACTTCTGACCGTTCGCGTACTTGCCGCCCTCGTACTGCTCACTGATCGCCTTGCAGGTGAAGTAGAGCGAGCCTTGGCAGACGGTGGTGTGGCCGTGGGCGTTGGTGGTGCCGAAGCCGGTGGCGAATCGTTTGTAGAGCTGGCCGCGACCATCCTTGAGCCGACCCCAGGAGACGACGAACTGATTGTTCTTCGGGCCAAGGTCCGGATGGTCGGGGTCGATGAGCTTGTCCAGATTGGCCGAGTGTGTTTCCTTGAACGCAGCGACGAGCGCCTTCTTCTTCTCCTTGTCCTTCTCATCGAGAATCGCCTTGACATCGCTCTCCATCGCCTTGGCAACTTTCGCATCGGTCAGCGCCATGATGGAGCGAAGGCCTTCGACTTCGCGGTATTCTTCACCGGGCAGCGATGCGAAAAGTTTGCCGCCTTCGCAGACTTCCTTGATGGCCTGCTCGAAGGGGATGGAGATCCATTTGTTCTCGCCGCGCTGCCCGGCGCGTTTGAGCACCTTGCGAAGGCGATAGGGATCATATGCGGTCTGCAAACCCGCCTGTCCTTTGGGGCAGACCGAGCCATCGACAGGCATCGCGTCTTCGACGTTGGTCGCGTAAGGCAGGTGCGGCAGGAGCGTCCAGGGGTTGTAGGGGTTGCCATCGATCTTGGTGACGACGCCGTCCTGGAGCTTGCACTTGATGCCGCAGCCGGTGTTGCACTGGAGGCAGGCGGAGTAAATGGTGTTCTGCGACAGCGCCAGTTCGTACGGCGCATCGGGACGATCGCTGTTGAGGATCGCGCTGCCGGCTGCGCCGTGGTCAGGCGACTCACCGGCGAGCGACTTCTCGGCGAGGATCGAACCGAGCAGCGCACCGCCCGCGAGGAAGCGACGGCGAGAGAGAACAGCAGCATCTTGCTTGGACATTGGCTTGGACTTTGACATGATGTCACCTTCGTTTCAGTCAGAGATCAATTGCAGATTCAAATCACATCCGCGCGGGATCACAGCGGATCACTTCTTCTTGTTGCCGTTGGTTTCTTTGTCGAGTCGCACAGCAATCGTCGCACCAATCCGGCGGGCGATGACGTAGGTCGCCATGCCCAAAGCGATGAGGAACAGACCCACGAGATACTCCATCGCTGTCGCGTGGTAGGTGTAGTTCAAACGCGGATGATGAAACGCTTCCTGCAAGCCCTTGAGCTCCGGCACCGACTGCCCGGGGATCAGCACGTTGAGACGTGTGGTGAGCATCGTGATCGCCACCAGCAGTGCGCCCACCGCCCAGATGCCGCGACGATGCGTGAAGAAGAAAAGCACCAGCGGCACGATCGCACCGATCAACAGATGCACGATCCAGAACGCCCACCAGTACGGCCCCCACAGAATCATTTCGATGGCGGGCGAATGGCTGGCCGGGCTCCAGATGGCGATGGAAAACTCGGCGAACTCAAGCACGAGATAGATGGACAATCCGCAAGCCACGACGATGCGCAGGCGGTTGAGCGCTTCATCATGCTCAGCCTGCGAATCCATGGACGCCCAGCGGAAAGCCTGCGGGCCCAGCGCGGCTCGGACGAACATCAGCATGGCCGCGCCGCTGGTGATCGCGGATGCGAGAAAGAGCACGGGGAACAGTGCGCTGTGCCAGAACGGCCGGGCATCGACGACACCGAAGAACGCGCCGCTCTGACTGGGAATCAGGCACGCCAGGAAAATGCCCAGCACGAGAAACGGCTTAAGCCACGTCGAGCGCGGCCGGAAGCTGAGCACCCATGTCACCACCGCCACGCCGATGAACGCCATGTACATCCACGAATTGAACGCCATCATGCTCGTGAAGTTCGGCGAGGTCATGATGCGGTGGGCGCGGTCGAGCCGACCCAGGTCGAGCCAGACCGCCATGAAGGAAGGCACCATCGCCGCGATGCTCAGCACGATGACAGTGCGAAGCATCGAGGCGGTGCCCAGGCCGCGCGCGCCCAGGATGTAGCCCATCGCGCCGACGACAAACGCCCCGCCGGCGATGCCCACACCATGAAAGTAGATGGCGATCCACAGGCCCCACGGCACGTAGGAGCCGTAGCCCGCAGGCATGTGGCCCATGGTCACGCGCTGATACATGCCGATGAGACCCAGGCCGAGGAGGAGGAACCAGACGATCCAGATCTGTTTCGCGTAAGGCGAACGCCAGATGTATTTATCGACGGCTTGGGCTTCATCGAGCATCGGGCCATTGGCGTTGGGGAGAGAGGTCATGACTGTGAACTCCGCGATTGGAGGCTGCTGTTGTCTTACTCCCCTCCCTCTTAGGGAGGGGCGGGGGGAGGGTCGGGCGAGCGGCTGCACTGTGAGCCTGATTGCGAATCGAAGCTTGGGGCAGCAGTGCGCTCGACCCTCCCCTAGCCCCTCCCTAAGAGGGAGGGGAATCAATCACACGCAATACGTTCACACGATGTAGTAAACGCGCGGCTTCGTGCCATGCTGTGGCAGCAGCGTCTGCACGTTGTTCTTCGTGATCAGTTCCGTCACCATGCTGTCGGGATCGTTGGCATCGCCGAAGTAAGTCGCCCGGCCGATGCAGGTCGTCGTGCATGAAGGCAACTGGCCGACCTCCAGACGATGCAGACAAAAGTGACACTTGCGGGCGTTGCCCATCGGCGACTGATGATCGCTGCGGTCCCAGCTCTTGCCATACTCGTGGCTGGGTGCATCGGCCCATGGCGCTTGCGGGCCATAGGTCGCCGCGTCATCGTCGGTTGAGGCACCTTCGGATGCGCCTTCCAGATAAGAGTGGCCAAAGTCGCTGGTGCGTGCGCCGTAGGGACAGGCGGTCAGGCAATACCGGCAGCCGATGCACTTGTCGTAATCCACCGCGACGATGCCATCGGGCCGCTTCCATGTCGCCTTCACCGGACACACCGGCACGCAGGGCGGATTGTCGCACTGCATGCACGGCCGGGGCGTGAAACGAAGCTGCACGTTGGGATACTCGCCAAACTCCTCGGTCACCACCGGACGATAAACCACGCCCGGCGGCAGCTTGTTTTCCGCAACGCAGGCGATGGTGCAGGCGTGGCAACCGACACACTTGCGCGTGTCGATCACCATGATCCATCGCCGCTCCTCCACGGGCTTGGCCATCGCCTTCACCAGCTCGCGCTGCATGCGGAGCAGCACATCTTCATCATGCTGCGGCTTGATGTTGTTGAGCACCGTCAGATGGCGAACGGTCTTCTCGCCGACGGGATCAGAGGTCGTCGTGGACAGGCGGTCCTTGAGCACCAGCGCGCCGGCCGCGGCCACACTCGCTGTCACGAGGGCACCAGCCTTCACAAATTCTCGTCGATCCATGCTCATGACCGGCTCCTTTTCATTTCGATTTCGATTTCGTTTTGGCTTGTTCGCCCTTGCTCTGTGATTCAGTCACGCCTGTCGCTTTCATCAGGTGGGCTTCAAACTTCGCCACCTCGCGCAGGGTCATCTGACACATCGCCTTCTCGATGCGCTGCCGCTCCTGCTTCCAGAAGCGGTGAAGCGGACAGGCCCGTTCATCGCTGCACGTTTCGAGGCCGAGCAGGCAGCTCGCGTTGTCGTTGGGGCCTTCGATCGCTTCGGTGATGTCCATCAGGCTGATCGCCTCCGCCGGCCGCGCCAGCGCGAAGCCGCCGCGATAGCCGCGCTTGGTGGTGATCAGCCCGGCCTGCCCCAGGGCGTGCATCAGCTTTGACAGATAAGGCAGCGGGATGCCCGTCGCCTCCGCGATGTCCTTGGCCATCACCAGTGCCGCGCTCTCGCCGAACCGAAGGCAGGTCAGTGCCCGGATGGCGTAACCGGTGGTTTGTGAAAGGCTGAGCATGGCGGCGGCTCCGATCGGACTCGACCGATGAACGCATCTTACTTAAAGATGACTCAGAGGTCAACTATTTAATCGACCAATAGGTAAGGAAAGATGAGTCTTTATTTCGACTCCCCGGCGAAAGGCCCGGCAGACGCCAGCCGCGCCCCGCAAGCTCGGGGACAGCAATGAGTTACAGACAGGCATCGCCAGCGGTGCGGGCGTATGAAGTGGAGGCAGTTGACGATGGGGCGCGATGCGATCGTTGGGCGATCAGGGATTCTCGTATGGTGCCGGAGCGCCGTCGATCACGGCCGCGGTTTGACTTCGTTCATGGCCCGCTCGGTCGCCCCGCACATCTCTCCCTCGGCAGTGGCGACGGCGACGGGCACATCATCACAGATGCGGCCGGCGTAGAGCTTGCGGAGCAGCCAGAGTGATACATGCACCAGCCCGATCAGCACCGGCACCTCGACCAGCGGGCCGATCACGGTGGCGAAGGCCACATCAGAGCGGATCCCAAAGACCGCGATGGCCACGGCGATGGCCAGTTCGAAATTGTTGCCCGAGGCGGTGAAGGCGAGCGTCGCGCTGCGCGAGTAGTCCGCGCCCACTTTCCACGCCATGAAGAAGCTCACCAGAAACATCACCGCGAAATAGATCATCAGCGGCACCGCCACCAGCAGCACCTTGCCCGGGTACTGAAGAATCTTGTCGCCCTTGAAGCTGAACATCACCATGATGGTGAAGAGCAGGGCGATCAGCGTGATCGGCGAGATGCGCGGGATGTAGCTGCCTTCGTACCACGCGATCCCCTTGGCGCGGATCAGCACCACGCGGCCGAGCACACCCGCGGCAAACGGAATGCCCAGATAGATCATCACACTGCTGAAGATCTCGGCGACCGTCACATCAGACAGTGTCTTGCCGCCGGCGCCTTGCACGGCTGAAAGATCAATGCCCAGCCAGCCCGGCGCGATGGTGACGAAGAACCATGCGAACAGGCCATAGGTGAAGACCTGGAACACACTGTTGAGCGCGACCAGACCGGCGGCATACTCGCTGTTGCCCTTGGCCAGTTGATTCCAGACCAGCACCATGGCGATGCAGCGGGCGATGCCCACGAGGATGAGGCCGACCATGAGCTCCGGGTGATTGTGCAGGAAGATGGCCGCCAGCGCGAACATCAGCACCGGCCCGATGATCCAGTTCTGCACCAGTGAAAGGCCCAGCACTTTCCAGTCGCGAAAGACCTGGCCCATCTGTTCGTACTTCACCTTCGCCAGCGGCGGATACATCATCAGAATCAGACCGATGGCAATGGGGATGTTGGTCGTGCCCACGGAAAGGCTGTCGATGAATTCCTGCGCGCCCGGCAGCAGCGTGCCGATGGCAACACCGATGGCCATCGCCAGAAAAATCCAGAGCGTGAGATACCGATCGAGAAACGACATTCGTTTTGCTACCGCCTCGGACATGTCATCAATCCTCATTCTTTGAATGCTTTTGGAAATTGATCAGGCTGACGTCGTCTGCGCGTGAGGGTGAGTCAGCTCTCGCAGCGGCTCCACACCCACAGGCTCGACAGGCAACCAAGGCAGCACGGCCAGCCGATGGCTCAGACTCGTCTTAACTTTTTCAATCAGCGTCAGCTCTGCCTCAGC
>JBBDXA010000102.1:0-33854 GCA_040902585.1 Phycisphaeraceae bacterium
CGCGCGTAGCCGAACAGGCTTTCGGTCGCGGGGTTGGTGCCTGTGATCATGCCCTGGTGATCGATCGTGATGATTGCGTCCACTGCCGTATTCAGAATGGAACTCAGATGAGCCTTGCGTTGGCGCATCGTCACAGCGGCTCGACGCGCTTCGACAATCCGGGCAACCGTGGATCGCAGGGCATCCGGGTTCACGGGCTTAAGCAGGTAGTCACTGGCACCTTGCCGCAGACACGCGATGGCTCCGTCGATATCCGGATAGCCGGTCACGACGACGATGGCGGCTTCGGGCCAGGCGGACTTGAGGTGAGGAATCATCTGGTCGGCCGTGCCATCGGGCAGTTGGCAATCGAGAATGACGGCCATAGGAGAACCGTGTTTGTGCGCCATGCATTCGGTGAAGGTGCCGGCCGAACGCACGACCAAACCGTCCAGTTCGAGGATGTCGCAAAGATTGGCGCGGGTCTCGGCGTCGTCTTCAACAACAACAACAACAAGGTTGGGTTCGTCCGGAGTCACCATAGCGCTTCAACCCACATGAAGCCGGCTCGTTCCGTCAAGCCAACCACAAAAGTAGTCTCGCGCTGACAACCAAGACAGCGTCGTGCTGCTCCGCCGATTCGTCGCTCTTTATTCACAGCATCTGTCAGCTTCGCTGCCACTTACCGACCAGAAAGGACCCCAAGCCAAGGTGAGATTAGCCCTTTCCGCGAGATTCTGCAAGGAAAACATCCATTTCGCAGTGTCGTGCCGGCATCGCAAGACAAGCCAGATCACAACATGTAGACCCGGATTGGTCAGGGATTCGCCGATGCTTGGATGTCCACAGGCCGATTCTCAGACCGCACCGAATCGCATGGCGCGGCACTGAAGCTGACGATCCCGTTCTAAGAAGCTGTAGAGCGTGCTGGCGCAGCACCCGCCTCAATCAGTTGTGCCGCTTCGACGATGCACCGCATTTGATTCGGCGCGAACGAAGACGGTCCCATGCTCGACCAGACGAGTCGGCCGGGTTCGTTTCGTTCGGATTCACAATCGCCGCTTCTGCTGTTGAGGTTTTGTCCCCATCACAGGCCGCCGCCGGTTAGAAATACGCCTTGAGCACGTACTGCTGAAGCATGCGGTGTGTGTTGAAGAACGATCCATTCAGCGCGATGCAGTGGCGTCTGATCTCGAGGAACCTCGAATCAGAGGCGCGGAACACGGGGACCACGCGCTGCTCCAGCTTGTCATAGAGCATCGCCGCGTCTTCTGCGCTTCGGTCGGCCGGATCGACGTTGCGGTGTTCGGGGCCGATGGCCCAGCCCGTGACGCCTTCGATGCAGCCTTCCAGCCACCACCCATCGAGAATGCTCAGCGAGGGCACGCCGTTGAGCGCTGCCTTCATGCCGCTGGTGCCGGATGCTTCCAGCGGAGGACGAGGCGTATTCAGCCACACATCCACGCCGGCCACCAGGAGAAGGGCCAGATCAATGTTGTAATCAGGAAGATAGACGAGGCGCAACTGCTCGCCCGATTGGTTTCGCAGCCCGAGGATTTTCTGAATGAGCCGCTTGCCGGTTTCGTCTTCCGGATGCGCTTTGCCGGAGTAGACCAGTTGAAGGCCGCCCGCTTGAGCCGCGATCGACTTCAGACGATCAACGTCGCTGAACAGCAAGTCGGGGCGCTTGTACGCTGTCGCTCTCCGCGCGTAGCCGATGGTCAGAGCGCTCACGTCCCAGGTCTCACCGGTCTGCTCGTGGATGTGATCGATCAGGCGCTGCTTGGCCTGTCGGTGCGCGGCGGCGATCTCGGTCAGCGGCAGCCCGGCCGCGTAGCGCAGCGCGAAGTTGTCGGCGCGCCATTCCGGTATGTGACCATCAAAGACCGCCGCCATCGCCGGGCCGGTCCATGTGCCCGCATGCACGCCGTTGGTGATGGCATCGATGACATACGGAGCAAAGAGAAGCTGGGAGACTTCGCCGTGCCGCTTGGCCACACCGTTGACGTAGTGGCTCAGGTTCAGGCCGGCGTAGGTGAGATTGAGCATGCCGTCGTGCTCGTACAAGCCTGAATGTTCGAGCACAGGTTGTTCGCCGACCACCTGCCGTACCAGCTCGCGCGTGAATCGATCGTGACCGGCAGGCACTGGCGTGTGCGTGGTAAACACACAGCGCCCGCGGACCGCCGCGATGGCTTCGTCATCGACCGCCTGTTTGCCGTGCGTTGCCAGATGTTCGCGCAACAGTTCCGCGGTGAGCAGGGCCGCGTGGCCTTCGTTCATGTGAAACCGTTCGATGCGACTGAACCCCAGCGCGCCCAGCATGCGGACGCCGCCGACGCCCAGAATGACTTCCTGGCAGAGACGGTATCGGCGATCGCCGCCGTAAAGGTAGTGCGTCAGTTGCCGATCAGCGTCATTGTTCTCAGGCAGATCCGCATCCAGGAAGATCACGGGCACGGTGTACGAGTCGCAGCCCCCGGGGGCCTTGACCTGATGCAGCCACGCCCGCAGCAGCACGTCGCGGCCGACCAGGTGAACGCGCACGCGCGGCTCCAGCGGCGTCAAAGTTGTCTCCACCGGCCATGCCACGGGTTCCTCATGCTGCCAGCCCTGCTCGTCGAGCACTTGCCGAAAGTTGCCCAACCGATGAACGAGCGTGACAGCGACCATCGGCACGCGAAGATCCGCAGCTGCACGGATCGTGTCCCCGGCAAGAATGCCCAGGCCGCCCGCATAGGTCGGTATCGTTGACGACAAGCCCACTTCCATCGAGAAGTAGGCGATTCGCCGGTCAAGGTCCAGTTCCGTCCGTGCATCCGCCATGCTCAGTTACTCGAAAACGCCATCCCGCATTACCGACGTCATGCTCCACTGTGCTTTTTCAGTTCGGCTCGCAGCGTCGATTCCGCGGTCACACCCACAAAACGTGCCGCGACCTTGCCGCCCTTGAAGATCAGCAGCGCGGGGATCGATGAAATGCCGTAATGCGTGGCCAGCTTCTGATTCGTGTCAACGTTCACTTTGCACACCTTGAAGTCCCTGGCCAGCGATTCCAGGATCGGGTTCATCGACCGGCAGGGCGTACACCACTGGGCCCAGAAATCGACCAGGACCGGCTCGGCCGATTCAAGAATAATTTGCTTCCAGTTGAAACGATGCAGCAGCATGTCACTTCCTTATGGTTCAATCAAACCCTCACCACTGCGGTAAGTCATGTCCGACTTCGCAGCGCTTGATGCCGTTGCGGAGTCTGGCGCGGGGCACTTCAGTCCTTGCGCCGCAGAATGAGCACAGGGCAGGGCGAATGCCGGGCCACGCGCTCAGCGACGCTGCCGATCAGCAGATGCTTGAGTCCCGTGCGACCGTGCGACGGGATGACGATCAACTCCGCGCCGATCTCTTGAGCATATTCACAGATGGTGGAAGCCGCAGACCCCGGTCGCACCGCGACAACAACTCCTTTCAAACCAAGGTCGGCCAGTTTCTGCGTCAGCGCCGACCGGGACGTTTCAAGTTCCTGCTCAGTCGGCGGCGGCACCCAGGCACCTTCGACCGGCACAGGCATGTTCTCGGGCATCACGTAGAGCACGTGCAGGCCCGATTCGTCGCCGACGAGGTCACGCGCCACCTTGATTGCATCCATCGCCGGCGGGGAGAAGTCCACGGGAATCAGAACGGTCTTCTTGGGAAGCCAGTTGCTCATCGATTGGTCCTCATCGTGTTTGGGAATCGATTCCTTTGGCGCGGCATTCTTTTCGCGGAGATCACGCCATGCACACCAACGCCACGCCTGTGTTGTTCGCCCGTCGTGCGCCAGCGGTTGGCAAGGGCTCCGCGGCTACTCTGTCAAGCAGTTCCTCAAGCGCGTGCGGCATCACCAGTCGCTCGAAATCACGATAACGGATTGCCACCTGCACCGAATGATCGCCCGCCATGAAGCGGACCCAGCTGGCGCGGCCGACACGAGGCGTAACAAACACGGGCAAGCCACAAAGTAGCCCCGGCGCCGGCTCGGCACCAGGCTCACAACCGGGCATGAGAACGCTTCGCAGGCATTCATCGGCAAGGCAGATCCCGCGATCACGAAGCTGGTCGCTGAGCGCATTCCAGTCATCGTCATCGCCCGACCCAGTGGCGACCATCAAGTATCGGCCACCCAGATCAATTACGACGGTTGTAAGGTCGACAGAATCGCGCTCGCACACCGTACCAAACGATTCATCGCGCGGGTCCATCAACTCGAAATCAACCCCTTGACGGTTTAGAATGGTCAACACGCGATTGGACAGTGCGAGCATCCGAATCCTCCTTTTGTCGATGGTTGAGTTCAACGGCAGGATAGAGTCGCTGAACCCCATCCATCATCCGCCGGAGCGCTCACCATGCCATGAGTGACTCCCCGAGATCGGACCGGCCGCTGAGGAAAGCGAGTGCTGTCGCCTTGTGATCGAGCTTGGCTCGCTCCAAGCGGGAGGCTTCACCTTCCACGTGCGGCACTCCACCTGGCAAACGTCCGAATTCTGACGATCGTGATCAGGTGCTTGATCGCGGAACCCACGGCCTTGCCGAGCTTGATCAACCGCGCTCGCTCGGCCGCCGTGACGGTCATGCGCTTGGGCAGCTTGTCGCGGAGAATCTGGTTCTCAGCCTTCAGGTACTCGACTTGGCGGACGAGCTGTTTCTCGGTCGCGCCGGCCAGCAAAGGAAAGAACGCTTGGAGGGCTGACTTCATGGTGCTATGGTGGGGTTGTGGGCCGAAATGCAGAGGCCCGGTCCAGAGGGACAGAATAAATGCACACCGCTGGACCGCAGCATAAAACGCATGTTTCGGCCCTGCACGCCCCGACAGGTTCTCCACTGTGGCCACCCCCGGCTGAGGGCCTCCTGAAGGGTGCCCTGACGCCACTGATGGGTCGATGCGGAACCTCTGGAAAAGTCTAAGTTCGAACCTCCCGCGATACCCCGCGCTGCCCAAGGCCGAGGACAGCGTGTTCCGCGATCGGATGATGCGGTGTGTCGAGTGGCGTGTGTGGGACAATCCCCCGGAGATGTACGTGCGGCTGATTCATGGGGCCAATACGTGGGAGGAGGGGCATTTTCGGATTCCGGTCGCTCAGCCAATCGCCATCCGTCGGTGAACTCAGCCACGGTTCGCGGCTCTCCACGGGGAACGTAACCCTTCCTCACGGATACCAGGCCCGACTGGTTGAACCTATGCGTCGTTCATGAACGCGAGTCGAAGCAAGGCACGCTTCTCGGGCCGCGTTAAACCGAACTACCGTCGCGGGTTTTTGGACAACAGCGAATCAAAGTGCATCGGCTTCGGCGGCAGTTCCCTGGATGAAGCGGTGATGGGACAGGTCTTCGATCTGCTGCAGCCAGGCGCCGTGGAGGCAGTGACTCAAGCTGTCGCGGCGAAGCAGAGGGAGCAGGATGACTTGCTCACGGCGCTGCGTCTGGACCTGCAAGCGGCCCGTTACGACGCCGACCGCGCCCAGCCGAACGACTGCTCGAACGGCTGCACCTTGCCCGGATGCTTGTGGAGCAGATAGCCCAGGTCAGTCGCTGGTGTGCGATTTGTCGAGATCGTCAGGAGCATGACAGGGATCGTATCGTCAGGCTCCCAAGGGAGGCGAATCGCCAGAATCTACACGGATCAGCCAGCAAACGCGCGGAAACGCAGGTGCAGACGCTGCTGCTGGCGGCGCTCATCTGACGCGGAGATGCGGATAGGGTGGCGTTGCCGCTGCCCAGCTTGCTTCAATGAAGTCGCGGTCACCTGACTGCGGAGACGCGGCCTTCGTCGCCGGCTTGCCCCGTGATGATTTTGAACGTCCGTTCGATGCGCGTGATGTTGCCCTGCCGGTCCTTGATCGAAACCGTCAGCTTGGCGGCCTCCAGGGTGCCGATGGACTTGGACAGTTTCAACTCCCACACGCCATCGCCCGTGTGCTTGAAGCGGGACGCCAGGTTATCGCCCGCGGCGACGCCGTCGATTTCGAAGTCGGCGGTGACAGTGAACGACGCGTGGTCCAGGCCGGTGAAGTAGTCGTGCATGCCGATGCGGATGACCTCGAGCGGGCCGGTGTTCTCACCGGCGGCCGGGGCGCTGAGCGCGAGCGTAGGCCGGCCTTCATCGAGCAACCAGCCGCGGCCGCGGTGGTCGGGCTTGGAGGGGTCGTAATCGAGATCGATCGGGCAGCCGATGTCGATCCATCGCGCCAGTGTGAGCTTCTCTTCATCGCTTAGGGCCGGCACCTTGATCGGTTCGCCGCTTTCGGTCTTGAACTCGCCGGTGATCGCCTCGGCCGGTGGCATCACGCCGCCGGTGAAGTCGACATCCTGTCGGAAGCGGTGACTGTGGTGGCACCAGTTGAGCACATCCTTTTCGTTCTCATAATCGAGCGCCGGGCTGGGGACATCCTCGTTGCGGAACCCGTCGAGGCGCTTGCCGTGGACCTTCCACATCAGCGGGCTGCGCCGCGACTGGAATGCCCACGCGTACTGCACGATGCGGTGGTAACTCTTGGGCAGTCCCTGGGGCACGCGCACGTTTTCCGCCCAGGGCACGAGGCCTTGCCTGGTGAGCGGGCGGTCGTCATCCAGCACCAGCTTGCCGGCGGGCTTTTGTGAATCCTTTGAATGACAGGCGACGCAACTGCGGTTGAGCAGCGGCCTGATGTCGCGGT
Organism: Phycisphaeraceae bacterium; assembly: GCA_040902585.1. GTDB lineage: Bacteria > Planctomycetota > Phycisphaerae > Phycisphaerales > Phycisphaeraceae > JBBDXA01. Next base: position 6,672 of record JBBDXA010000102.1, read on the forward strand.
GGTATTCGACGTCGACCACGCCGCCCTTGGCGAAGCGCACACCGGTGCGATCCTCGCGGTCCCACTTGCGGTCTGTGCGGTCATTCGCCTTCACCGTGAAGAGCGGCGTCTCCTTCGTCAGGTTCCAGGGTTGAAAGTCAGGCTTCGAGGCGAGCGTCAGGTTGAAGTCAGTGGGCTTCTGGCTGTGGGCGTGGCAGCCGCCGCAGTTGGTGCGGACCTCGCCGGGGCGGACTTGGTGCCAGGTCTGGGCCATGTTCACCACCATGCCGTTGTTGTCGAGCGTCTGGAAAGTCCACGCGACGTCGGCTGGCACCTTGGCGAGGAAGCTGGTGTCGGGATTGCCATCGGGGTCAAGCGGCTGCGTGCCGTCTTTTGAAAACTTGCGTACCGGGAACTCGCCGAGGATGCGGATGCGTTCCTCGGCGTTGCTGCCCAGCGCGAAGTGCCTGCGGTCTTTGTGATCTCTGTGGATCGCGTCGCTTACCGGCTCGAGCACGATGATGCGGATGCCCCAGATGTCGCTGTTCTCGTAGAGCCCCGCGTCGGCACCCTGCTCACCGAAGTTGCTCGGGTGGCCGAAGCGGGCGACGCTCAGCTCACGCCACTGTTGCTTGCGGTCGCTTGGCTTTGAAGACACTGCGGTCACGGAGCCGGCAGGCACCACACCGTTGGGATAGCTCTCGCGCTTGTACAGGCTCGATGAGCCGACGAGACCGAACGGCGAGCCCGCGGGCAGATGCACGGACTTTTTGCCATCGTTGTGATGCGTCAACACCGGCGGCTCGGCGATGCCGAAGACCCGCTTGTAGGGCACCACCGCGCGAGGCCAAAGCTCCTGGAAGGCAGGATCGTTCTTGATGAGCAGCATCTTCGACGGGTGATTGATCGGCCGGCCTGATTTCAGCAGGTAAAGCCCGGCGTCGTACACCTTCACCTGCGGGTCCTGGGCGTCGCTGGGCATCGCCCAGACCGTCAGCAGGTGGTTGTCCGGCGCCGCCGAGGGATGGGTGACGTTGCCCAGGAATTGACGGGCATTCACATCGCCCGCCTTGTGGTTGGGGCGGATGTCGGAGAAGCTGGCGAACAGCGTGAGGTCGCGCATGCCCAGCGGCGCGAATTGTTTCGAGGCCTGTAAGAACGCGGGCTCACCCTCGCGGTGCAGCGGGAATTTCCAGTAGGTGCCGAAGCCATCGGTCGAGCCGGTTTGATAGTACGACTCGACGACGATGTGCTCGTCGGCAAGCTGAGCCTGGAAATGCACCGCCTGGCCGGGGGGCGAGCCGAGCGCGCTGGTGAGCGGATTCCAGTTGGTGCCGTCGGGATGAATCGCCCAGATGCCCCAGCGCTCGTCGCTGCGAAGACCCTGCGTCTCTAGCGAGCTGAACATGATCCGGCCATCCTTGAGCGGGACCGGGTGCAGTGCAGCGCCCAGGTTCAGATGCCCGATCATCTCGACGTTCTTGCCGTCGTCATCCATGATGAAGAGCTGGGCCGCGGGCTGCGTTTCCTCGCGCACGCCGCGGACTCCGTTGCGGTCGCTCACGAACGCGAGCCTGCCGCCGGGCACAGGGCACGGCCCCAGGTTGTGGACGCCGCGGCGGTGTGACTCGACGCTGGCCGGCACCGCGCCGGAATTGGGCGAACGCTCCTGATTCGTGAGCTGAACGATCTTGCGCGAGCGGAGATGAATCTTGTAGATGTCCGCCCCCTGCTTGCTCTGGAGCTTGGTCATGCTCGCGGTGGCGCCGGTGTCCATGTGGTGGAACTTCGAGTAATAAACCCACTGGCCATCGAAAGACACCATGGGGTCAGTGATCGACTCGCGCTCGCTGACGGGCACGAGCGACTCGTCGCGGCCGTCGGGGTGCAGCAGCCGCAGCTCCGCGCCCGGCGCGTTGGTCTGGTGGAGGCCGGCCTGGTTCAGGTGGTTGATGCCGTCGTAGCGGGCCGGGTAGGGGCGGGGCACGCGGACATAAACGATCGGGTAATCCAGCTTGACGGTGTCGTCGTCAGCGAGCGGCCGCGGCAGGTCGCGCTGCGAGTCCCACGGCTGCTTGGGTGCCCGCTTGACGTCGCCATCAATCGCCTGCGGCGTGACCGCGACCGGTTCGGCGGCGTCGAGGGCGACGGTGATCGCCGTCAGTATCATCGTGACCGCGCCAATCAGGACTGAAATCCGCGACGGCATCGGATGAGCAATGGGCGTCTTTCGCATGAGCAAAGTTCCGTGAGAGGTCGAGAGTCCATCATCATACGGCGTCAAAAAACCCCGCGGATCACGCTGCCCTCGCGCACGATCATCACCGGCCGACCAGTGCTCGTGTGGTACTCCTTGCGGTGGTCGATGCCCAGACTGTGGTAGAACGTGGCCGCGACCTGGTCGGGAGTGATCGCCTCGGCGGCTGGACCCATGCCCTTGTCGTCACTCGCCCCGATCACCTGCCCGCCCCGCATCCCGCCTCCGGCCAGGAGCGAGAACATCGCCCGCGGCCAGTGATCGCGGCCGGCCTTGTCGTTCACCTTCGGCGTCCGGCCAAACTCGCCCGTCACGTACACGCTCGTCGATTCCAGGAGGCCCCGCTCCGACAGCGTAGTGAAGAGCGCGGCCAAGCCCTGGTCCAAGGGTGGCAGCAGTTTCTCCTTGCAGGCGCGGAAGTTGCCCGAGTGGGTGTCCCATCCGCCGAACGTGACGGTGACGAACCGGACGCCCGCCTCCACCAGCCGGGTGGCCAGCAGGCAGCTCATGGCGAACTTGCTCGTGCCGAACCGCTCGGCCACTTCGGGCTTCTCGCGACTGGTGTCGAACGCCTCGCGGGCGCGGGCAGAGCTGATCATGTCGTACGCCTGCTGGGCGAAGCGGTCCATGCCGTCGACGAGCTTGCTGTCAGACTCGAACCCGCGAAAGGTGGTGTCGAGATTCGTCAGCAGCTTTTGCCGCCGCTCAAAGTCGGCGACGGTCACGCCGTCAGCCAGCGAGATACCGCGGACGGTGAACGGCACGCCGGGGGTGGGGGTATCGTTGGTCTGGAGCGGCGCGTGCCGCACGCCGAGGTACCCCGCCTTCTGCGGAGTCGAGGGGATGGCCACGTAATGCGGCAGGTCGGGTCGGCCCGCCAGCTCGCGGCTCACGACGGCACCGAGCCCCGGGTAGATGATCGACGGCACCGGGCGGTTGCCGGTGTTGAGGTACTCGGTGCCCAATTCGTGTCCGGCCAAGGTGTGGCTGATGCCACGGACGATGGCGTACTTGTCGGCGCATTGGGCGAGGTTCGGCAGGTGCTCGCAGATCTGCACGCCGGCGACGTTGGTGTTGATCGCCTTGAACTCGCCGCGGTACTCGGCCGGGGCGTCGGGCTTCATATCGAACGTATCCATGTGGCTCGGCCCGCCGCCCAGGAACACGAAGATCGCCGACTTGCCTTTGGCCGGGGCGACCTGGTTGGCCTGGGCCAGTCGCAGGTAGCCGGCCAGGTTCAGGCCGAGCGCGCCGAGAGCGCCGACCTTGATCACGTCGCGGCGGGTGACGCCGTCGCAGTAGCTGGATTTTGGAAACATTCGGCACCTCTTTGGTGGATCGGTCCTGCGCCCCAGCTTCTACCGGTTGACGATGAACTCTTTGGTGTTGATGAGCGCCCACAGCAGGTCACGCATGCCGGCGGCGGCGTCGGGCGCGGCGGACAGATGGCCAACCGCGACCGCCAACTCCCGCTCATCGGGGAGTCGGCTAAGCGTCCGCAGGTAGGCTTGGCGGACCCGTTCTTTCGGATCGCCGGCCTTATCGGCTGCCAGTTGTTTCAGCCAGCCGTCCTTGCGGTCGATCAGGGCGAAGACCTCCGGGTCGTTCCGCAGGTAGGCCGTCTGAAGCAGGCTTGGATCGGCCGATCGCTCGCAGTCGCAGTTGATGGCGCGGGCCGGCTTGCCGAACAGGCCGACCGCGTAGTTGGTGCCGCCGCGGACGGGGGAGACGGAGCTGGAGGCGCCGATCGCCCGCGTATTGGCCGGGTCGGCGTCGAGCAGGGCCCGGGCCGTGTCCGACGCCGTCGCCAGCACGATCGCGTCGTAGGCCACCTCGGCGGGCAGGCGGCGGACGATCGCCCGGCTGAAGTTCCGCTCGTCGAGCCGGTTCGTCGCCGTCGGCCGCCAGCTCGCCTGGTACGTCCGGCTATTGGCGATCTGCCGGTGCAGCCATCGCATGTCATAACCGCTGCTGACGAACCCGTCGGCGAGGAAGTCCAACAACTCCTTGTTGCTCGGCGGGTTGGCCAGGTTCAGGTCGTCCGTCGGTTCGATGATCCCCACATTGAAGTAGGCCGCCCACACCCGGTTCACAAACGCCCGGGCGAAGTACGGGTTGTCCGGCTGGCGCATCCAATCCATCAGCGGCCGCCGCGGGTCGTCGTACTGTGCGGCCACCACTTCTTCACCCCCCAGCAGTCGCGGCGTGATGACCCGGCCGGCCGGTGCCTTGGCACTCTTGCGGGGCTTGCGGTCTTCGCGGGCCGGGGCTGGGACGGTCACTTCCTTGAACGGCAGCACTTTCCCCTCTCCCAGCAGGTCGACGAACTTGCGTTTGAAGGTGCCCGAGTCCTCGTCCAGACCGCCGAAGCCGGCCGCCGTCAGCATCGCCTTGGACCCTTCGCGGTCGGTTGGCCCGTACTTCACGCCGTTAAAGAACGCGGCGAACTGGTCGAAGTCCTGTTTCGTCCACTGGTCGTACGGGTGCTTGTGGCACTGGGCACACTGGAGGTTCACCCCGAGGAAGGCGTGGGCGAAGCTCAGCGACTTGGCCTCGGGAGCCCCGAGCGTGCGGCGGGCCCAGAACCACGGCATCGTGGGCCGGGCGGCGAAGTCGGCCGGGGCGTCGGTGCGGAAGTACGCGCTCATCTCGGCGCTGTACTGGGCGTACGACTGGCCGGGCTTGATGCGGGTCGTCGCCAGGACGATGCCCTCGACGATCTTGTCGTACGGCTCGTTGTCGCGAAGCCGGCGGTAAAGCCAGTCATACCACTGGCGGGCCTTGGCGCGGTTGAGTCCCTGCTCGCCGCCCTGAGGGCCGATCCGCTCGTTGTTGCCGGTGAAGTCGCTCAGCTTCGTCGCCCACCACGCGGCGTACGCAGGCCGGCCGAGCAGCTCTTCGACCTTGGCGGCCCGCTTGTCCGGCGAGCGGTTCGCGGCGAAGGCGACCACCTCGGCCGCCGCCGGCAACGTGCCGGTCAGGTCGAGGCTGAGCCGTCGCAGGAACTCATCATCGCTGCACAGGTCCGACGGGACGACACCGAGCTTGCGCAACTTGGCCACGACCAGCTCGTCCACCCGCGTCGGCGTAGGAACGGCCGGGTACCGCGAACCATTCTGCTCCGACACCGGCAGCAGGACAGGCACGGTCGCCACCCCGTTGTCATAGAACGCGACGATGTGCGTGTCCCCCGGACCCACGGCGGTGACCACGCCGGCGTCGCTGACGGCCGACACCGTCTCGTCGTTGGTGCGAAAGCGGCACAGCGGGGTCACGTCCTCGCGCGACCCGTCCGCCCACCGAGCCCGCACCCGCAGCCGCACAGCTTCCCCGGGCTTGGCGAAGACAATCTCCCTGGGCTCGATCTCCAGCGCCTCGAACTCCGCTGCCGCTTCCGAGCGTGACGCCGCCCCGGCCTCGATCCACCGTTTGATCAGGTTGTACTCCCACCCGTCGACGTTAATCAGTTTGCCACCCTTGTGCGGGATTGTTTTGGTCGGCTTGCGCAGGATCAGACTGTCCAGCGGCGACTTGCGGTTGACCCGCGGCTCATCGTCGCCGCCGAGCAGGGCATCGTGGTCGGCCTTGAAGTCATACCCAAACAGCGAAAGACGGAAGTCCCCCTGCCCCTGGAACGAGCCGTGGCACGCCCGGCCGTTGCACCCAAGCCGGCCCAGCAGCGGCAGGACGTGCCGCTGAAAGGAGGGCACCTCGGGCCCGCCGGCCGCGGCAAATCGCTCGTCGGCCGGCCGCAACGCCTCGCCAGGCTCTGCACCGGCGGTCGTGGGGAGGGGCAAGTCGGCTTCGGGGCCGGCGGCCTGGCCTGTGGAGAAATGCGCCCGCATGACCAGGAACAACGCCAACAGGCTTATGACGGCCGACCATCTCATTGCGACTCCGATACAGATTTGCGTCATCGATGCATGGGACCGAGTCGCACCGGGTGCCCGTGGCGTTCGTTTAGCCTCAAGCGGATTACGGCTGCCGTTCGCTCGCCGGGATGTGGATGACGGTCAGGGCGCACGAGTCCCACGCCTTGCTGCCGCGACTGACGTTCCAATTAATGTACAACTTGTCACCCGCCGGGTCGATGGCTGTGCTGAACGTGCCGCGCAGGGTGCAGCCGTACTTCTCCTCAAAAAACGGATGCAGGAACGCGATCACCTTTCTCTGCTTGGTTTTCACGTCAAACTGAACCACCGCTGATCCGTCCTTCTCGCTGCCGCCGTGGGCACCGGGGACGTAATAGAGATAGCGACCGGTGGGATCAGCATCTATGGAGGTGATGTAAGTCTGCTCGCCGGCGGCGGCGGCGGGGCCGAGATTCTCGATGCGCTCCGTCTTGGTGTCGAACGACCACAGCGCCGCGTCCTTGTGCCCTTGACCGGAGGAAACGGTGTAGACAAGACCACCAGGCGTCTCCTGCGTGGCGGCGCGGATGCCGATGGTGCCGTCGATCTTCTCAGGTGCGCCGCCCTTCTTAGGGTCGTAGCGCATGAGTTGGCCCGCGTCCTCCTTGCCCTGCGTGTAATAGACCCGCCCGGTCGACGACGAGAAGATCATGTAGCGCGAGGGGCCGTCGGGCCCGCTGTAAAGGAGCTTTTTGTTTTTGGCGTCGTAGGCGAAGAACTGAATGCGTTCGTCCTTGTCGCTACCCGGGGCGGTTCCGCCGTAGAAGATGAGCCGCTCGGGGTCGAGCACGCTGTTGGGGATGCAGTGCTTGGGCACGGGGCCTTGCACGACAACTTCGCTCTCAGCCGTGGCCGGGTTGCAGCGGACGATCCAGTCGCCCTTGTAGTGGTACTGATCGGTGGTGACCTTGGTGGAGCCGCGGTGGGTGGCGAAATAAAGCCAGCCGTCGCTGCCCATGTCGAGCCGGCTGTGGATTTTTCCGGGCGCATAGTGGCCCTCGGGCAGGTTGAGCACCTTCTTCAGGTCGCAGATCTGCCGCATTTTTTGGGTCGTGGGGTCGTATTCGAAGACGAAGGCGTTGCCGGCGGGGGCGAGGTGGTCACCGATCGAGGCGTAATACTTCCCATTGATCGCCAGACTATCGCCCCAGTTGGACCAAGGCTTGCCGGGGTAAGTCTGGCCCGGAAAATACATGAAATCGATGGTGGGAGCAGCCTTGGCGATTGCCACGTCCTTCCGCAACGTCGCGGTCGGTTTCAGGAACTCATCGGAAGTTTCCGTGACCATCACTTTGCCACCGGGGAGTTGCGGCGGGTAGGTGACATCAGCGGGCGCGGCCCAAGTGGCCGGGGCGAACAAGGTAACAATGATCAACGGAAAAAATTGAGCCGGCGTGGTGCTTTTCATGGTTTCGCTCGAAGGATGCTTCAACTGAACTTGTCAGTTGACCACGGATGGTTTCACTTCTTCATCATCATGCGTTCGTTGCCATTCACGTCTTTGCGTTCGCTTCGTCCCTTTGCCCTGCGGCATCCGCAACCGCCAGCACGCGGATCACCTCGGCGCTCATCCGGAAGCGGAGAGGGATCGGGTCCGTATCTATATAGATGGCCGGATGAGCGCGGAGGTGATCCGCGTTCTGGCGGTCGCGGATGAGGCTGGCCGCCAGGCATATCAGCGGACGCTCTTTCCAGGTGCCGAGGCGTTCACAGGCAGTTGCACCGCCCGTTCCACCATCTTCGCCGCCAATATCTGTGCTGGGCTGATGGTCAGTCAGTTCTCGCGATGGCTGCGCAAGATGCCGGTTGATACTGATCTGACACTCAATCTGCTGGCGAGTGAGATGTCGGTCACCTCTGACTGAACACCGGCATCACGCCGGTTGTCTTACCTACTTGCGAAACTCTCACGAGTGGATTCAATTCCCTTTACGGAGCGATGATCATGCCTGAAACCAACCCACCCGTAAGCACCACGCTCTACTACAAAGAGGGCTCCAGCGACAAGGTCTACCAGGCGAGCATCGAGCCGCGTGAAGCCGGCTTCGTCGTGAACTTCGCCTACGGCCGGCGCGGCAGCACTCTGAACACCGGCACCAAGACCGCCTCGCCGGTGGACTACGCTGCGGCCCGCAAGATCTACGACAAGCTCATCGCCGAGAAGGCCGCCAAGGGCTACACCCCCGGCGCGGACGGTATTCCTTATCAGGGCACTATCAATGAGCCGCGTTCGACCGGCATTCTGCCGCAGCTTCTGAATCCGATCGACGAGGAACTGGCTGTCGCGCTCATCAGCGATGAAGCCTGGTGGGCGCAGGAGAAGTTCGATGGCAAGCGCACACTCATCCAGCGCGAGGGTGACACCATCACCGGCATCAACCGCAAGGGCCTGACCATCGCGCTGCCGGAGTTGATCGTTCAGCATGTGCGCAGCCTGAAGATCAAGAAGTGCGTCATCGACGGCGAGTCCATCGGTGATGCCTACTTCGCGTTCGATGTGCTGGAAACCGATGAAGCCGATTTGCGGCCCCGGCCGTACCGCGATCGGCTCAAGGCGCTGGGTGCCATTGTCGCGCCGGGTCGCGGCAAGTCGGCCAAAGCTCCGACCGCGATTCGTCTGGCGCAGACGACCGTGGACACCGACGCCAAGCGGAAGATGGTTCATGCCCTGCGCACCGGCAACCGAGAAGGCGTCGTCTTCAAACGGCACGATGCCCACTACGCCGCCGGTCGGCCCGCGAGCGGGGGCAGCCAGGTCAAACTCAAGTTCACGGCCACGGCGTCGTGCATTGTCGGCAAGGTCAACAGCGGCAAACGCAGCGTGGCCCTCGTACTGCTGAAAGATGGTGCCCGTGTCGCCGTCGGCAACGTCACCATCCCTGCCAATCACGCCATCCCGGCCCCCGGCGACATCGTGGAGGTGCGATACCTCTACGCGTACGCCGGCGAAGGCGGCAGCCTCTATCAGCCCGTCTTCCTCGGTAAACGTGACGACATCGACGCCGCGGCCTGCACCGTGAGCCAGCTCAAGTTCAAGGCCGGCGAGGAAGACGAGGGCTGATCGTGGGCCACTTCTTATTTTGACTGTCGGACACGATTTCCACTTCGGCCGAGTTCACAGTGACGTCCGCGACTGGCTGTGGCGCGGTCACCATTACTCGGATGTTCAGCATCGAGTCGTCAGCCCTGTGGTCAATCGTGCCCAGTGAGGAACGCGCCGAGATCATCGACCGGGCGTTGCGAGTTGCGCAGCAGGTTGTGCAGAAAGCGGCGCATGAGTCATTGGTCATGAATGAGGGGCGGGCGTGCGCGGTGACGGTGCCCGGCCCTGGCTGCCCTTCGAGGCGGTTGGGGCCGGGCTGGGGGACGTAAGTTAAAGCGCCGATTCGTTCCACCTCTTTTTACCTATCAGGCCTGCGTCCTGTCGGCACAGGCTGCTAACTGACGGGTCGCAGATTGGCGACCACTCTTGAGAACGTCTGGGTCCAGTGGGATGACGACGACTGGCGGCACCCTGGGTGCGTGGCCGAGCAGTTCAAGGCGCAGAGCGACGCCGGCGCGGTGGCGCTGAAGAGCCAGGTGCAGCATCTCGTCCGGCTCGACCAGTCATGGGTCGTCACCCGCACGCGCGGCATCGAGGGCACTGTCATGGCCCGCAAGAACCACGTGCGCTACCCGGCGCTGCCCAAGGCCGAGGACAGCGTCTTCCGCGACCGCATGATGCGCTGCGTCGACTGGCGCGTGTGGGACAATCCGCCGGAGATGTACGTGCGGCTGATTCACAGGGCCAACACGTGGGAGGAGGAGCATTTTCGGATTCCCTTCGCTCAGCCAATTGAGGTCGGTCGATGAACGCAACCACGGCTCGCAGCTCTCCACGGTGAATGTAACCCTTCCTCACGAATATCAGGGGCAACTGATTGAACCTCTGCGTCGTTCGCGGACGTGAGTTGATCTTCACCGCAGCCTCGTGGCATTCCCACCTCCTTCTGGACAAGCGTCACCATGACGCTGGCGGGCATGGAGGACTATGATGTCTACCAGGGCACTCGACGTGACTGGCACCGCTCGGCTGTAAAGGGCAGTGCAATTTCAACCCGCTCATGTGAGATTTGCCAACTCGCATCTTGCAATCGTCGGTTTCCCGGTTTGCCAGAAAGTTGGCGTATTTTGGATGTTCCAGCGATATCGACAGGACTGAAGCGACTTCTTCGCTGGCGTCGAACGAACGATGAAGAAGGCAATCGCGATGGTACAGATCCCGACGCCCCGCTGCTGCGTGCGAAGCTTTACAGCGTTGACTGGCTCCAGCGTCACGCGAAGACACTGGCGGGTCAATTTAGAATCGCCGCGGGTCACCCTTCGGACAAGCTGTTGCCTCGGCTCAATGAGAACGCAAAAGTCCTCAATGACGCCTACGAACTAGTCACCGCGGCCGTGGCGAAACACCGGCGCATATCGCCGGCTGCCGAGTGGTTGCTTGATAATTATTACCTCATCGAGCAGCAGATTGTCACCGCCAAGAAGCATCTGCCGCGCTCCTACAGCCAGTCGCTTCCTCGCCTGGCCAACTCGCCGGCGGCTGGCTTCCCTCGCACTTACGGCATCGCACTCGAGTACATCTCACACGTTGATGCTCATGTCGATGCCGTCAGCCTGAACGGTTTCATCTCGGCCTATCAGACCGTTGAGCCGCTCGCGCTTGGCGAACTATGGGCTATCCCGATCATGCTGCGGCTGGCGTTGTTGGAGAATCTTCGACGTGTGGCGGCGCGCATCGCTTCAGCCCGCAGAGATCGCGACAGCGCGCTTGACTGGGCGCAGCAAATGCTTGCCGCCGTCGAACACAACCCCACCGACCTGATCATTGTGCTCGCCGACATGGCGCGGGCTGACCCGAAGCTCACAGGCCCGTTCATGGCGGACCTGACCCGGCAGATGCAGGGGCAGAGCCCGCACCTGTCGTTCGCCATCAGTTGGCTGGAGCACCGCCTGTCCGAGCAGGGATTGACGATCGAACAACTGGTTCGCGCCGATGGACAGGCTCAGGCTGCCGACCAGATTTCAATCGGCAACAGCATCAGCAGTCTTCGCTTTCTGGATGCGACGGACTGGCGGGACTTTGTTGAGGACCAGAGCGTTGTCGAGAAGACGCTGCGTGACGATCCCGCGCGGGTGTACGGCGACATGGATTTCGGCACGCGCGACCGTTACCGCCACGTGGTGGAGCAGATCGCCAAGCGCGCCAAACTGAGCGAGGCCGAGGTTGCGCGGAAGGCCATAGAACTGGCTCGCGTCGGCGCGAGTGAGGACGCGCTGGGCCGCGCTGCCCACGTGGGTTACTACCTCATCGATCGCGGCCGACCAGTACTCGAACGACAGGCGAAGGTGTCACGAACGCCACGCACCTGGATCACTCAGTTCGCCCGGGCACATCCGTTGTTCCTTTACATGAGCGGCATCCTGCTCCTGACGGTCGCCACTTCCCTGGCGTTCATCCAATGGTTAGGGAACCTCGAGGCACCGTCGCTCGCCATCGGCCTGATCGCGCTACCGGCGGTGCTGTGTGCTTCGCAGCTTGCTGTGAGCATCGTTAACTGGCTGGCGATGATCTGGGTGCTGCCTCGTCCGTTGCCGCGGATGGATTTCAAGCGCGGCGTGCCCGAGACGAGCCGCACGATTGTTGTCATCCCCACAATGCTGTCGAGCGCCGCAGGCGTCGAGAGTCTGCTTGAATCGCTGGAAGTGCGTTATCTCGCGAATCGCGACCCCCACCTGCACTTCGCGCTGCTGACGGACTTTGTTGATGCCCCGCAGGAGAACATGCCCGGCGATGAGCATCTCATTCAACAGGCTTGCGCCGGCATCGAAGCTCTTCGCGACAAGTATGAAGGCGATCGCGCTGACATATTCTTCCTGTTCCATCGACCCCGGAAGTGGAATCCGCAGAGTGACGTGTGGATTGGGTATGAGCGCAAGCGCGGCAAACTGAGCGACCTCAACGCGCTGCTGCGAGAGGTGCCCGGTGCTTCGAATCATTTCACCCATGTGGTCGGAGAACTGAGCGCGCTCAAGGGTGTGCGCTATGTCATTACGCTTGACACGGACACGCAACTGCCGCGCGACTCGGCCCGCAAGATGATCGGAGCGATGGCGCATCCGCTGAACCGGCCGATCCTCGACCAACGGCAGCGGCGCGTCATCAGCGGATACGGCATCCTTCAGCCGCGCGTCGGGGTGAGCCTGCCCAGTTCGCAACGATCCTGGTACGTGCGACTCATGACCGGTGACAGCGGCGTTGACCCGTACACACGTGTGGTGTCAGATCTGTACCAGGACGTTTTCGGCGAAGGCAGCTTCATCGGCAAGGGCATATACGACATCGATGCCTTCATGGCGACATGCGAGACGTTTGCTCCCAACACCATCCTCAGCCACGATCTGATCGAAAGCGCGTATGCGAGATCGGCGCTCCTGAGCGACGTGGAACTGGTGGAGGACCATCCATCGCACTACCCCGGCGACATGAGCCGGCGTCACCGCTGGGTGCGCGGAGACTGGCAGATCGCCCACTGGCTTTTGCCCTGGGTGCCCGGTGCCGATGGCAGGCGATCACACAACCCGGTCTCGTCCCTGGCATGGTGGAAGATCTTCGACAACCTGCGGCGCAGCGTGATGGCACCGGCCATGTTCGTGCTCCTGATGCTGGCGATGCTGATGCCCACGCCGGCGCTGGCGCTGGCGGGTGTGCTGTTCGTGCTGACATCTCTCCTTGCTGCGCCGTTGCTGACCGCGGGGTTTGACTTGACTCGCAAGCCGAGCGATCGGCCGTGGTGGACCCACTGTCACTCTGTTGCGAGGTCACTTGCCAAGCAGATGGTCGTGGCGGCGCTGAACATCATGCTTCTGCCATACGAAGCGATTCGCCATCTCGATGCGATCGCGCGCACCTGCGTGCGCATGTGCTGGACGAGGAAGAACCTGCTCGAGTGGCGAACGGCCAGCGAAGGCGAACGCGGATTGCCCATGACGCTGGGTGCGTTCATCGCAACAATGTGGCCCGGCCCGGTCGCAGCCGTGCTGCTGACGGGCTGGATCGTGTGGATGCATCCGCCCATCCTGGCGATTATCTGGCCGCTGCTGGCCATGTGGTTCATCGCGCCGCTGGTGGCGTGGAACATTAGTCGGCCGCTGGCGCCGCGAGCGGCAAAGCTGTCCGACAAGCAGCTTGCGTTCCTCGGGGGTGTGGGGCGGCGCACATGGCGATTCTTTGAGCAGTTCGTGACCGCTGGCGAGAACTGGTTGCCCCCGGACAATGTTCGCGAGGAGCCAGACCTCGTCGCCTCGCGTACCAGCCCGACCAACATCGGGATGGCGCTTCTGTCGAATCTGGCCGCCTGCGATTTCGGATATTGTCCGGTTGCGGTGCTGCTTGAGCGAACGCGCAACACGTTCGACACGCTCGCTCGCCTCGAACGGTATCGCGGCCACTTCTACAACTGGTACGACACGCGCACGCTCCAGCCACTGCCGCCGCGATACGTCTCGATGGTGGATAGCGGCAACCTCGCGGGCCATCTGCTGGTTCTGCGGCAAGGGCTGCTGGAGTTGATTGATGCGCCCATCGTGTCGCCGCGGATATTCGATGGCCTGCGCGACACGGCACGTGTGGCGCTCGATGCGGCGCGCGGCATACATCGCGCCAATGAGGAAGATGGCGGATCACCGGTTCCAGTCACCGTTGTTCGACAGATTGAGGAACTGGCCGCAGGCCTCACAAGTCAACCTCCGTCGCTGCGGGTGCTGGTGGATCGGCTGGTGGAAGTCGAAACGGCGGCGACGGCACTGATGAGTTCAATCCATGGCGATGAAGAACTCCAGTGGTGGATTGGTGCCCTGGAGCGCGAGGCAAGAGCCCAGCGGGAGGACATACTCCACCTGGCTCCATGGCTGGTGCTGCCCACGCCCCCGACTGAGTTGACTGAGTTACAGGCGAAGCTGGAAAAGATCGAAAGTCAATCGTCCCTGCGTGAATTGGCCGGCCTGCGTGAATCGCTTGTTGCGTTTCTTGATCACCCGTCCGCATCCGCTTTGCCTCGCCCGGTCAGCGATGATTCATCCGACCGGATGAATATCACGCGATTGCGGGAAGCACTGATCGAATCGGCTCTGCGTGCCGACAAACGCATCAAAGCCGTCAAACAACTTGCCGACGAATGCGGTTCACTGGCGGACATGGACTTCACTTTTGCCTACGACACAACCCGCGAGCAGTTTGCGATCGGCTACAACGTCGATGAACAGCGTATGGACGCTAGCTTCTACGACCTGCTTGCATCCGAAGCCCGGCTGACCAGCTTCATCGGGATTGCCCAGGGACAGTTCGGGCAGGAGAACTGGTTCTCGCTCGGCAGGGCGATCACAGTGATTCACGGCCATCGCGCGCTGCTGAGCTGGACCGGTTCGATGTTCGAATACCTGATGCCGCTGCTGGTGATGCCCAACTATGAGAACACGCTGCTGGATCAGACTTACAAGGCGGTCATCGGTCGGCAGATGAAGTACGGCAAACAGCACGGTGTGCCCTGGGGCATTTCCGAGTCGGGCTACAACGCCACGGATCAGAACCTGAATTACCAGTACCGCGCGTTCGGCGTGCCGGGCCTGGGCCTGAAGCGTGGCCTTGCCGAGAATCTGGTTGTTTCGCCGTACGCCAGTGCCCTGGCGCTGATGATCGAACCGAACCTTGCCTGCCGCAATCTCGAGCAGCTTTCGCGCGTCGGGCTCCAGGGGCGATTCGGCTTCTACGAGGCCATCGATTACACGCCATCGCGTTTTCCTCCCGGCGCGACCAGCGCGATCGTCAGGCAGTTCATGGCGCACCATCAGGGCATGAGCCTGCTGGCGCTGGGTTATGTGATGCTCGATCAGCCGATGCAGCGGCGCTTCGAGGCCGATGCGGAATTCCGCGCTGCTTTGCTGCTGCTTCAGGAGCGCGTGCCCAAGGCCATCGCAGCGGTTTATCCTCACGCCGCCGAAACCACGGCTGTTCGCATCTCGTCTGCCGCCAGCGAAGGCACGATGCGCGTCATCAAGGACCCGGCCGGCAACGCGCCTGAAGTGCAACTCCTTTCCAACGGGCAATATCACGTGGTCGTTACCGGTGCCGGCGGCGGCTACAGTCGCTGGCGCGACCTGGCGGTCACCCGTTGGCGCGAAGACCCGACGCGCGACAACCACGGAAGCTTCTGTTACCTGCGGGACCTGGATAGTGGTGAATTCTGGTCCACGGCGTTGCACCCGACGCTCAAGCCGGACAAATCTTACGAAGCGATCTTCACTCATGTGCGCGCGGAATTTCGTCGGCGTGATCACGACATCCTGACCCACACGGAAATCAGCGTTTCGCCTGAGGATGACATCGAACTACGTCGCGTCACGATCACCAACCGGAGTCTCACGCCGCGCACGATCGAAATCACCAGCTACATGGAGGTGGTGCTTGCCACGCCGGCGCAGGACCTGTCGCATCCCGCGTTCAGCAACTTGTTCGTGCAGACAGAACTGGTGAAGGCAAGGCAGGCGGTTCTCTGCACGCGCCGGCCGCGGTCCGCCGGCGAGCAACCGCCGTGGATGATGCACCTGATGGCCGTTCGCGGGGAGACGGTCGGCGAGACGACGTATGAGACGGATCGCAATCGCTTCATCGGTCGGGGACGAACGCTCGTCAAGCCCGCAGCGATGGATCGGGGCGCAAAACTCACCAACAGCAATGGGTCGGTGCTTGATCCTGTCGTCGCCATCCGGCGGGCCGTTCGCCTCGCGCCGGGTGAAACAGTTCGCGTGGACATGGTCACCGGCATGGCGGAGACTCGCGAGGCCGTCATCTCGCTTATGGACAAGTACCACGATCGCAGCCTTGCCGACCGCGTACTCGAACTGGCCTGGACGCACAGCCAGATCATGCTTCAACAACTCGATGCGACCGAGGCGGACGCGCAGGTCTACAACCGCCTGGCGGGCTCACTGATCTACGCAACATCCGTACGCCGCGCCCAGACCAGTGTGCTGTCGCTGAATCGTCGCGGACAGTCCGGCCTGTGGGGCTACGGTATTTCCGGCGACCTGCCCATTGCGCTGCTCCGCATTCGCAACAGCAACCGCATCGAACTCGTCCGACAGGTGCTTCAGGCACACGCTTATTGGCGATTGAAGGGCCTCAGTGTGGATCTTGTGATCTGGAACGAAGACGATTCGATCTATCAGCAGTCGCTTCAGGACTCGATCATGGGCATCGTTGCCGCCAGTCCCGAGGCGGCCATGGTGGATAAACCCGGCGGTGTGTTCGTACGGCGCGGCGAACTCATCGCCCCTGAGGATCGAACGCTTCTGCAAACGGTTGCCCGCCTCGTGCTGCTGGATGAAGCCGGCACGCTGTCGGAGCAAGCCGAACGGCGCGGACGGCGCGACGTGATGATTCCCAACCTGAAGCCGTCTGCGCGCACCGCGCCGCCTGAATCGCCGCTTCCAAAACCGGAGCGCGATCTGGCGTTCCACAACGGGCTCGGCGGGTTCACACAGGACGGCCGCGAATACGTCGCCATTCTCGGGCCGGGGCAGAACACGCCCGCACCCTGGGTCAACGTGATCGCCAATCCTCATTTTGGCACGCTCGTTTCCGAGAGCGGCAGCTCGTACACGTGGTCCGAAAACAGCCACGAATTTCGTCTCACGCCCTGGCATAACGATGTGGTGAGTGATGTCAGTGGTGAAGCGGTTTACATTCGCGATGAGGAGAACGGGAATTTCTGGTCGCCCTCGCCACAACCGGCGCGCGGCCGCAATCCTTATGTGGCCCGTCACGGCTTCGGCTACAGCGTGTTTGAATACACACAGGACGGCATCGTCAGCGAGATGAGTCACTTCGTCGCCACCGATGCGCCGGTGAAGTTCATCCGGCTCAAACTCACCAATCGCAGCGGTCGGCCGCGCCGCATGTCAGTCACCGCCTGCTTCGATTGGGTGCTGGGTGAAATGCGCAGCAAGGCCTTGCTGCATGTGGTCACTGAAGTGGACAGCGCCAGCGGTGCGATGTTCACACGCAATCCATACAACCCGGATTTCGGTGATCGCGTTGTCTTCGCAGGTTGCAGCGAGAGCGAATGTACCATCACTGCCGACCGCACCGAGTTTCTCGGTCGCAACGGTTCACCTGCGAATCCTGCCGCCATGCGCCGCGTGAGACTTTCGGGGCGCGTCGGTGCCGGCCTCGACCCCTGTTCGGCGATGCAGACGCATGTCCCGCTTCACGATGGCGAGGAACGCGAGATCATCTTCATCGTCGGTTCTGCCCACAACGAAGAACAGGCACGCCACCTCGTTCATCGCTTCCGCAGCGTGCCCAACGCGTTCCAGGTCCTCAAAGATGTCTGGCACTACTGGAGCCAGACGCTCAGCACGGTCTACGTCGAGACACCCGATGCTTCGCTCAATTTTCTCGCCAATGGCTGGCTTCTTTATCAGACGCTCGCCTGTCGCATGTGGGCGCGAACGGGCTTCTACCAATCCGGCGGGGCGTTCGGCTTTCGCGATCAACTCCAGGACGCGATGGCGCTGCTGCATGCCGAGCCAGGCCTGCAGCGCGAACATCTGTTGCGCGCCGCGGCGAGACAGTTCAAAGAAGGCGATGTGCAACACTGGTGGCACCCGCCCGTCGGCCGCGGCGTTCGCACCCACTTCTCCGATGACTTCCTCTGGCTTCCTTGCGCGGTCAGTCGTTACGTCACAGCAACCGGCGACACCGGCGTGCTCCAGGAGTCCGTTCCGTTCCTCACCAGCCGGCCGCTTCGTCCCGATGAAGAATCCAACTACGGCCTTGCGAATGTGTCCGACGAGGTCGGCACGCTCTACGAACATTGCATCCGCGCCATCGATCACGCCTTGCGCTTTGGCGAACATGGCCTGCCGCTCATGGGCTGCGGCGATTGGAACGATGGCATGAACCTCGTCGGGGCGGAGGGCAAAGGCGAGAGCGTCTGGCTTGCCTGGTTCATGATCGATGTCATGAAACAGTTCGCGGCACTGGCGCGCAGGCAGGGCGACATTGCCGTTGCCGACCGGTACATGGACGAGGCGTCACAACTTCGCGATCGGATCGAAGCCACCGCCTGGGACGGCCAGTGGTATCGCCGCGCCTACACCGATGATGGCGCGCCGCTCGGTTCAGCAACCAGTCCTGAGTGTCAGATCGATTCCATCTCGCAAAGCTGGGCGGTCCTTTCCGGCGAAGGTGACCCCGAGCGATCCGTCGCGGCGATGGACAGTGTCGATCGCCTGCTGGTTCGCCGCGATACCCGCCTGATTCAACTGCTCGATCCGCCGTTCGACCAATCGGATCTGAATCCCGGATACATCAAGGGCTACGTGCCTGGCGTTCGCGAGAACGGCGGCCAGTACACGCACGCGGCAATCTGGACCGTGATGGCGTTTGCTCAGATGGGCGACGTGAAGCGAGCGTGGGAACTGTTCGATCTCATCAACCCGGTGAAGCACGGCAACTCAGCAAAGACAATCGCGACCTATCGAGTCGAGCCTTATGTGGTTGCCGCGGATGTCTATGCCGTGTCGCCACATGTGGGCCGCGGCGGATGGACGTGGTACACCGGGTCAGCAAGCTGGATGTATCGCCTCATCACAGAGTCCCTCCTCGGGTTGGAATTGCGCGTTGATCGACTCTTCTTCTCACCGCGCATCCCGAGTGACTGGACAAGCTACACGATCCACTACCGGTACCGCACGACGCTCTACCACATCACCATTCGAAACAACGGCGGATTGAACGTGAGAAGTGTCACCGTCGATGGTGCCGATCAGCCCGACAAGTCCGTACCGTTGGTGGATGACCATGTTCACCATCAGGTTGTTGTAGAACTTGCCGCCCCAAATCAACCCTCGAACGATGAACAGGTTCTCGCACCCCTTTCTTAAGTCGAAAGGTGATAGAGGCCGCCCGCAAGGGCGGTCCCTACCGCGACCCAATGGCAGTAATTCGGAAGACTTGAGAGATGCTCATGGACTCTTCACCGGGTGCGGTCTGATTGGTGCCATCCACAGGTCCAAGCCGCCCCTTCCACCGGGCCGCACCGAGTCAAAGTAGAGCATATTTCCGGTCAGATGAAGGTACGGCGCAGCATCTCGCGCCGCGCTGTTCACCACCGGACCGAGATTGAATGATCTGGTGAACGAAGCATCTGCCGAAGGTCGCGCCGCAAACCAAAGGCTGGGACCCGGTCCACCCGCACCGGCGCGAGTTGAGGCGAAGATCAGGACAAGTCCATCGTCGGAAAGCCATGGCCCCGAATCGATAGAGGGGCTGTTCACCCCCGGCCCCAGGTTCTTTGCGTCTGAAAATGGACTGTCTGAATTCTTTCTTGTACACATCCAAATATCATGCTCACCCTCACCGCCGGGACGGTCGGAAGAAAAGAGCAGCGTGAGTCCGTCATCGGAAAGAAAGGGCTGCCACTCATCGCCGGCGCTGTTCACGGGCGCTCCCGGATTCTCCACTGTTTCAAATCGATCGGCCGTTGTGGAACGTCTGGCGAACCAGATGTCGTGCCCACCCAGACCGGGGCGGCTCGAATCAAACAGCAGAAACCGTCCGTTGTCGGCGAGAAAGGGACCGCCCTCGCCGTGGACGGAGTTGACCGGTTCGCCGAGGTTGACGGGCGAACCGAACGACATATGCAGATTCGTTCGCCAAGCGATCCTGATGTCACCGTTTCGATCGCCCTGCCGCTCGGACTGATAGGCGAGCAGGAGCCCGTCCCGCGAAAGGGACGGGCCGGCATCACGCCCTGATTGGTTCAGGATCTGGCCGAGATTCACGGGCGTGCCCAACGGCACCCATGCAGACCGGCGCTTGGAAAGCCAAAGGTCAGTCGATCCGTTCGCGGTTGAATCGTCAGGAGTCACAAAGTAGAGCGACAGGCCGCCAGGAGACAAGGCGGGATCCCGGTCGTCGCTCCGATGATTAATCAGATGACCGAGATTGAATGGCGCGGCAAACCTTTCGTCCGCGCTTGATCGAACGGACATCCACAGATCGAGTCCGCCATAGCCTGCGGCGCGATCGGAGTGGAAAACCAATATGAGACCATCACCCGAGACGGCAGCGCCGCCCTCCTCGCCTACGGAGTTGATCATGATCCCGAGGTTGGAAGCGTAGGGGAATGAGTCGCTTTGCGATTCCCGCCTGCTCATCCACAGGTCGTTGCCACCGAAGCTGCCGGGCCGGTTGGATTGAAAGTAGAGCGTGAGACCGTCGCCTGACAACGCGGCGTCTGAATCATCCCAGTCCGTGTTGATAGACTCGCCGAGATTCGTCGGACTACCGAAGCCCTCGCTGATCGCATTTCGTCGGCACATCCACAGATCAAGACCGCCTCTACCACCGGGCCGGTTCGAGTGAAACAACAAAGTCAAGCCGTCCGATGACAGGCACGGACCGGCATCCAGATGCGGGCTGTTGATCGACGTGCCAAGATTCACAGGATCGCCAAAGGGCTCGCCGATCGAATTGCGCCGACTCATCCAAAGGTCCATGTCACCGCTGCCGCCCGAGCGATCCGAATGAAAGACAAGAGTCAGTTGATCGCTCGACAGTGCGGGACCGCCATCGGTGGCCGGGCTGTTCACTCCCGGTCCTACCTTGACGGGCTGTTCAAACTGCGAGTCCCTTGCATGCCTGATGAGTGTGAGCAGCGGGTCGGTCGTCGATAGGTCAGGAAAAAGTCTTGAGGGAATGCTGGGGCTCGCCGCTGGCACAGCAGCCGGCTGAGGGTCTCCAGGCCGAATGAAGACACGACCTAAATAGACAACGATGCCCACAAGAACCAACGCCGCGATGCCGTAACGATATGCCAGTGGCAGGCTCCGCCTGCGTGGCCGCGCCTGTATGGGGCTGCCTTCCAGATATCGGCGTACATCGGCGGCCAACTCGCCAGCCGTGGTGTAGCGGCGGTCGGGATTCTTCTCCAGTGCCATCAGCACAATGCTTTCAATTCTCCGATCGACTCTTGAGTCAGGCGGCACGTGGCGTCGCCGAGTGTCGGCCGCACAACTCGCATGGCGTCTTTTCAGGCGCGAAGAAGGCGGGACGGGAGCAGCGGAAATGATATTGCGAAGGACATGCCGCGTACTTCCATTGACCTCGTACGGAGTCTCACCCGTGAGCATCTCATAGAGTATGAGGCCTAATGAGTAGACATCGGTGCGCGTGCTGATGAGATCAGATTTGCCCGCCGCCTGTTCCGGACTCGACCATCGCAGCGTACCGATGAAATCACCCGTGACGGTGACAGCCGTCTCGGCATTGCCAGCCGTTCGGCGGGCCAGTCCGAAGTCCAAGACATGAGGACGTCCCTCCAGATCGATCCGGATGTTGGACGGCTTGAGGTCACGATGCACAATGCCCCGTCGATGAGCTTCATCGACGGCCTCACAAATGCACAGGAACAGGCGGAGCAATTCATTAAGACGTTGCCTGAAGTCGTCTTCCTGATTGGCCGGCCGATCGTCCGCAAGGAATGCGTCCAGATTCGCGCCTGCGATGAATCGGGTGACGTGATACGCCTCACCGTCCTCAAGCACTCCGGAATCAATTATGGAAACGATGCCGGGCCGTTCGACCTCAGCCAGCAGTTTCAGCTCGCGCTGAAAACGAGCCCGCTCGGAAGAGGATGCGAGCGGTCCGTGGAGAAGAATCTTGATGGCGACGACCTGTCCTGTGGAGTTTTGCGTGGCGCGGTAAACGACTGCTTGTCCGCCGCGACGTATCTCGGAGAGCCCCTGATAACCGGGGATCACGGGCGGCGGCTGCTTGCGATCCGCTTCCTTTCGCGGCGGGTTGACATCCGAGTTGGAGTCGCCGGAATCGAACGGATCGTTGCCATTCACGGGGTGGACCTTTCGTTGCTTTCCGGAGCGGCCACGACCGTCAGAAGCTTGTACTCGTGGACGAGAAAGGAGCACTGGTACGATCCGATATACAGCTTGTCGGTTTCGGGAACCTTCCAGTACTCATTGACCAACAACCGGCTGAAATCACCCGTCCAGTCGATCACGGTGAAATCATCTACGATGACGACGATCCGATTTCGCCGAACCTTGCAATGGATCCTGGAGAGCTTGTCAGACTTGAACAATTCCCCCATGTAGGTGGCCCGCGCCTCAGCCGCGGCCCCGACCACCACCTCGATCTTGTTCGACTTGCCTTTTCCCCAGTTGCTGAAGTTGAGTGTCAACTGGAACTGACTGCCCTGGGCCACAAGGCCGACCACGAAAGCATCGTTACCCTCCTTCGGTTCGACCGTGGCCATGATGTCGTACATCTCCGGCGGCTTGAACGAAATCTGAATCCGAGCGCCAGGTATCGCGGGCGTGCGGAGTTTTCCACTTTGCATCTGCCATACCCCGATCGTGCCTTTGGCCGACGTGTCGATAAGACTCAATAGATCCAAAGGCTCGCCGACCACAAGGAATCCGGGGTCTGCCTGCGTCGCGGGAGCATGGCCCTGCGTGGCTGGCACCACAGGCGGCTTCGGCGGCGCTGCCTGTCCACCGGACTTCCAAAAAGCTAAAGCAATGCCGACCGCAGCCACACCAAGCACGCCCGCCACCAACACGGAGGGTCTGGTCCACGGCGGCCGCGCTCGGATGGGTGCGGGCAATCGGCCGGACAGACAATTCTGAAGGTCCATCGCCAGGTCGTGGGCATGCTGGTGCCGACCTTCCTGTCGTTTGCTGAGCGCCTTGAGAACAACGCCATCAAGGGCATGGCGGGTGGCGATCTCGAAATGCCGGACCAATGCACCGCGCTCTATCGTGATCTCGCTTTCATTCTTCTTGATCATGGCGCTGGGCGGTCTGGGCTGGGCATGAACGATATTGTCCAGCACGTCGCGCATGCTTCCGGTCACGGCATAAGGGAAACCGCCGGTGAGTATCTGGTAGAGAATGACCCCCAATGCGTATACGTCAGTTCGCGCGTCGATATTACGTGGGTGTCCGTCGGCCTGTTCGGGACTTGCCCACGGAAGCGAGCCCAGGAACTGTCCGCTGACCGTCAGTTGCGACTGCTCACCGGCGTCCTCGGAATCCGCCACGAGCCGGGCCAGGCCGAAGTCAAGAACGTGTGGCTCGTCGAGATCATCGACGATAATATTCGCCGGTTTGAGATCACGATGAATAATGCCGCGCCGGTGAGCCGCGTGAACGGCATCACACACCTTCGTGAACACCTGAAGGACGCGCCCCGCTTCCACGGACGCCCCCTCCGCATCACGCGAGGTTTCATCCTTCAGCCAGATATCAAACGTTCGCCCCTTGATATAGTGCATGACCAGGTATGGCGCGCCCTTCGAGGTGAGACCGCGGTCGATGATCGCGACAATGTTCGGGTGCGCCAGCGAGACCAGAGCCTGCACCTCTGTATCAAAACGTCGAAGTTCGCGATCGGACACGTACCGACCATTGCGCAACACCTTGATGGCGACCGTGCGTTTGGTCGAATCCTGCGAGGCAAGATAGACATGCGCCTGGCCTCCGCCGCTGATTCTCCGCAGCAGTTCATAGCCCGCGATGTCTTGATTCAGCTTCCCATCGGTCGATAGGGAGGTCACATGGCGCAGTTCATCATCTGCGGTGTCACGACTGACCTTGGTCGCCGCGTCTTGACCCGCCGACAATCGGGTCGGGGACAAGACCTGGCTGGTGCCGAACTTCTTCAGGAACTCCAGCGCGCAGTCGATATCCGCGGAAAATCTGTTGCCCAATCGCCGTTGGATTTCACCCGCCACTCGGTCCAACGTGACTTTACTGTCGGATGTCGGCATGCCTGTCATGTGATCTATCGAGGCCGGCGAGGTCAATACATCATCGAGTTCCAGCAGGATCAGGCGACGCGCCAGTCTTGAACCTGGCTTGATGCCTCCAACGATGCGATCATAATGTTCAAACCTCGCGTTCAATCCCTTCTTTGAGCGTTCCGCGACGTCGAGGTCAATCAGATCGTGAAGCGTATCCTCCGACGCGCAGACTTCACGGTTGACATAGTCATCGAGAGTAGGCGCTGGCGGATAAGAAGCCCACGCCTCCTGCAATGCCGTGGCAAGTTGCTGTGGAGATTTCGGAGAGATCATGAAGGAACTCCGGTGAACGCGTCAATAGGAACCTGCCCCGACTAACTTCAACACTCATTCCAATCGCTAGTGGGAAACCGAGCGATCGCGTTCGGAACGCTCCGCGTATTTCTTGCGGAGATAGGCAAGATGACGTTCTTTTCGCTTTCTGACATTCGCGGCGCTGATGCCGAGAATCGAAGCAGCTTCCCCGGATGTCTTGCCTTGCAGGACGAGCAGGTCGAGGATACGCGCATCCTCAGGCTCCAGCAGACTCAGAAACGCTTCAACCACCACCCGGGCATCGGGTTGGTGGATCTCCGTTTCTTCCGATTGCATGGGAGTTCCTGTCACCGCCGCAACGGGTCGACGGTGATCGCGAGAAACATCGTCAGGCAAGACCTTCTGACGCTGTCGCTTGGCCGTGCGGACTCGGCCCAGCAGGGTAGTCCAGGCCACTCTCGCCATGTAATTCTCGATATCGGATTGCGTTTCAAAATGAGGGAGTGGTTTTCGCTTATCGCCCAGGTGACGTTCCCAGACTTCGCGAACCGCGCTCTGACAGATATCCATGGATTCGACGTACATTCTGTCGGCATGGCTCATTCGCTTGCGTACCAAGGCCAGCAGCATGTCCGCAAGCGCGGCGAAAGCGACCTCGCGATCCTCTTCATTTGAGGAATCAATAGCTCCGGAAAACAATCGTTGTAGCGGTGATTGGCCCAGTTCAACACCCCCCTTTCAGAACAGGAACGGCGTAGGTTCACTTACAGGGATTTTACCAGCAATTCCTCTCGATCCAAGCATCCTGCGGCCTGCCCGGTGACACCGATTGGACCAGGTACCCAGAAAGAGTGTTCGCCCCGAGTTCAACAATAACACTTAACCACATCGAATTAATTGTCACAACTCCATCCGGAGCGCACTTCCTTAGGTAACCGGCCCAGTAAGGACATTCTATGAATCTGATCGTCGCCTGTACCTGTGGCAAGTGGTTTCGGACAGATCGCAAGCACGAAGGTAAGAGTACGCATTGCCCTTCCTGCGCCAGCCCGCTGCTCCTCACTGACAGCGAACAGGAGCCAGCGGTGCGACAGAAGTACGCCGCTCACGCTCCAGGGGGCCGAAGCGGCCTGCCGTGCTCGGCTTGCGGAGGCGTGTTTCCGTTGAATCGGATTCGTCGCGTGAGCAATGAAATGCTCTGCGAACGCTGCCACGGACAATCGGGTCCGACGCGAACAGTCTTGATCGCCTCAAGCGTCATCGGCGCGCACCTGGTCGCGGCCGTGTTGATCGTCATGCTCCTTCTGCCGAAAGGCAACGAAGCAGGCAAACCGGGCGAAATGCGATCCGTTGAGCGGGTCGATGGCAACGGTCCCGCCGACGCCGCAGCCTACTCTCGCACCAAGGTGTCCACCTCTGAAACGCCGGCGGAAACGGAACCGATTGCATTCAAGCCCACGCCACAGCCGGAAGGGGCCGCCGCGCCTGGGGAGTTGGCCCTTCAGCCACCGACGAACTCACCGGGTGGGCGTGATGAAAGCATTACCCCCGCCACGTTGCAGCCCACTCCATCCCGGCACCCGAATCAACCCGAGGTACCGGCACCCACAGTTGATGGCCTAGTTCTCCCAAACCAGATCACCGCGGACCAAATCGAAGCGCGCCTGAAAGCCCGCGGGTTTTCAATTCCCAGTGCAGGAGCAAGGTCCACGTTCTCGTCGTCAGGGGACGGCGTCACGTCGTGGTCCCACATCCCACGCCCATTCGGACCGCCAAAGCCCAGGTCAGGAACGACTATCACGCAGCTTTCCTACAAATATGAAAATGCGACCTCGAAGGCCACACTCATCGCGTGTGTCGAGGACGGCAGGTTTCTCCTGTTTGCGGAGGCCGGTGAAGCATCCACCGCAGCCATGCTGGGGTTGCTGAAGGAACTGGATGCGACACTTGCGGAGAAGGTCAATGCTGTCCGAGGGCAGGGGCAAACGAATCTGCATGCCGCTGATCATCAGAGCGCCATCACCCACGCAAACATTCATGTACGAATTACACCTAAAGGCATCTTACTGACATCCAGGGACTGCCCCGTCATCTTTGTGAGCGAAACCGAGGTCTACGGCCTCTCCGTGACGACTCCGCAGGCACAAGTCGCTAAGGAAACCAGTCCCGTCGAGAAGATCAAGGGTGCATTCATTGAGCTGCTGAAGCACGATGGCCAAGCTGCGGTGGCCCAGCAACGGTGGGACCAGTTTGTCGCCACACTTGGGAAGCTCCAGGCGAAGGAGGCGGTGCTCATCAATCTGGAAGTGTCCTGGAAGTCTGCGAGTCGCGAGCTTGATCTGGCAGCTGGCGTATTCAAGGAATCCGGCAAGGCCACGGCGCTGAAGGACTATCAGAAGCCGGCCGGTTACCTGGCAAAGGCCGGCGAGTCTCAGTACGACAAGCCGCTCATCGAACTGTACGCGGCCGGCATGAAGTCACCTATGCTGCTCAAAGGGCTTTCAACCGAGAAGGCTCGCAACATTCTCGGTCCACCCGAAGAAGAATTGCAGGGGCGCGAACTGAATGTCTATGTCGGCAACAACCTCCAGGGCCAAACGCGAACGCCTGATCAACTCTCCTACTTTGATGGTGCGTTGGTCCTGCTGTGCAACGATGGTCAGGTTTTCAACATCGTCCTCGACCTGAGCAGGCTGAATCTGCAAGCGCCCGCGGAGGAACCAGTCCACCTGCTGGAGCCGGGCGAGTATCAACTGAAGTTCGGCATGTATGCGGAACTGCTGAACTTCACTGGTCGCGACGACACGGTGAACTTCACGACCGAGAGAACCGGCAACACTCTGCGGATCAAGCG
>JBBDXA010000103.1:0-5239 GCA_040902585.1 Phycisphaeraceae bacterium
TGGACAGCGGTGATCGCCGCGGTCAAAGTGGTTTTGCCGTGGTCGACGTGACCGATCGTTCCGACGTTCACGTGCGGTTTGGTACGTTGAAATACATCCTTAGCCATCGGATGCTGACCTCCGTCTGTAAAGGTGGCTGGCTCGGAACATCCGAAACGCGGCGGGCCACTGGTTTGAAAACTGCGATAAACCAAGCTTGCGACAACACGCGTTGCCGCCAATCGTACAAGTTCATCTCCGGGTGGGGAGAACGGCGGAGTGTACCGGAAAGGTAAACCGGTAGCAACCGCGTGAGCGCCCTTGAAAACAAGTGTTTCCAAGGGCGCGAGGGGCCTGACGCCACCCCGAACGGGTGCGCCCCGCCCTGCCGTCTCAATAGCCGCCCATGGGACTTGAACCCACGACCTCACCCTTACCAAGGGTGTGCTCTACCAACTGAGCTAGGGCGGCAATCGCCACAGCCTCGCTTGCGCCCCGCCTTTCACAGCATGACTCAAGCGAACCGGCCTGACTCCAAACCGGGAGTCAGAGAATAGATTCGGCGATATGGGAAGTCAACAAGAGGAAGGAACGAAGGGACAAAGGCACGCAGGGACGAAGGGGAAGACCACTGCCCTGCCTCCTGCCGCTGCTTCCCTCCCTTCGTCCCTCCGTCCCTACGTCCCTTCTTCCCTTCCTATTGGCATTCCCCTCGATCCACGCTATCATGTTTAATAGCACAGGGATGTGACCGTTGTGTCATTGACGCCTTTCGGATGGAAGCATGAGTCAGAACGCCGCAACGACCAGTCAGCCGGGTGCCACCGTCTATCAACGCGTGGCCAAGGTTTTGGACATGATCCGCCCTGCCGTGCAAGACGACGGCGGCGATGTGGAGCTTGTCGAAGTCACCGCGGACGGCATCGTTCGGGTTCGGCTACACGGGGCGTGCGTGGGGTGTCCATCGAGCCAAATGACGCTCCAAATGGGCATCGAACGCAACGTACGGGAACGAGTCCCTGAAATCGTCGCAGTTGAGCAAGTCCATTGAACGCCTCCGCAGGCGGGTGGTGGGTCGAGCCAGTGAGCAGATCCGATTGTCCAAGGACAACCGGCCAAGCTTGATGTGCATCGACAGCACCCGGCAGGCGGAGCGCAGGATGGGATAGCGCGCGGGACGCGTGCATTACAAGCAGCACGGAAGGTCAGACGCCGGTGGATGGACGTCTGTGCCGAAGCTGCCACTTCGTCCCTCGGCGCGGCTTGTCCCACACGGAGATGGCGTGCCATGCTGGCTCTGACTCGACGTATCGGCGAAGAAATTGTCATCGGCGACCCTTCCAACCCCCTGGGCGTGATCCGCGTGGTCGCTGTCCATGGTGACAAGGTCCGACTCTCCTTCGACTTCCCCAAAGATGTGAAGATCAACCGCAAAGAGCTGGCGGAGCTGAAGGCAAAGGGGCCGGGCGGCGGGGGAACCGGGGGCGGAAATGGGGAAGGCGGAGCGAATGGTGGCGGCGTTGGCGGGAATGGCGCGGGGCCGGGGCAGCAGGGTTGAAGCATTGGGGCAATCATCTTCATAGCGTCGCCCTCATATGTCTGATGCTCTATGGCGGGAACGGCAATCAACCTCAGCCAATCCGAAGTCGATGTTGCCCTTCCGAAGGTCGGCAAAGGTCTTGGCCAATACATCTGGCTCCAGAACCAAGTTGCGACATTGATCGACTTCCATCTCGATGCGACCTTTCGCAGACGTTTCAACCACTTCTATCGCGTTCGTAACGGCAAACCGTGGCAAGACTCGTTCTATGGACTCATGGGGCGTGGACGAAATGAACACCTTAATTTCTCGACAGTCCTTGCCGAATTGTCACGCGCCACGAATCGAATCGAAGCCTCATTCGCCAGCAAGCTTGTCGCGACGCTTGATCCAACGAAGCCCGTGATCGATGCGTTCGTTCTCAAGAATGTTGGATTGCGATTGCCTCTGTACCTCGCGCATGATCGAATGGAAAAGGTCTGCGCGGTCTACGACAAACTCATTGCGATCATCGAGGGTTTTGAGGAATCGGAAGATGGGAACTACCTGTTGAATTCCTTTCGCAGGATGTATCCGGACGCAACGATCAGCAATGTGAAGATGATTGACCTCGTCCTGTGGCAGTCACGGAAATGAATCGTTCATTGCGGCCAGCCCCTCAGCAAATCAATCGCTGTCGCCCGCACCAGAGAAAGCTCCTCACTCAACTCAACCAGCGCGTCCAATGCCGACCGCTCCCCTTCATCGAGTTGCCCTTCGTTGTTGCGATCCATCAACTCCTGCAAGCGCTGATCCGCCTTCGGCGGCAGCTTGAGGGCGCTGACCGATTCAATCCAAGCCACAGGCACGGAAACAGTAGCAACGATCATTCCGCTCCACCCTTCACTCAGAAATACCTGCCCCACAACACGCGCAACCTTTCGATTTCACTCGCATCAATCAGCTTCTTATCCGACCAGATCGCGAGCTTCAGGGCATCGTGGGCCGGGCTGCGTTGCAACTTGAGCAAACTCACATCACTCAGGGCCGCCTTGATCAGGGCGATGCCCGCATCGGTCGCCTTTTTCAGGTTGCCGATGATTTCACTGAGCAAGTCCTGTGCGTTTCCTTCGTGCGGTTTCCAGCAGTCGTAATCCGTCGGCAGCGCGATCAGGGCATACGCGATCTCCGCCTCCCGCGCCAGCTTCGCCTCGGGCATCACGGTCATGCCGATCAGGTCGCCGCCCCAGCTCTCGGAACGGTGCATGTAGGATTCGGCGCGGGTGGAGAAGGTGGGGCCTTCCATGCAGATGTAGCAGCCGGTGGCGTGGGTGGTGCTGGTGGAAGGCGAGTCTGCGCTAAGCCGCGAAGCGGCGTCGAGCAGCCACTTCCGCATCACCGGACAGAACGGCTCGGCAAACTCCACATGCACCGCAGCCCCTTCGTAAAACGTGTTCGCTCGCTTGTTCGTCTTATCAATGATCTGATCGACGATCACCAGATCTCCCGGATGAATGTGCTCCCTCAAACTCCCCGTCGCGCCGCTGGCGACGATGTGCGTCACGCCCAGCGACTTCATCGCAAAGATGTTCGCGCGGTACGGCACGCTCGAAGGGTTCAGCACATGGCCCGGCCCGTGCCGCTGCAAGATGCAGACTTCAACCCCCTGCCAGTTCGTTTTCACGATGGGCGAACTCGGCTTGCCGAAGGGCGTGTCGATCTCGATCGTCTCACGCTTGCCCGCGCTCTCGTTGGCGCCGAGGGCGTCACCTAATCCCGTCCCGCCGATGAGTCCGATGCGGATGTTACTCATGCGGGCGATGATAGCGATTTCATCTCAGGGAGCAGGCTTGAACCTGCGGGGCGTGACCAGTTCCATCGTCCTGGACACATCCGCGAACGCCACGTGACCGTCCGCAAAGAGCACCGATGATTCACCCTTGGTGTAGTCGGCGTTCTGCGGATTGTGATACGTCGCCAGGCAGTCCACTTTCCCGCTCGGCCAGCCTCCCACGCCCAGCGCGCCGTTGTTGATCGGATGCGTCGCGTAGTCGGTCACGATCCACGGATTCTCCTCGGCGAACCACACGAGCTTGTCCGGCTCATCAAACTGCTGAATCTTGCGGATCGGCGGTTGACCCGCCCACCCGTTGGACATGTACTCGTTGAGCGTATAGGAAAACGCCGGCGTCAGGTTCTGGTAACCGGTCTGCCCTGCCCAGCTATAGGTCGTCGTCCACAACGAGCGCGGCGTGCTCACGAACTGCGGACACAAATACGCCGCTTCATTCTTTCCCATGTAGCCGTACAACTTCCCGTTGCGCACGCTGTTGATATCCCAGAACTTGTTGCCCACCCATTCGTAGCTGCCCGTTCCGCGCGGGAAGTAACCGGTGTTCGTCAACGTGTACTGCACCGCAGCCGAGTGAATGTGATTCAGATTGGAGTGACACACATTGTCGCGCGCCGCCCGCTTCGCCCCCGCCAGCGCCGGCAACAGGATCGCAATCAATATCGCGATGATCGCCACCACCAGCAGCATCTCGATCAGCGTGAATGCAATTGCCTTGCGCAGGCTTCTGGAGAACATGAATCATCTCTCCACGACAGATTGGCAGAACCACGATGAACTTCAAGGACGAACTTCAAGGACGAGCTTCAAGCCGGAATCGGCAATGCGAACGACTCAAACATGTTAGCAGGAAAATCCGGACTCAAGCACGGCAAATCACAATTCCAGCGAGGTAATGTTCCGATTGGTGTAAATGCACAGGTCGCCGGCGATGTTCATCGCATTCTCGACGATCTCCCGCGGGCCCTGTGTGGTGTGCTGAAGGAGCGCCCGGGCCGCGGACACGGCGAACGAGCCGCCTGAGCCGATGCCCAGAATCCCATCGCTGGGCTCAATCACATCGCCCGACCCCGAGATCACCAGGCTGCACGCCCGATCCGCCACCGCCAGCAGACTCTCCAGCCGGCGCAGCATCCGGTCCGTCCGCCAGAGCTTGGCCAGTTCGATCGCGGCCTTTTTGATGTTGGCGGGCGAATCCTTCAAACGTGCTTCGAAGCGTTCGATGAGGGCAAAGGCGTCAGCCGCGGCCCCGGCGAAGCCCAGCAGCACCCCCGCGCCGCCCGCCCCGCCCTGCTCCAGCCGGCGAACCTTCACCGCATCGCCCTTCGCGACCACGTTGCCCATCGTCACCTGCCCATCCCCCGCCATCGCCACCTTCTCGCCCCGGCGAACGGAGAGGATCGTCGTCGCATGGAATTCAATTCGTGTACTCATGGAAGCATGGTAGCGACCGAACCCGCCCGTCGCCGTGACCGACCCTGACTTGGCGTGTCTACCCACCCCCCTCCCCCCTCCCGGGGCCGGATTCAACATAAGTTGTTTTTGAATATGAGTTTGCATCGTGTTTACCTGGCGTCTACCTCGTGTCTACTTTGTCTACCCCTTTTTTAAGATGTGATTTTTACTACGTTTATAAGTGTCCCCTAATGTCTATCGGGGTGTCTACCCTGACAGGAATCGTGTCTACCTCGCCATGCCTCCCCACGATGGGTGGCCGGGAAAAGGGGCGAATCGGGCGGATGCGGGCGAAGAAACCGCGCCGCCGCCGGGGGCGGTAATGACCAAACGCATCCCGAACCGTTCTATTGCACAGCGGAGGACCGCCGGCCGTCATGTATACTCATGAAATGAACGCCCGCCCGCCAGGTGAGTAAAGCGACACGACCCGC
>JBBDXA010000104.1:0-33714 GCA_040902585.1 Phycisphaeraceae bacterium
CTTGAACATCTCCGCCATCGTCGTTTGCGCGGCGAACTCGGCCTTCCCATCGGGGTTGTCCGCCTTCGTCAGATCATCGATCGCTTCCGAAGGCGGCGCACTCGCGTTGCTCGGCATGCCGCAAAGCCAGGGATATCGCCCGGTGAGCAGGCCCGCGCGGGAAGGGGAGCAGACGGGGGCCGCGGAGTAAAACTGCGTGAAGCGAACGCCGCGCGATGCGAGCATGTCGATGCCGGGGGTGACCAGGTCTTTCGCCCCGTAACAGGCCGCGTCGATCGAGCCTTGATCGTCACTGTAGATGACGATCACATTAGGCTGGCGCTCCGCACCGCGAGCCTGCGGCGGCATCCATATAGATGCAGCGAGGAGCAGGGCGGTCAGCAACAGCTTCGTGAAGCGAAAGGGACGCGGGTGGCTGAGAGAGTTGGTCATCCCTGCATGATAAGGGGAGCTTTCCTGATCGCCTCGGTGCGGGTGGGAACAGGAATGGAGCACCATCCCGGCAGGGTGGTGCTTGTCTGAGGTACACACTCGCCGCCGGCACCGCCCTTCCGGGCCGGTGCTCCAACGCACCGCCCTCACCGCCTCTTTACCCTAGAATAGACCTCTCAATTCTTCATTCATCCTCGCGGAAAGTCCGGTATCCATTGCTTAGCCACCGCCGCGCCTTATGCTGAAGGTTGAACCGATAGGAGACGGTATCTCTTCGCGCTTCCCGCCCTGATCGTTTCGCAGGACCCCATTATGGCCATCCGCGTCGCCCTTCATCATCGCACCCACTACGGCTACGACCGCCCCGTCAGCCTCGCCTCGCACCTGGTTCGTCTCAGGCCCGCTCCGCATTGCCGCACGCCGATCGTCTCCTACTCCCTCAAGGTCAAGCCGGCCGATCACTTCATCAACTGGCAGCAGGATCCTTACAGCAACCACCAGGCCCGCCTCGTCTTCAACAAGCCGAGCGCGATGCTGACCATCGATGTCGATCTCATCGCCGAGTTACCGGTCATCAATCCGTTCGACTTCTTCATCGAGGAGTACGCGGAGAAATATCCGTTCACCTACGAACAGACCATGGCCAGGGAGCTCACGCCTTACTTCGAGCGCAAGGCCGTTGAGCCCAAGACAGCCGCGCTGGTGGAAGAGCTTCGCAAACTCCTCAAGCCCGGTATGCGCATGGTGGACGTGATCGTCGCCATCAACACGCACATCAACAAGCTGCTCAAGTACATCATCCGCATGGAGCCGGGCGTGCAGTCGCCTGAAGAAACGCTCACCCTCGGCATCGGCTCCTGCCGCGACTTCGCCTGGCTTGTGGTCTCGGTCCTGCGCGAGCTGGGCCTGGCCGCGAGATTCGTCAGCGGCTATTCCATTCAGCTTGTCGCCGATGTGAAAGCACTCGACGGACCCTCAGGCGTCGAGCAGGATTGCTGCGATCTTCACGCCTGGGCCGAGGTCTACCTTCCCGGCGCAGGATGGATCGGCCTCGACGCCACCAGCAGTCTCATCACCGGCGAAGGTCACATCCCCCTCGCCTGCACTGCCGACCCGACTTCCGCCGCCCCCGTCACCGGCTCCTTCTCCTTCAACCCGCGCCACAAAGGCGAGATGGTGCAGGAGACTTTCAAAACAGAAATGTCCGTCCGCCGCGTTCACGAAGACCCGCGCGTCACCAAGCCTTACACGCTTGAGCAGTGGCGCGCCATCGACGTCCTGGGCGAGCGCATTGACGATGTCCTCAAGGCCGGCGACGTGCGCCTGACTATGGGCGGTGAGCCCACCTTCGTCTCCATCGATGACATGGACGGCCCCGAGTGGAACACCGAAGCCTTCGGCAAGGAAAAGCGCAGGCTCTCGGGCCTTCTTGTCCGCAAGATGCACAAGATCTTCGCGCCCGGCGGCCTGCTCCACTTCGGGCAGGGCAAGTGGTACCCCGGCGAACAGCTCCCGCGCTGGGCACTTGCCGCCTGGTGGCGAAAGGACGGCGAACCGATCTGGCAACAGCCTGAACTCTTCGCCGGCGATGACACGAAGTACGATTACGACGACGCGACTGCCGAGC
Source organism: Phycisphaeraceae bacterium (assembly GCA_040902585.1). Lineage (GTDB taxonomy): Bacteria > Planctomycetota > Phycisphaerae > Phycisphaerales > Phycisphaeraceae > JBBDXA01. The sequence goes on from JBBDXA010000104.1 coordinate 2,060, forward strand.
GCTTCATCCGCCGCCTCGCCGAGCTGCTCAACGTCAACCCCGATCACGCTCAGCCCGCCTACGAAGATGCCTGGTATCACCTCTGGAAAGAACGCCGGCTGCCGGTGAACGTCGATCCCTTCAAATCAAAACTGAAGGAACCGATGGAACGCAAGCGACTCGCCAAAGTCTTCGAACAGGGCCTAGACAAGACCGTCGGCTACTGCCTGCCGCTTGCGCCTTCGCATGTCGCCGCTGACGCAAACGAAACCCCGCGCTGGATCAGCGGCGCATGGGCCTTCCGCGCCGGCCGCATGTATCTCATCCCCGGCGACTCACCGATGGGTTATCGCCTGCCGCTGGATTCACTCGCGTGGTATCCGCCTGAGGAGGTGCCGCAGGTGATTCAGCAGGATGTGATGGAAGACCGCCCGTCGCTGCCGCCGTATCGCCGGATCATGCTGCGCGGCCCGGGTCGTGAACCATCACAAATGCAGGGCCAGCCCGCGCTGGTCGAGCAGGTGATCGGTGAAGCGGGCCACGGCTACGGTGATGGCAACGGCAGTGCACGCAAGTTGCCTCGTCGCGTGCCGATGGATCCCACCGGCTGGAACGCAGCCGACGGCGAACAACCTGCTTCCTCCAACCCCATCGTGCGCACCGCTCTCTGCGTCGAGCCGCGCGGCGGTGCCCTGCACATCTTCGTGCCCCCCGCGCGGTTCGCCGAGCAATATCTCGATCTCATCGCCGCCGTCGAGCAGACCGCAGCCGAGCTCGACACGCCCGTCTTCATTGAAGGCTACGCGCCTCCGCACGATCATCGCCTCGATCACATCAAAGTCACGCCTGACCCCGGCGTGATCGAAGTGAACATGCACCCGGCTTCCGACTGGTCGCAGCTCGCACGCCAGACCCACATTCTCTACGACGAGGCCCGCACTTCGCGCCTCGGCACGGAGAAGTTCATGATCGACGGCCGGCACTCAGGCACCGGCGGCGGCAACCACGTCGTCCTGGGCGGCCCCACGCCTGCCGACAGCCCCTTCCTCCGCAGGCCCGATCTGCTGCGCAGCTTCGTCGGCTACTGGCAGAATCATCCCGCGCTTTCCTACCTGTTTTCAGGCCTTTTCATCGGGCCTACCTCGCAGGCCCCGCGCGCTGATGAGGGCCGCAGCGATGCCCTCTATGAAATGGAAATCGCCTTCCAGCAGATTCCCGATCCCGGTGAAGCGAAACAGCTCACGCCCTGGCTGGTCGATCGCACCCTGCGCAACATCCTCACCGACATCACCGGCAACACGCACCGCGCCGAGTTCTGCATCGACAAACTCTTCAGCCCCGACTCGGCCACGGGTCGCCTCGGGCTCGTCGAGTTCCGCGCCTTTGAGATGCCGCCGCACTGGCAGATGAGCATGACGCAGCAGCTTCTCCTGCGCGCCCTCGTCGCCACGTTCTGGAATCAGCCTTACAAGAAGAAGCTCATCAACTGGGGCACCAGCCTGCACGGGCGTTACCTGCTCCCGCACTTTCTCACCGCTGACCTCGAAGACGTCATCGGCGATCTCAACGACGCGGGCTTCCCGCTCGATATCGCCTGGTTCGCCCCGCATATCGAGTTCCGCTTCCCGCGCATCGGCTCCGTCGCCTACCGCAACATCGAACTGGAACTGCGCACCGCGATCGAACCTTGGAACGTGCTCGGCGAAGAAGGCGCGCCCGGCGGCACCGCGCGATACGTGGACTCCTCCGTCGAGCGCGTGCAGGTCAAAGTGAAAGGCCTCATCGACACGCGCCACGTCATCACCTGCAACGGCCGCCGCGTGCCCCTGCACCCCACCGGCGTCACGGGCGAATTCGTCGCCAGCGTCCGCTACCGCGCCTGGCAACCGCCAAGCTGCCTGCACCCGACTATACAAGTGCATAGTCCGCTGATCTTCGACGTGCTCGACACCTGGTCCGGCCGCTCCATCGGCGGCTGCACCTACCACGTGACCCACCCCGGCGGCCGGAGTTTTGAGACTTTTCCTGTGAACGCCTACGAAGCCGAGAGCCGGCGCTACGCGCGATTTCAGCCGTGGGGCCATTCGCCGGGGAGGATGGAAGAGCCGGCGGAGGAAGAGAATGCGGCGTTTCCGTATATCCTGGATCTGCGAAGGTCATAGCGAGCCGTGACGTGCCGCCACGGAACTGATGTGGATGACTTTGTTGCACCGAGTGGTATGGCTGCTTTATTAGCCTTGCTAGTCGATCTCATTCGGGAACAGAAAGTTTGCCTTAACAATTGCCTCCTCGGTCAAACCGCTCCTTCCAACAAGCCTCTTGAAATTCAAATAGGTTCGTTCGTGCTTGGTGGTGGGTGTAGCAGTTCCCGAACACACCGATACAAAGTGTTCTTGTGCTCGTGTGGTAGGTTGTCGACTGCCGCTATCCAGGGAACGATAGAACTCGTAGTGTGCGCGAAGAAGTACCCGTTCTTCAGCATTGAGTTTGTGGGGCGCCGGATTGATCGGCTCACCTGGAGTAGTTGCGGTGTCCGTATTACTCGTGATGGCACAGATTATCGCGGTTACGATTGCGGACATGATCATCACCGGCGGAAGAGCTGCCGCTAGGCAATGCGGTTCATAGCAGTTTCCATATCTCGTCTGATTGATAACGAGAATGATGAATGTAGCCGGTAGAAAAATTGACAATGCTTTGCCCATATAAGACCGCCTGCAATTGTACCTTCGGATTGATGGAGCTGAAAACGCCAGCATCGACTCGTTTGCGCCGCATACGCCGGCGACTACGATGTGCAGATGCTCCAACTGCACCGTTCCTTGCGAATACTTCCCGTCACATTCCTATTAGTGTTTTCGACCGCCCACGCTCAGCGGATCACGCGGGAGGCGGTGCTCGATGCCACGCTCATTCCCTACCGAGGCCCGACGTGGCGCGGGGTCGATACCTCCACGCTCGCCGGCAAGGTGATGGCCGGCTACCAGGGGTGGTTCAACTGCGAGGGCGATGGGGCCGAGCAGGGTTGGGTTCACTGGACGAAAGGGCGGGGCGCTCCGGGGGCGGGGAATGTGAAAGTCGATCTCTGGCCCGATGTCAGCGAGCTGGCCAAGGAGGATCGTTTCGACACAGCCCTTCGCCTGGCCGATGGTTCGCCCGCGCAGGTGTTCAGCTCCTATCGCAGGGCGACGGTGCTCAAACATTTCGAGTGGATGAAAACCTATGGCCTCGACGGTGTCTTCGTGCAGCGGTTTGCGGTGAGCGTGCGTTCGCCGCACGGCCTGCAACACAACAACACCGTGCTCCTGAACTGCCGCGAAGGGGCGCATGTGAACGGCAGAGCCTACGCCCTCATGTACGACCTCACCGGCCTGCGCGAAGGGCAGATGGATGATGTGATCGAAGACTTCCGCCTGCTGCGCACGCGCATGAAGCTCGGCGATGCGCAGACTGACAAGGCCTACCTGAAGCATCGCGGTAAGCCGCTGGTGGCGGTCTGGGGCATCGGGTTCAGTGATGGTCGAAGCTACACGCTCGCCGAGTGCCGGAAGCTGATTGAGTTCATAAAGAACGATAAGGACGCGGGCGGAGCCGGGGGATGCAGCGTGATGATCGGCGTGCCGACGTACTGGCGCGAGCTGAAGAACGACGCGGTGAATGATAAAACGCTGCACGAAATCATTGCTCTGGCGGACGTGGTCAGCCCGTGGATGGTGGGAAGGCTGCGGAACGTGCGCGACGTGACGAACTATTACGAAAGCACCTTCAAGGCTGATCTCGCCTGGCTGAGCGAACGCAAGATCGACCTGCTGCCCGTCCTGTACCCCGGCTTCTCCTGGCACAACATGTACGGCAAGCAGCTCGACGAAATTCCGCGGCTCAAGGGTGAGTTTCTCTGGTCGCAGTTCCGCGAGGCGACGAAGGCCGGGGCCACGATGGGGTACGTGGCGATGTTCGATGAGGTGGACGAAGCGACGGCGATCTTCAAGTGTACGAACGAGGTGCCGGTGAGTGATGGTGTGAAGTTCCTGACGTATGAAGGGCTGCCTTCGGATTATTATCTGAAGCTGACGGGGGAGGCGGCGAAGATGATTCGTGGGGAGGTGAAGGTGGATGAGATGAAACCGAAGCCGTTAACCGCGACTGGAGCACCATCCCGAAAGGGTGGTGCTGTTGGCGTGCGGATTACTGCGGCATCGTTCGCAACGGAACGCTGTGCGGTAATAGCGCCACCCTGTCGGGATGGTGCTCTCCGAATGGTGCCTTACACCAGCGGTTGCCCCGGCAGGATCGGCGGGGTCGGGCAGTCCAGACTCGACGCGATCGCGCGGAAGAGTTCCGCTTCGTCGATGGTGATCTGCTTGTCCGCGGCGATGCAAGCGGCGCAGGCCGCGAGAATCTTCTGCTTCAAAGGAGGCGCGACCGTGTTGAGCACTTCGATCGCATCATCCACCGGCCCCAGCCCGCTCTGCTCCTTGGGCAGCAGCGAGACTTTCACATCAAGCTGGGCCGCGCCTGCGTTGAACGCCGCTTCGATTTCCTTCCGCTCGTCCTGACCGACGTAGGCGAGCGTGCTCAGGAGCACCGACAGTTGCTGCGTGAGCGAAGCGAGTGAGTAGTACTGCACGGTCGGCCGTTTCACCTTCTTGAAATGCTGATCCAGATGATGAAGCAGCACGTGAGACAAGACCCACTCGAACGTCTCGACCTGATCATCAGCGAAGATGAAGGCGATCACGTTCTCGCGGAAGCGGTCGTATTGCGGCGGGCTCAGGCGGGTGAGCGAGCCGGTCGCCATGTCGATCACCGGCAGGCGGAGTTTCGGATCGAGCGAACGCACCTCCGCCTCCAGCTTGCCCGCGAGCCTGGCGACTTCGGGCTCCTCGCGCTGGGCGAGGCACTGCTCCTGCTTGCCGCGGGCGGGTTCTTCGGTGTTGAATAGCATCGCGTAGATGAGGGCGCGAGCACCGTAGACTTCGTGAGCGGCCTCGCGGATCGCCTGCGGAATCGAAGCGATCAATTGTTGTGCGTAGCTGACGTGGGCCGGCGTGGGCTGGCCGATCATCTGCATCACGGACATCGCCATCGCGGCCTTGGCGAAGCCTTCAATCCTTTCGCGGCCTTGCGCTTCGCGTGCGGCAACGGCGGCGGCGCGGCGCTCCTCCGCTTCGTTGGCATCATCCACTGGTTGTTCAGCGGCGACAAAGCTGCCGTCCCATTGCGGATCGACGCGTGCGATGCGATCGGGCAGGGGCGGGTGCGTGGCGAACAGGCCGCTGATGCCCATTGCGAAGGTCATGTGGGCGATTTCCTTGGCGTGGCTGTGCTGGAGGCGCGAGCCATGCGAGTGGCCGCCGATCTTTTTCAGGGCCCCGGCGATGCCTTCGGGGTTGCGGGTGAACTGCACGGCCGAGGCGTCGGCAAGATACTCGCGCTGCCTGCTCACGGCGGCGCGGATGATGTTGCCGAAGAACGTGCCGATGAAACCGATGACCATGACCGCGACGCCGATGGCGGCCAGGGCAAGGCCGGGATCGCCGCCTTTCTTGTTGCTGCTGCTTCGACCGCGCGACGTCGCCATGCCGGCTCGCATGGTGTAGTAGCCGATGAGTCCGACGACGAGGATGCCGTTGATGATGCCCATGAGGCGGATGTTGAGCTTCATGTCGCCGTTGAGGACGTGGCTGAATTCGTGAGCGATGACGCCCTGGAGCTCATCGCGGGAGAGCAGTTCAATGCAGCCTCGGGTGACGCCGATGACCGCGTCGCCGGTGGAGTAGCCGGCGGCGAAGGCGTTGATGCCCGGCTCATCGAGAAGGTAGACCGGCGGCACGGGGGTGCCGGAGGCGATGGCCATCTCTTCGACGACGTTGAGGATTTTCCGTTCGTGCAGGTCCTGGGTGTCGTGGTTGAGCAGTCTGCCGCCGAGCATCTCGGCGACGACCTGCCCGCCCGCGCCGAGCTGGGAGATTTTGTACCACGAGCCGAGACCGACCACGGCCAGCACGCCCGCGCTGACGATCAGCAAGATGCGCCAGTCCCACAGGTCGCTGCCACCGTCACCCGCGGCGATCGCGCCGGCGATGACCAAGTAGATCAGCGCGATGGTGATGATGACGGCCAAGGCGAAGAAAAGGACCAGCCTTCCGGTCTTCTTGCGGGCCACATCCTGATGTTCGAAGAAGTTCATCGGCATGGGGAAGCCTGGGAAGCCGCTAGCCGCTAGCCACTAGCCGCTAGCTTGGATGCAAAGCGGAAAGGATGAAGTCGTTCGATGAAAGAAAAGCCACGGCACCGGATTTCGCCATCAGCCACCAGCCGAAAGCTGGCGGCCAGCGGCTATCGGCTAGTGGCTCCTCTAGAACGCTACTTTCACCGCGTCGCGTTCCTTCGAATCGGTGATCTCCCACAGGGGCGCGCTCTGGAAGTTGAACATGCCGGCGAAGATCGTCTGCGGGAAGCTTTCGCGGTAGGTGTTATACACCGTGGCCGAGTCGTTGTAGGCCTGGCGGGCGAAGGCGATCTTGTTCTCCGTTGTGGTGAGCTCTTCGGTGAGCTGCATCATGTTCTGGTTGGCCTTGAGGTCGGGGTACGCCTCGGCTAGCGCCATGAATTTGGTCAGCGCGCCGCCCAGCGCGGCTTCAGCGCCCATCAGGCCCTGCATCGCGCTGGGGTCAGCCGGGTTGGCGGCGGCGGCCTTGTTCGCATTCATCGCGCCGTTGCGGGCGGCGATGACGGCTTCGAGCGTGCCGCGCTCGTGGGCCATGTAACCCTTGGCGGTCTCGACCAGATTGGGAATCAGGTCGTAGCGGCGTTTGAGCTGCACATCGATCTGCGAGAACTGGTTCTTAAACCGGTTGCGCAGGGCGACCAGTTTGTTGTAGATGCCCGCGATGATCATGATGATCAGGAGCGGGACGCCGACTGCGATAAGAATGATGGCCCATCCTGGCATGTGAATTCCCCTGTGGTTGAAAAGTGACTCTCCGACGTTGGGATAACGCTAAGGAGCATGGGAGTTTGAGTCAACAGGATACAACGGAATGACCGGACGCGGAAGAACAGCGAAAGAAATGTGCAAAGCCCACGCACTCCCGTGCGTGGGTTCCACTTCGCCCGTTACGCTACTATGATCTACATAACACCGCAGGAGTTCCCCATGAAGTTTCTCGCCACACTTTTGATCGCAGTCGGGCTTACGGTCGGGCTGAACAGTTGCACCACCAACCCCGCCACGGGCAAGTCGCAGGTTAACGCGTTGAGCGAAGAAAAAGAGATCAGCCTTGGCAACGAGGCTGCGCCGCAGTTCCTGAGTGAAGGCGGCGGCGAACTGCCGTCACCGACGATCGTCAACTACGTGCGCGGGCTGGGCATGCAGCTTGCGCAGGTTTCCGAGCGGAAGGATCTGCCCTGGGAGTTTCACGTGCTCGACTCGAAGGTGATCAACGCCTTCGCGCTGCCGGGCGGCAAAGTGTTCATCTCCCGCGGCCTGCTGGAGCGGATGGGCAACGAAGCTCAGCTCGCGGCGGTGCTGGGGCACGAAGTCGGCCACGTCACGGCGCTGCACATCGGCCAGCAGATGGCGCAGGCGATGGGCGTGCAGATCATTGCAGGCTTGCTCGGCACAGCAGGCGAAGCGACCGATAGCGACGCGCTGCGCGTGCTCGGCGCGGGCGGGCAGGTCGGCGGCGGACTTTATCTTCTGAAATTCGGCCGGGATCAGGAGTCGGAGGCAGACATGCTCGGCATCCGCTACATGACGCGCCTGGGTTACAACCCCATCGGCATGATGCAGCTCATGGATATTCTCAAAGGTGCCAGTGGCGGCGGATCGCAGTGGCAGATTCTTGCGACGCATCCTGATCCGGAACTGCGATACAACGACGCGGCCAGAATCATCATGCAGAATCATCCCACCGCGAAGGATCCGGCTGCCTTCAAGTACAACGAAGCGCAGTTCCAGCAGGTGGTGATCGCGGGCTTGAAGAAGTTGCCGCCGGCGCGGGCGATGGGGATGGAGATACCTCTGAAGTCGGCGATGAATGATGCCTTGGAGGGTTCCTCGGGAACGGGGGCTGCCAGCGCCAGCGGCGAGAAGGGCGCGAGCGCGAAGACGCAAGCGCGGCCGCTGACGCCTCTGGAAAGAGCGATGCTGCTGGCCAAGTGCAACTGCCACCCCGGCGGCGGACATCAACCTCTCCTGCCGCAGGCGAGTGATCCTCGCTGACTGCTATCTGTTGTCTGCTGACCCCTGACCCCTGTCCCCTGTCCCCTTTCCCCGCCTCCCGTGCCTTCCACTCCCGCCTGGACTGACGAAGACCTCACCAAGAACCCGCATGCCGCGGCTGACAAGGCGCGGCGGGTGCGCGAGATGTTCGCTTCCATCGCGCCGAGTTACGACCTGAACAATCGCGTGCATTCCCTGGGCAGGGATCAGTCGTGGCGACGCAAAGCAGTGAAGCTCGCGGAGGTGAAAGACAGCGACGTGGTGCTCGACGTCGCCTGCGGCACGGGTGATCTCTCGCTCGCGTTCACGAAGGCCGGCGCGGCCCGCGTGATCGGCGTGGATTTCACGCATGAAATGCTGGTGGTGGCGGAGACGAAAGGGCCAAGGGCCAAGGGCCAGGGGCCAGGGGAATCGGAGACGCAGGACACAGGACACAGGACACAGGACACAGGACCGACCTACGCGACCGGCGACGCCATGCGCCTGCCGCTGCCCGATGCTTGCGTGGACATCGTCAGCATCGCCTTCGGCATCCGCAATGTGACTGATCCCGCCAAGGCCGTCGGTGAATTCCTTCGCGTCTTGCGGCCTGGCGGCAGGCTGATCATTCTGGAGTTCAGTCTGCCGCGGAATTTTCTCCTGCGCGGGATGTACAACTTTTACTTCAAGCACATCATGCCGCGCACGGCGACGTGGATTTCGCGCGACAAGAGCGGGGCGTACAAGTATCTGCCGCGCAGCGTGAACACGTTCATCAACCGCGAGACGATGATCACCATGATGAACGACGCGGGCTTCGGTGAGGTAATGCACAAGACGCTGACGTTCGGCATCGCCGTGATCTACCGCGGCGTGAAGCGATGATGGATTCACTGCTCCTGGTTAGCGGTCGGGCCGATCCCCCGGTGTCCGCGAGGCCCACCCGGCTCCTCCCTGTGCAACACCTTCAGGCCCACAATCCCCGCGACGATGAGGCCGATGCAGACCCACCGCGCCGGCTCGCGCGATTCGCCGAAGATGATCATGCCGGCGATCGCCGTGCCTGCCGCGCCGATGCCGGTCCACACGGCATACGCGGTACCGACGGGCAGCGACCGGATCGCACTGGACAGCAGCCAGAAACTGGCGATCATCGCGGCCAGGGTCCACACGCTGGGCCAGAGTTTTGTCCAGCCTTCGGTTTTCTTGATGCCGATCGCCCAGACGATTTCGAGCAGTCCCGCGAAGGTGAGATAAAGCCAGGGCATGATGAATCCATCGAAGAAGGAACGGTGCGCACAAGCGACGCCGGTGTTATAGTTTCGCGATTAATCGTAGCGGCGGCTGCCGATGTGTGTCGGCCGGCGCTGGCGAGTTTTCACTGCACAGGGCAATCGCATGTCATCCACGAACGATGAGCCGGGCACAGGCAACACCGAAGGCGAGCGGCCCACTTACGCCTCCGACGTCGCCCTCGCGGACAACGCTGACTCGCTCGACCCCGAGCACGAGATCAACGTCTGGGCTCGCGACAACGGGCTGGGATTGGTGCCCAACGTGATGAAGACCGACGAAGCGAAGAAGTACGCCATCGTCGGACTCGGCGCGATCATGGCGATCACCGCCATCCCGCTGGGCTGGCACATCATCGATGACGGCAAACGCGTTCTTGTCTTCGACGAGGTGAGCGCGGTGCAGGTGGAGATGTCACTGGCTGATGCGGGCGAGCTGACGCCGGAGGAGATTCTGCAATCGGTCCTCACGCAGATGCAGGCACAGGTGCCTGGCGTGCAGCACATCCTGCTCGAACTGGCGGGCATGCCGACGATCGGCTTCCGCGGCGTGAAGGCTCCCAACGGCGCGGCGGTCGATCAGGCGTTCATGTTCAAACCCTGCCCGGTCAAGAAGGGCATGCTCGCGCAGGTGCGGGTGACAGCCGTGCCCGAACGCATGGTGCAGGCGATGAACCTGGCCGAGGTGCTCACGCGGGAGCTCAAGTGGATGGGCGAGTAACGAACACCCGGATCAACCTTCCGGCGTGAAGCCCAGCACCAGGTCGAAGTTCGCCGCGAGTTCGCCGATCTTCGATTCCTTGATCGGTTCGAAAGGAATGATCAAGGACGTCTTGGCCTTGCCGTCGCGCAGGCCGCGCAGCACGCCGTCGCGCTCGTTCAGCGGTTCGCCTTTGATGTAGCACTGCGTCGTCAGTAGATCCTTGCGGCCTTTCTTCACCTTCACGTGAATGTGCGGCGTGCGACCGGGATAGGGCACGGGCTTGATGGTGCGGAAGTAATACTGCCCTTTCGAGTCGGTCAGGAACCGGCCGAAGCCCTGGAAGTTCGTGTCCATGTCCTCCCGTTTGCCGCCGCGACTGTGCATGTACACGCCCTTGGCGTCGCACTGCCAGATTTCGACCAGCGCGTTCTTGATCGGCTGGCCCTTGGCGTCGAGCACCCGGCCGGTCAGGTGTGTGATGTCGCCGACCGCGGGCGTGACACCGTCGTTCACCACGATCAGATCATTGTCCGTATCCAGGGGCAGCTTGTCGGGGTAGAATGGCCCTTCGGTCTGCGCCGGCGTCTGTGTCAGTTCCTCAGCGAAGACGCCGCGGGTCAGGAAGCAGGCGGAGGTGAACGCGACGCCGCCGAGGAACAGGCGACGGGAACGAAGAGGGGACTGGCTGCTCAAGAGTAGCTCCTTGTGATAGTAGCTCCTTGTGATGATGCTGCTACCGATTCTAAACGCCAGGAGGGACTTTGTCTTGCAACCGACCTGTCCGCATGTTTCTGAATGGACCGCTCATCCTATAGACTGAATGCCCGTTGCTGATCGGAACTCTTATGAGATCGAATCACCGGTTGATCGCGAGCGTTGCAGGGTTGGTGATCGCTGTCAGTCTGTTAATCGCCGTGGCCCGGGGAGCGGCGGAAGATTCAGCCGTGACGCGCGAAGGTCTGATTGTCCTTTACGATTTCACCGACGACAGCGGCGACATGATCAAGGACCGTTCCGGTGTGGGCGATCCGCTTGACCTGCGCATCGTCAAGGCTGCGAGCGTACAAGTCGGGAAGGGATTCATCCGAGTCACCGGTGCGACGGTGATCAAGTCGGATAAGGCGGCGACGAAGGTCATCGATGCGGTTCGCAAGACCGGCGAGGTTTCCGTCGAGGCGTGGATTCAGACATCGGGAATCAAGCAGACCGGGCCCGCGCGGATGGTGACGCTTTCTGCAAACTCCAACGAACGCAACTTCACACTGGGACAGGATGGCGATCATTTCGAAGCTCGCCTGCGAACGAGCAAGACCACCACCAACGGCATGCCAGCGCTCGTTTCTCCATCGAAGAGTCTGACCGCCGGCCTGACACACGTGATCTACACCCGTGATCGCGCGGGCAAGGCTTATCTATATATCAACGGTCAGCAGCGGGCGGCAGCGACCGTCGCGGGCGATCCTTCCAACTGGGACAAGTCCTATCGACTGGCCCTCGGCAACGAACTGTCGGATGATCGTCCCTGGCTGGGCACTTACTTCCGCGTGGCGATCTTCGATCGAGCCTTGTCGGCGAAGGATGTGGAGCGCCACTTCAAGATAGGTGCGGGTGAAGGCGCATCAGCGGTTGGCGTTGCGAAGCGCGAGCCTTCCCAAGCGACGACAGCGGAAGCGAAACATTTCGATGAACACATCGCGCCGCTGCTGGCGCGGCATTGTCTGGAATGTCACGGTTGGAAATCCACGAAAGGCCAACTCGACCTTTCGCATCGCGACAAGGCACTGGCGGGAGGCAAGACCGGAAAGGCCATCGTCCCCGGCAAATCCGCGGACAGCCTGCTCTGGAAAGCAGTCGCGTCCGATGAGATGCCCGACGGTCGATCACCTCTGGCGAAGCACGAAAAGGAACTTCTCCGGCAGTGGATCGAAGGCGGCGCGGCCTGGTCCTCAGCCTCGATCGATCGAAACGCCTATCAGCCTGCGCGTGATGCGAATGCCAACTGGGTCCGCAGGCTGACAGTGTGGGAGTACATCCGTACCGTGCGCGAGGCGGTGGGTGTTGATGTTGAAGCCGATGCGCGGAAGATTCTGCCGCGTGACCTTCGTGCCGACGGCTTCAGCAACACGGCCTACAACCTGAACGTCGACCTGGGTCACGTCGAAGCTTACGCCAGGCTTGCCGAAGTGATCGTGAAGCGCATGGATGTGCCCGCGTTCGCTGCCGGGTTCACGAGAAGTAAGGAACTCAACGACACGAACATGCGCGAGCTCATCGCCGGCATGGGCAAGTGGCTTCTGCGCGGGCCGCTGGATAAGAATGAAGTCGATGGATTCCTGCGCGTGTCCAGTGCCGTCGAAAAGGAAGGCGGCGATTTCAACGAGGCGGCCCGTTATCTCATCGAGTCGATGCTCCAGTCACCGCGCTTCATTTATCGCATGGAGAAACAGCGGGGCGATGGGAAGTCGCGCCGGGTGGATGCCTACGAACTGGCCTCGCGATTGAGTTACACCATCTGGGGCAGTCCACCGGACCGGGAACTGATGCACGCTGCTGATACGGGTGAGCTGGCAGACCGCGTTCGCATCGAGCAGCAGGTGCGGCGAATGCTGGGCGATGATCGCGCAATCGAACGATCCCTTCAGTTCGCCTCTGAATGGCTGAACCTCGGTCGGCTCGACAACCTCAGGCCCGGCAAGGAGCGTTTCGCGAAGTGGAAGGATCAACTCGCTGCGGACATGCGCGAAGAGACGCTGGCGTATTTCAAGGAAATCGTCTGGACGCAGAAGCGGGCGATGGCGGACCTGTTCAACGCACAGCTCACCATCGCCACGCCTGCCCTCGCCGAGCATTACGGCCTGAAGCCTGGCGGCTCCAACGGGGCTTCGCGATACGACCTTTCCGCAGTGCCAGGCCGTGGCGGCCTGCTCACGCAGGGCAGCGTGCTCACCATCGGCGGCGATGATGCCTCGATGGTCACGCGCGGCTTGTTCGTGCTTCACGATCTCCTTCGCGGCCACGTCAATGATCCGCCGCCCGGACTCGACACCACGCCTGTTCCCAGCAAGCCCGGGCTGTCGCAGCGCAAGATCGCCGAAGGACGCGTCGCCAATGCTTCATGCGGCGGCTGTCACAGCAAGTTCGAACCACTTGCCTTCGGCCTTGAAAGGTTCGACGGCGTAGGAGCCTATCGCGAGATCGATGAACACGGCAACAAGCTGCGCGAAGACGGGGAGATTCACTTCCCCGGCGACGACAAGCCGATTCGATTTCAGTCATCACGGCAGTTGATGGACCTGCTGGCCGGCAGCGACCGCGTTCGCGAAACGATCACGTGGAAGGTCACGCAGTGGGCCCTGGGTCGGCCGCTGACTGAAACGGACAAGCCGCATATGACAATGATTCATAAGGCGTCACAGGCGGGCGGCGGGACCTACGCGAGTCTGATCACCGCGATTGTCATGAGCGATCTGGTACAGATGACGACCACGGAAACCAACCCATGACCCACATGACCAACATGCCCAAGCCGTCGAACCGAACCATCAGTCGCCGCACGCTGCTCAAGGGTCTGGGCTCGATCACGATCGGCCTGCCGTTGCTGGAGGAGATGCTCGTTTCGCGAGCCTCAGCCGCGGCGGCGCAGGCGGTGGTGCCGGTGCGGGCGTTCAACGTCTTCTTCGGCCTGGGCATTCCCGCGCCGCTACAGAACGAAGGGTTCGACGGCGTCCTCGAACCGCTCAAGCCGCTGAGCAGCAAGCTGCTCATCATGCGCAACGTCGATCAGGTGCGCTGCGATGAGAACGGAATCAACGCTCACTTCGACGGCGCATCCGGTGCCTTCACCGCCGAGCCGCCCGACGGCGAAGCGAAGTCCGGCGGACCTTCGATCGATCAGGTGATCCGCAAGTCGCACTACGCCAAGGGCCTGCCCGAAGGCATGGTGCCGACGATGGTGGCCGGCACGTTCTTCCGCCGCAGCCGCATCAGTCGTTACGTCCACAGTTACAACGCCGACGGCACCGTCGCCGCCGCGATGCAGGAGAAGCCTCGCGATCTCTTCGAGCGCGTGTTCGGCTCCGTGCCCGTCGAGGCGGCGGACCTGAGCCCCGAGGAAGCGCGCCGGCAGCGCATCAGGCGCAGCGTGCTGGACTCGACCGTCGATCAATACCGCTACTACACCGGCAGCAACTCGCCGCTGGGCGCGGCATCGAAGGCCCGCATCGCCGATCACCTGGATCGTATTCGTGAATACGAGAAGCGGGCGTTCTCCTTGCGACACACCAAAGCGCCCAACGAGCCGCCGCCTTCGAAGCTCCCGCACGAAGGCGAAGCGGACCCGGGCGGGCAGGGCATCGACATCACGCTTGAAGAGCTCACGACCGAGTGGCGGCTCATGGCGGACCTCTACGCCCTGGCGATTCAGTGTGACCGCGCCCGTTTCGGCTCGCTCACCTTCCTCGCGGCGGGCGAACGCATCCGCTTGAAGGGCAAGTACGAGTATGCAGGCCGCACCGTCTGGGAGTTTGACGACGCGAAGCATCACAACGCCACCGGCGACAAAGGGTGCAGCCACGAGTGGTGGCACAAGTTCAACGAGAAGAAGAAGAACGAGGAGCTAAGGGCACATGCCCACATGAAGATGCGCGAAGTGGCCTACTTCCTCAGCCGGCTTGAAGATAAGGATTCGCGCGAAGCCAACGGCCGGACCATCCTCGACAACGCGCTGATCACGATCTCCACCGAGTCAGGCGACGGCAGGCACAACGATGTGAAGCGCGAGCTCTCGGGCGTGTTCCACGCCATCACCAGCGCGGGCGGCCGATTCAAGGCCGGCCGGATCATGGATGTCAACGCGGAAGGCATCGACGTCTACAACACCATGCTCGACGGCATGTCCGTCGGCGATCGCCTCGGGCCCAAACGCCGTGATGCGAAAGCGATCGACAGCATCCGCGCGTGAAACAGACCTGCGCGGGTTCTTGAACGCATCTCTCGGTCAAAAGCAGTCGCGGCGAGGCGTTTACTTCCCGCCGGGCGCGGGAGCGTTTGCCTTTCGCATCGCATGGCTTCTCCCCGGCGTGTCGGTGCGGAAGGTTTCGATGTTCCCCCGATCGGCCATGGTGACGTAACACGTCCTGCCATCGGGCCCGCCGAAGGCGATGTTGCTCGGCTTCTTGCCGGTGAGTTGCACCTCGCGGAGGATCGCGCCTTTCGGCGAAATGATCGCCACCGTGCCTTTGTCGTAGCGCGTGAGATAGAGATTCCCTGCCGCGTCGCAGCGCATGCCATCGGAGCCGAAGTCAGGCAGCTTCAGGAGCAGCCGCTTGTTGCTGATATTTCCCTGCGGCGACAGGTCGTACGCCCAGACGTTGCGCTGGATCGATTCGCTGACGTAGAGCGTCTTGTTGTCGGGGCTGACCTCGATGCCGTTGGTTGTTCCCATGTTCGCTTCGAGCAGGTGCGTGGAGCCGTCGCGGTCGATGCGCCAGAGCTGGCCGGTGGATTCCTTCCAGTTCGGATCGCTGGCCAGCAGGATGTCGTTGTCCATGATCGCCAGATCGTTGGGCTGATTCATTTTGTCGTTGTGAGCGAAGACGGTGACGGCCTTGGTCTTCATGTCCACGCGGAGCACGTTGTGCCCTGTGTAGTCCGCCATGTACATGGTGCCCGCGCGGTCGAAGCGGATGCCGTTGGCGGTGGAGCCTTGCGGCATGTCGATGAAGAGTGACGCCTTGCCGTCAGGCGTGACGATGCCGAGCGTGGGCTTGCGGGCGAAGCTCACGGCATAAAGATTGCCGTCGGCATCGACCGCGGGGCCTTCGACTTCGGGCGTGAATCCGCCGGGCGGTGTGAAGTCGCGCGATCGGACATCGACGGAGTGCGTCGAGCCGCAGCCTGCGGAAAGGGCGAGCAGTGCTGCGATTGAAACGGCAACGCACCAGCGATTCCCTGTTGTCATGCGAGGCTCCCGATAGAGGCAGTCAGAGGTTAAAAGTCGGAGGTGCGATCATCGCTGCCCGACCAGCTTCAACTGCGTGGTCGCGGTGCTGAGCTGATCGCGCTTCGTGAAGACGATCGTGGTGAGAATACCCGACGTGGCGTCGTAAGTGCAGTCGGTGCGATGGAGTTGACCGATCTCGCTGATGACGACGTAGCCGCGGCCGACTTCGCTGACCACTGTCTTCGACTTGATCGCATCGACCGAATCGATGACCTGCTCCGCCTTCAATTCCGCCATGGCCTGCGGCGGAATCCACAGCCCCAGCACGGTCGCCTGACCGTTGGAGCCGTCAAGCTGCCCGCGCTGGGGCTGCGTGTTGGGAAAGGTGGTGACATTGTCATTCACGTAGCGGACTCAGCCGTCGCCGCGGGCCTTCACACTGAGGGTTACGCCAAAACCGTTGGTGAACTGCCCCGCGTTCTGGATGGTCGTGGTCGTGCCGCCGTTGTACTGTAGTTGATTGAACTTCGCCGCCCACTCGGGCACGGGTTTGCCCTGCCAGGGCACATCGATCTGTTTCACTTCGACGAGGAAGCCGTGCGTCAGGTAGGTGTTGCCCGCGCCGGCGCCGGCCTGTCCGTTGACGCCGGGCGTCACCACGCCGCCGCCGATGACGGACGAGCCGTGGAAGATCATCAGGCCGCTGTCCAGATCGAACACGTAGGTGGTGTGTCCTGACTCGGTATCGGTCTGGAAGCGGATGGCGTTGTACTTGCGATTCATGACGACGTAAGGCATGCGGCCGACGAAGATGCCGTTCTGTCTCAGGTCTTTCACCTCCTTGAGCAGGTCGGGGTGAATCCAATAGTCACCCGCGGCACCGGCGTTGGACACGAGGCCGACAGTGCCGGTCGCCGAGACGGTGTTGTCCAGCGGATTGAGCAGGTAGGAGGAGCTGGTGAGTTGGGCGACTTCCTTATCGATGTGCCCGATGCGGACGACGGAGTAACCGACGCCGCCGGAGCCGCGGACATCGCTCTCAGCGTATTTCTGCCCGGTGGTTTTGTTGACCCAGTTGCCGTTCTCATCGGGGACGAGCTTGGCGCGCACGCCGGGGATGGTGGCCGAGCCGCCGAAGTAGACGAGGCGGGTGCCAGGCTTGGCGACAGGCGGGGGGCCGACCTTTTCCGCGTTGGGCAGGAGCTTGGCGGCGGCGCTGGGGTCAGGGACCTCGGCGAGGGCGGCAAGTGGCATACTGAGAATCAGGGTAAGGACGCAAGTGAAGTGTCCATGTTGGTTCTGCATGGCCGGGCTCCTCAAAAGAAGGTGCCCATTGATTATCGCTTGCGGTGAGACACTTTACCACAAGTATGCGAGTGGACCTTCCAATCCAATGTAACAGGCCGCGGCTCAAGTCCGCGGCCTGTGGTAATCCACGCGGGGTAGGTTGCCCTTGTTCAGGCGGCGCGGCCTCGTCGGCCACCCAAAATGCCAAGTCCTGCCAGCGCGAGCATTGATAAGGTGGCAGGCTCGGGGATAAAGCTCACGTTGAAGGTGCCTTGACCCGAGTCGGGCGAAAGGCCGAAGTTCTGCTGAAAAATCACGGCGTTGCTGGCGTTGAAGATTTGGAGAGTCAGGTTGTTGTCGCGATTCTGACAGCAGTCGCTTCGCCCGAAAACGAAAACACTCTCGAGATCGGACGCAGAACCTAGGACCACTTCCCAGAACTGGCCAGCAGCGGCGACATTGGTGTGGGAAACCGAATTACCACCGAAGACACCGTTCGTGTTGCCATCGTTGGCTCGACTTGCCACCCCGCCGAACCCAGTGCTGGACTGAGAGGCGACGCCACCGTTGCTCGATGCGGCCGAGTTCAGTAGGCCGCCGTTGAGTGCGAGCAATTCTGCAATACTCAAGAATTCGTTCGAGTTTTGCGTGATGCGAATTCTAGTTGCACCGATCAGGGCAGCCTGCGCCGAATTCTGTTTGGCGATAAGGCTTGCCACAACAACGGCCATGACGAAAGTGAAAGACTTCATGATTCCTACTCCATCTGGTTAGAAAGGTATGATAACCTGGCGTAGATGACATTATACCCGACTCTAAAAAGAATAGCAAGACCCGCGTGAACCTGAGAATTGGCGAATTGGCACGTGAACGGTAACTTGTACCCGCACCGAAGGGCAGGCCCTGCTCTGGCAACTAGCCGATGAGAATTATGTCTGGCCTGACCGTTACCTTAAGGGTACGATCATTCAATAGACATCAGACGATCCCCGACAGGTTCGTCCTTGTTTCCGTCCACATCTGGTTGGCGCGCGTCACCGGAACGGGAGCAGGGGTGCCCTCCGAAAGGAGTCTTGCTCGTGAGGACCTTCGTTACCGGCTTTGCCGCTTCCGCCTTTCTTTTGTTTGCCAGCCTGTCCGCTCACGCGGCTCCACCTGCCCCTACGCAGGTCGACCAGTTCATCACCGCCGAGAACGCGGGCAAGAGCGTCGCCGGTGCGCCGGCCATTGATGATCTGACGTACCTTCGCCGCGTGTCGCTCGATCTCATCGGCCGCATCCCCAACGAAAAAGAGATCCGCGAGTACATGGCCATGCCCGCCGGCGATCGCCGCGCAAAGCTGGTCGATCGACTCATCGCGGATGAACGCTTCACCGATCGCTGGGCGGTCTTCTTTGCCGACATGCTTCGCATCCGTTCCGGGCAGACCGGAGGCACAGCCCTCCTCGCTTTCGTTCATCAGGCGGTGAAGGATGGCATGCCTTACGACGAGATGGTGCGTCGCATGATCAGCGCCAACGGCAAGGCCGGCAAGACGCCGGAAGTCGGCTTCATCCTGGGCGATGATGCGGACCCGATGGCCCTGGCTGGTGCGACGGCTCAGACATTCCTTGGCATCCGCATCGCCTGTGCCCAGTGTCACGATCACCCGTTCGACAAATGGTCTCAGGAAGAGTTCTACAGCTTCGCCGCGTTCTTCGGAAAGACCCAGCGCGTCGAGAGCCGGTTCAACCGCTCGATCTACACGACGGAAGGCAACCAGAACAGAGTCATGTGGCCGCCTGCGGAGCCGGGCGTGACCAATCGCAAGCCGGTGCCGCCCGCGTTCCTTTATCAGGTCAACCACGGCACGCTGACGCCGGCCGTCGCCCGCCTCGAAAAGCTCCGCGCCGCCGAAGCCGAGAAGGCCAGGGGCGCAGCCAGCAAGACCGCGAGCATTGATGACATTCTCGCGGGTGTCGATACCGACAAGGCCACGAAGAAGGCTCCGACGTTTGACGTGGCGGGCAACGCGAAGCAGGAGATCAAGAAGATCGATGTCGAAGCCGACCTCTACCGCAAGAGCGAGTGGCGGCATAACCTGGGCCAGCTCATCACCGATCCGAATAACCGCAACTTCTCCTGGGCGATCACCAATCGCGTGTGGAAGGAACTCGTCGGCCGAGCGTTCGTCGAGCCGGTGGATGACTTCAAGAGCACCAACAAGGCAAGCCATCCCAAGGCATTCGATTATCTCTCCGATGAATTCGTCGCCAGCGGCTTCAACTTCCGTTCACTCGTTCGCATGATCGTGTTGAGCGAGACCTACAGCCGCGGGCACCTGACGAACGTGAGTGAAGAGGCTCGCACCGCGGCGGAAGAGGCCTTTGTCGCCGCCCCGATGCGGCGCATGCTGGCCGAGGCGCTGTTTGATTCCGTGGTCGAAGCGGGGCACCTGTGGGATGTGAAATGGCCCGAAGGCGCCAACAAGCGCACGATCCGCCAGGCGGTACGTATTCGCATCGACGAGGAGGGCAAGCCGGCGAAGGCAACTTCAGTCGCCGCGTCCGGGGCAGGCGATGAAAAGATGGCGATGCAGCCGCGCATGATGGTCGAAAAGGCACCCATGAGCGGCTACAACCTGGAACAGGCGATCGAAGTCGATTTCTCGAAGGTACTCGCCGCCGCGATGAAGGATGACGAACCGAAGATCGAAATGATGGAAGCGATCTCACCGGAAGACCTGGAAGCCCGCAACATGCTGATGGAACGGCAGAACGCCCCGCGGGCCCGCTTCATCACGCGGTACGTCGAAGTCGAGATAGGTTACAACCCCAAGTTCACCAGTTCGATGCGCATGGAATCGCCGGCCCCGCGCCCGCACTTCCTCCGCGTCTTTGGTCAGCCCGCCCGTGAAGCCCTCGGCGAAGAACGCGAAGAACTGCCCTCGATGCGCCAGGCGCTCATGCTCCTCAACGGCAGCCTGACCAACGAAGCCGCCCGCGTCGGCACGCTCGAACCGATGCACAAGCTCCTCACCGGCCCCAAGCCCGACGTCACTGCCGCCGTCCGCCTCGCCTACCGCGAGATCATGACCCGCGAGGCCTCCGCTGCCGAGATCGCCTTCGCCAAGGAAATCATCGCCGGCGCCGAAAGCCCCGTCGAAGGCATGGCGGACCTGCGCTGGGCCCTGCTCAACAGCAACGAGTTTCGTTACATCCCCTGACCCCCAGCCGCTTGCGGCTTAGCAACGCCAACCTTCGACCTCCGAACCGCGCTTCGAACCCCGAACTATTTCCCGGAGTCTTGATATGAAAACCCCCGGCTGCAAAGGCTACTTCCTCACCCGTCGCAACATGCTCGGCGCCACCGGCGGCGCGATGCTCGGCCTATCCATGAAGAATCTCGTCAGTCTCGCCGCGGCCCCTGCCGCGCAGGCTGCCGCCAAGGCCGATCACGTCATCCTCTTCTGGAACGGCGGCGGCATGAGCCACATCGACACCTGGGACCCCAAGCCGGGTCGGCCCACGGCGGGGGAGTTCAATCCCATCAAGACCTCCGCCGACGGCGTGCAGATCAGCGAGATCTTCCCGCTGCTCGCCAAGCAGATGCATCACGCGACGATCATCCGCTCCGTCGCCGGTGCCAACGGCGATCACGGCCGCGCCACCTACCAGCTTCAGACCAGCTACAACGAGAGTCCCAACCTGCGCCACCCGGGCCTCGGCTCCGTGGTCGTCCATGAACGCGAGTCGATCGGCGATCTGCCTTCGTACATTTCCATCAGCGGCGAAGCCCCCCGCGCCGGCTACCTCGGCCAGAAGTGCGAAGCGTATTACGTCGGCCTGCCTGGCGAGAAAGATCCGTACCTCGCCTTCCCCGAGAACATCAACCAGGTCCGAGGCAACAAGCGGCTGGACATCCTCAAGAAGATGAACACGAAGTTCAACGAGGCCAACAAAGACCCGCGTCTCGATGCCACACAGACCGCGGTCGATGATGCCGTCCGCCTGATGCGCAGCCCGGCCCTGGCGGCGTTCGACCTTGAAACCGAAAAGCCCGAGACCATCGCCCGCTACGGGGAGAACGCCTTCGGCCGCGGCGCGCTGCTGGCGCGTCGCCTTGTCGAGAAGGGCGTCCGCTTCGTGCAGATCAACCGCGGCGGCTTCGACACACACAGCAACAACTTCCCCGCCATGCAGGCCCACGGCGACACGATGGACCCGGCCCTCGCCTCCCTCATCGCCGACCTGAACTCCAACGGCATGCTCAAGCGAACACTCGTGCTCGTCATGAGTGAGTTCGGCCGCACCCCGCGCATCAACAACACCGCCGGCCGCGACCACCACGCCGCCTGCTTCTCCTGCTTCATGGCGGGCGGCGGCCTCAAGGGCGGTTACGTCCACGGCTCATCCGACATCGACGGCGTCCGCCCCAAGGACAACCCGGTGAAAGTCCCCGAACTGCACGCTTCGATCTGCTACGCCCTGGGCATCGACTACACCAAGGAAGTCATGACCCCGCTGAGCCGCCCGATGCGCCTGGTCGACAAGCCCGGCGAGCCGGTGAAGGCACTGTTCGCGTGAAGCGAGCGTGCTACAATCTTTCGCAGACACACGGAGAGCATGCATGAAGGTCGCAGTGCAATTCACGCCTGACGAAGAGCTCGAAGCGATGGATATCATCCTCCAGCGGAGCCCCGGTATGATTCTGCCCGGGCATGTGTATCTGTTGGAGGATGCCGTTGTTTGTGAATTACATGACGCGGGAGTTCATTTTCGAGTCCTGAGCCGCGAGTCCGTTGTTTCGGATATCCAAGGGGCGGCATCCGGTGAAAGAATATGACATCTTTGTGCCGCTCTTTCATAACGACGGACGGCGAATCGATCGTCGTGTGTTTCGATTTATTCATCGCGCCCCGCTCGATCAGTTTAATGGTGTCACGTTCTTTCCGCAGCCCAATCAAGGCTCTTGGCGGGCAGGCGGAGTCACCTACCGCGACAGGATTGTTGTGTATCGAGTCCTTTGTCGTGGAACGGCCATAGATCGGGAGTTCCTCGTTGACTTGAAGGTCACGCTCAAGCGCGAGCTTCAGCAGGAAGAAATCCTGATCATTGAGCGCGACGTGAAGACATTGTAGACCTGCCTTGTCATCCTCTCGGATGACCATCTTCTTTCTACCAAGTGAGGATGTTTGTAGTATCGCGTGACCTCGTCTACGCAATGGTTTTAGACAGAGCAGACCGCACGGAGTTCGCCATGAACCGCATATGCCTTCCAATGGTTGCCGCAATCCTGTTGACCTCATCATTCGCCTTCGCCCAGCCCGCGAAGAAGGCTGACGCCAAGGCCGCTCCGGGGGCCGCCGCCGCTCCGCGCGGGTCCATCGTCGAAGACCAGGCCGCCCGCAAGCTCATCGAAGCCGGCGAGACGCGCTACGATGCGGATGAGTTTCAAAAGGCCGTCGATATCTGGCAGTCCACCATCGAGCGATACCCTCGCAGCAAGTACCGCTACCTCGCTCACATGAAGCTGGGCAATCACTTCCTCAATCGCGATCGCGCTTTCGACCAGGCCCGCAAGCATTTCGAGATCGCCGCCGGCGAAGAGAACACGGATGAAGACCAGCGCGCCGAGGCGACGCTGAAGATGGGCATCTGCTTCTACCAGGCCCGCAACTTCGGCAAGACCTTCGCCATCATGCGTGAGGTGATCGAAACCTTTCCCGTCAGCGCCCAGGTGAACCAGGCGTACTACTACATCGGCCTGGCGCATTTCCAGCAGGGGCACTACAGCCGCGCCATCACCGCCCTCGAACGCGTCGGCACCGCGCTCACCGCCAACGACGCAGCCTTCGAAAAGGTCGAAGCTGGCAAACGCCTCTTCGTCCGCATCGAAGACGCCGACCTCGCCGCTCTCACCCAGGGCGAGACCGTCAAAGTAAAACTCAAAGCATCCAGCGGCGACGAGGAAACGCTCGAATGCATTCCCGTCGGCCGCAACGTGCGCGTCGTCATGGGCTCCATGCTCACGCAACTCGGCAAGGCCAAGCCGGGCAACAATCGCCTCGAAGTCAAGGGCGATGACACGGTGAAAGTCACCTACATCGATTCGCACACGGCTGACAAGCAGTTCGATCGCCCCGTCCTTCGCGATATCACCGTCGTCGGCAACGCCGTGGTCGCCATCATGGACGGTGCCTACAGCGACACGCTAAAAGGCGTCGTGCTCGGCAAGGAAGTCAACCTCCAGGTCATCGACGCGGACCTCGATCTAACGGACGACGCGGACAAGCTCCAAGCCTATGCCGAAGTGCATCGCGAGAAGCTGCCCGAGGAAATCGAGAAGGAAATCGCGGACCTGAAAATCAAGGGCGAACTGGGCGACGGCGAGGAAGCGAAGATCGAACGCTACCGCGTGGTCGATCGCGTGAAGGTGACGCTGACAGAAGTGAAGATCGCGCGCGTCGAAGCGACGAGCCCCAGTGCCCCCAGTGCCCCCGGTGCCCCCGGTGCCCCCGAAACAGAACCAGCCGCAGGCCCAGGACCTTCAGGTCCAGGCGCAGCCCCCGCTCCCGCCCCCGCGATCGAACCCGCCGCCCAGCCCACGGTACCCAAAAATAAAAACGAACCTTCTGACTTCGCTTCCGAAATCGAAGTCAAGGAGACCGTCGATAACACCATTCACTCCGGCGTCTTCCGCGCGCAGGCGCAGCTGGTCAGCGCCGAGTCGCCCATTCTCGATGATGACAAGCTCCAGGCCCTGCCCAGCGATCAGGTTCGCCTCGTCTATATGGATGAGTCGAACACCACGGCCGATCCCGTGCAGGTCGTCGCCAAAGCCAAGACCGTCGAAGGCAATCTCGGCGGCGTGCGCGTCACGCGAACCGAAATCTCCGATCGCGAACTGAAACTCCGCACGCAGCTTCGAACCGCCAGCGCCCTGTGCAACATCGGCAACCGCTACAAGGAGTTCGGCATCAAAGCCAAGGCCACGGAGAAATACAACGAAGGCCTGCTCGTGTGCGAAGACATCATGGCCGAAGCCCGCAAGCTCGGCGGGCGCATCCTCGAAGAAACGTATGTCCAGCTCTGGCAGATTTATTACGAGATGGACAAGCTCGAACTCGCCGCGGCCATGTGTCAGAGGTTGGCGCGTGAGTTTCCCGAGTCGGCATTCGTGGATGATGCCCTGCTTCAACTCGCCGCCGTCAGCCGCAGGCAGGGCCAGCACAACCGCGCGATCGGCATCTACAGCCGGCTGGTGGACATGAAGACCAGCCAACTTCGCGGTGAGGCTCAGTTCGGCATCGCCGAGTGCTACGAAGAGATGGCCAAGGCGGCGAAGGATCAGCAGGCCGCGGCTCTCTATGACCGCGCGTTCCAGGAGTACAAGAAAGTCTTCGAGCAGTTCCCCGACTCCGGCCGCGTTGGCGAAGCCGTCGCCAAGATGGCGAACTTCTATTACCAGAAACAGGACTACACCCGCGCGATCGATGTCTTTGAAACCGTGCTCGGCGAACACCCCGATGCGAAGTATCTCGACGTGATCCTGTTCAACTACGGCCGCTGCCTCTACCGCATGGATCGACGCAAGGAAGCCCGCGCCAAGTTCGATCAGCTCATCGGCGAATTTCCCGAAAGCGCGCTGGCACCGGAAGCGAAGCGCGTCGTCGAAGCCCTGGCGAAGGCCGGGTTCTAAGAAGTGTTGCTAAGGAAATAATGAAATGAGGAAAATGAATTTGAGTCAAACAGAGATGGCATGACGGTTGGGATTCCAATGTTGTCTCACTCTGTTCCTCATTTCCTCATTTCCTTATAAAGAATTCTGACTGTATTCAGCGAGTCTCGCTATGTTGAAACACACGATCGTCGCACTTGCCTTTTTTCTCTCCGCCGCGCCGGCCTTCGCGCAGGCCCAGCTCGATGAAGTCAGCAAACAGGCGTCGCAGCTTGAGGCTGACCTGGGCAAGATGCTCGACACCACGCCGCAGGCCGCGGACATCATGGTCCAGCTCGTGGACCTGTATCACGCCAACGGCCGCGTGTTCGGCCTGATCCGCGCCGGGCAGAAGTTCGCCAGCGCTCAGCCGCAGCACAAGAAGCATCGCGATGTGATGCTCAAGCTGCTCGACGGCCTGGTGATCATGTCACGCAACAAGGAAATCATCGCCACCAGTCGGCAGTTCCTGACTCGGTATCCCAAGGACAAGGCCTGCGTCGGCGTCGAAGAAACCCTGGCCCGCACACTCGATCAGGAGAGCGACCGCCGCCAATCCGCGATCGCGTGGGAAGCGGTCTGGCGTCGCGATCCCTCGGGGCAGCGCGAGGCGGGCGTCCGCGCGGTGTGGCAATATTCCTCGCTGAACAACAACGACGGATTGAAGGCGGCCGCGGCCCTGGCGAAGGACATGATCGATTCGCTGCCCGCCGGTGAGTTTTCCAATCACCTGGGCTGGGAGGGTTTTCACTTCGCCCGCCGCACCGGCGACTGGACCGGCAGCAACACCATCGGTCTGCTCATCCTCAAGAAGAACGTGCCGATGGATGCGGCTCGCCGCGCCGACCTCCATCGCTACATGGCGGAGAACTATACCAACGTCGGCCAGCGCACCAACGCGGTGGACAGCCTGAAGAAGGCCCGCGCCGCGAAAGATTCGGATGACCTGCATCGCCGCCTGATCAGCGAGATGTACAACGCCGGTGCCAAGGCTGGTGAGATGGAACCGATCGTCACCGAATACATGAGCAAGTACAAAGACCGCGGTGACCGCTGGGCGAATCTTTCCCTCCTCGCCCACGTCTACGGGCGCGATGGCGATCGCGCGCACGCCGCCAGTCTGTTTGCGCAGATTCTTCCGCACGACCCAGCCGCGCACGATGCATCGGGCCACTTCGTTTCCTACTCCGGCGACAAGTCCGAGGACTTCGCGAAGGTCGAACGCGCACTGCTGGATGCGCTGTCCAAGGTGGACTCGGCGAGCGATCAGGCATCCTCGCTGCGATACACGCTTGCTTTCAACCTTTATCGCGATCGGATGAAGGATGCGAATAAGGCCCGGGCCATGGCGCGTGATTTGGCGCTCAAGTCGCCGGTCAACAATGATCGCAACTGGTATGCGGTGCATTACCTGCTCTACAACCCCGCTGACGCCGACAGCTTTGCAGGCGATGTGAAAGCGCTCAGCGATGCGGCCGTGAAGCACGCGAATCTCAACTACTACCGCGATCATGTTTCGCGCTGGACCAAGGAAGCCGGCCGAAGCAAGGACCACCGCGACAACGTCAAGATCGCCAAGGACATCTGGGACCGCACCAGCGGCGACGCGTACTTCAAGGAATGGGAACTCGCCACCGAGAACCAGTCCAGCAAGACCATCGCCGCGCGCAATCGACTGCTCGCAGGCGAACATTACAAACGATTAAATGACGATCAGGCCCGTTGGTTGCTGCGCTCGCAGGGCTATTACCATCAGCACTATGTCAGTCAGAAAGAGCGGCCGGACTCCATCGGTTACTACGCGAAGCTCTGCGCCCGCTTGCCGAAAGACTACGAAGCGGCGACCTGGTGGCTCCAGGCCGCGACCGATTACGGCACGCCGGAACAGGCACGCGACGCGGCTCAGCATGTCCTGAAACTCGAAGGGCCGGGCAACGACAGCGATGTGTGGCGTCGCGCCCTGATCGCTGCCGATCGCACCAAGGATGAAAAGCTTGCAAAGCAGGCCCTCGCCTACGCGCTCGCCTCACAGAAGAAGTTCGGCGATGACGGCGGCAACGTCGCGGAGATCGGCAGCCATCTCGACAAGGTCGGCCTCAAGGCCGAGGCGATTCAGTACTGGCGCGATCACTGCACACTTGCGCCGTGGGACTGGCAGTCGCGCTCGGCCGTCGGCGCGGTGGTGGAACGGCTCGAAAAGGGGCCCGACAAGCTTGCATTCCTCACCGAGGTCAACAAGACGGCGACGAGCTTCCATGGTGCGTATGCGACGTGGGTCGCGCACGTGCATTACACCAATGGCGACATGGCCAAGTTCGCTTCGGTCCTCGCCGAGACGAAGAAGCGACAGGCCGAGCGCCCGCTTCAGAGTTGGGGCATCGAGGAGTATCCGGCCTGGACGTGGCTCCAGGAGCAGCGTGATGCGAACAACAAGAAGGCAACCGATGAAACCCGCCGCGCCGTTTACACCGCCCTGCGCGACTTGGACATGGGCCGCATTTCAGCGTGGTGCGCGCTTGCCCTGATGGAACTCGAAAAGCCCGGTTCGCAGAGCGAGGTCGCCCGCCTGGTTGATGTGCAAAAGGCCACCACGAGTGTCGGTGACAGCTCTTCGGCGTGGGACACGCTCATGCCTTTCGCACAGGCGACCATGGGCCGCAAGGATTACCTCGCCAGCGCCGCGCTGCTCACCGGCATGCTCAACAACATCAGCGGCGTCGACGGCGGCAGGCAGAAGGCCGGCCGCGACATGATCGGTCAGAGTTACGCCCGCCTCGGATCCGTGGGCCTGGCGATCGATGAAAACAGCCCGATCGCGCCGCTGCTTCAGGCCGCGATGTACTTGCGGCTGGGCGACGAGAAGCTCGCGTTCGAGACGTACCTTTCCAATCGCAAACTGTTTGATGCTCATCGATTCGAGCTGCCGATCGATCTGATCCTGTTCGTCTGCGAAAGCCACACAGCCGCGGGTGGCGATGAGAACTATGACCGCGTCGAAGACATCCTCCGCTCCTGGCTCGTCAAGTTCGTCGATGGCAATCAGCACGATGACGCCACCAAGGCGAAGATTCAGCTCCTGCTGGCGAAGAACTATTTCAACGCCAAGCGGTACGAAGTGGCCCGCGCCGAATTCACCAGCGTGATCAACCGTTTCGGCAAGACCTCCGAAGCGCTCGATGCGGAATTCGGCATCGGCGAAACCTTCATGGCGCAAAAGCTCTATGACGAGGCGGAGAAGATTTTCGAGAAGCTGTCCAACAGCCGCGATCGCGATACCGTCGTCCGCGCCGAGTTCCTGCGCGGCCTCCTCGCCCATCGCAAAGGCGACCGTGACACGGCCCGCGAGATTTTTCGCAGTGTGCTGGAGCGTGTGCCGAATCTCAGTCTTGCCAACATGACGCTGTTCAATCTCGCCGAAGTGTACGGCGAAGAGCAGCGTTACATCGAGCAGCTTGAACTATTGAACACCGTTGGTCGCCTCGGCCGCGCCAGCAAGCGATGGCACACGCCCGGCGCGACGCTGTCCATCGTCGTGCAGGACAGCGATCTGGGCATCTCCCGAGGCCACTCGCGCATTCCCGTCATCATCACCACCGAGCCGGGCGGCGATGAAGAGACGATCTATCTCACCTCCGGCGGCGCGGGCAAGGGCCTGTTTCGCGGCGACCTGTCCACGCAGCTCGGCGCGATCGTCAAGGGTGACAAGACGCTTCAGCTCACCGGTCGCGATGTGATCAAGTGCGACTACCCCGCTCAGTTCAAAGCCGAGTTCCGCACCGTGCCTCTTGCCGACGCGGAGATCCGCATCGCGGCGGACGGCAAATTCGATGTGTCATCCAGCAAGATCGTCGACGAGCAGAAGGAGACCTTCAGCCAGCAGCTCGTGCGCGAAGAAATGGAAGAGGAAGACCAGGACAAGCGGCAGAGCCAGCAGCGGCCGAAGAACCAGATCAAGCCCGGCAACGTGATCTATCTACGTGTACAGGATGCGGATCGCGACCTTTCCGATCAGCCTGACGAAGTGCTTGTGAAACTGACCGCCACCAGCGGCGATCAGGTGCAGGTCGCCATGGTCGAGACCGGCCCGCACACCGGCCTCTTCGAAGGCACGATCAAGACCGGTGAACTTCCGGCCGGCGCCCTGGCGAGTGATCACGCCATCGATCATCAACCTCTGCTCGCGATCGATCACGACCCCAAGAGTTACTGGCAGAGTGAGCCGGACGGGCAGACGCCCAAGTCGCTCTCGATCGACATGAAGGATTTGAAGCGGGTCACGCGCGTTTCGCTTTCGACGCCCGATGCCACGCGGCAAGCACCGATCCGCGGGGAGATTCAGGGCAGTCACGACGGTCGTTTCTGGTTCCGCCTGGCGAGCAATCCTCCCGCGCAGCCCGCGGCTCCCGTGAAGGGCGAGATGGGCCGAATGGAAGTGCGTGCCTACTCATGGCGCGGCGGAGCGACGATCGCTTCCTGGAAGGACATCGTCACACTCACCAAGACGCGCGAGCCGATCGAGACGAAAGCAGTGGATGAACTCGCCTGGCAGAAGCCGACGGATGACGAGAGCGCGAAGAACACGTTCGCGGTGGTCTTCAGTGGCAAGTTCGTGCAGCCGCGCGACGGGGCCGTGCGATTCAACCTGGCTGGTGCGCTGACGGCGATCGCGGTGAACGGCGTGGTCGAGTTGGATGTTGAAAAGGGCGGTCGCTCGGTCGACGTCTGGCTGCCGCGCGGGTTGCATGACATCACAGCTTTCTCGCTGCTGGCGAACAACGCGGCCGGTGCGGAGATGACGCGTGCTCGTGAAAGCCTGAGTGCCGCACAGGTGACGCTCGCTCCGTTCCACAAGGCGGACTTTAATCTTGAGTCGCCTGATGCGAAGGCGACCGGCGCGAAGCCGCAAGCGGCGGGTAAACCCTACACGCTCGATGCCAGCAGCGCCAAGCTTGAGAAGAAATCCGCCGAGTTCAAAGTAGGCACGCAGTACGGCGAGCCTGCCATCGCGTGGTGGCAGAATGAAGGCGACATCGCGTCGTGGGAAGTGAACATTGATGCGCCCGGAGCCTACGCCGTGTGGATGAACTGGTCGCACCAGGGCGAAGGCAGCGCGTACTCCCTCACGCTCGGCGATCAGAAGATCAACGGTAAAGTTGGTGACACACGCGAATGGTCCCGCTTCGTCACCGAGCAGGTCGGTACCGTTCGCATCGACAAGGCGGGCAAGTACATCCTCGCCATCAAGCCCACGGCCATCGCCGGCGGCGGCCTCATGGACCTGCGCAGCGTGACCCTGCGGCCGACTTCGAGCTCGCTCGTCGTGCAGGCCGACGGCAAGTGGGAAGCGACGTTCGATGCTCACGAAGTTCGCTACGTTCGCTTTCTCGTTCACGAATACAGTGGCGAGGCGGTCGCGATCAGTCACGTGGAAATCGGCGGCGACAGCGGCGACAAGCCTTACATTCCCACCGAGGCGGATGTGCTGGCCCTGGCGAGCAATGATTCGCTGGAGATCGCCGCAGGTGACATCGTCAATGCGAGCTACACGGATGAATACACCTTCACGCTCGCCGCCGGCTCGGAAGAGCCGGTGCGCAACCGCGTGCTCAACGCCCAGCTTCAGGCGACCTATTTCAACGCGAGGATTCTGCCCATTGCCTACGAGTTCTCCCGCACGGGCGGCGGCGGTGTCGGCACGCTGCGCAAGGAACTGATGCGCATCGATCCGGGCGAACGCATCATCATCGAAGTCGTCGATTACGACATGGATCAGACCGGCGAGCGCGACACGATCAAGGTGCAGGTCGCGGTGAACGACGGCCCGCCGATCGAACTCATAGCTACAGAAACCGAAGCCTACTCGGGCGTGTTCACGAAGGAAGTCGACACGCGTGCGCTCACACCGCCGCCTGCCAATGCGAAGAGCACCGGCGCGAAGAACGCAGCGGGGGCGGATGCAAAGGGTGCCGCACCGGCCAAGACCGCGGAACAGACCGCCGCCGAAGATGCGGGCAAACTCGCCGTGAAACAGGGCGATCGCATTTACATTCGTTACGTCGATCCGCAGAACACGTTCCCGGGGCACTCAGTCAAGCGCGAGTCGTTTGTCTATGTGAATCAGCCGACGGATGGTCTGGTGCGCATCGTGGAGACCCGCATGGTCCAGCCGAAGGCCCAGGGTGCGAATGCGACGCTGACCTACCTGCCGCCGCGCAATACGGAGACGGCGAGTTTTGCTTTCGAAGCGCCGCTGACGATCGAAGTGATCGACCCCGACCGCGCGAAGGATTCGCGAAGCAGCATCGAAGTGGAACTGACGACGACCGACGGTGCCAAGGTGCTCGTCAACTGTGCCATCTCCACCGCTTTCGCGGCGGTGAACGCCGCGTTTGCGGGTGATGACGCTCGAAGCTGGGCTCTCGAAGAGGGGCGATTTGTCGGGCAGGTGATCCTGCAACTGGGCGGCAAGGCGAGCCCTGAGTTCGTGCCGCTGACCACCAACATGCCGCGAACCCTGATCGGCGGGCCGGTGATGGTCGATGCCGTGC
>JBBDXA010000105.1:0-5221 GCA_040902585.1 Phycisphaeraceae bacterium
TAACGACTCGGTTTGCAGGCTGTATGCTCGACCCTCCCCCAGCCCCTCCCTAAGAGGGAGGGGAGTCAGACAGGCCCGCGTCAAGTGTCATGCACTTCCCACGCGTCTCAACCTTCCCATCTGACGCGTCTACCTCCTCCATCCTCCGATAACCCACCTCCTCCTTATCGGCCCCAGCACCCTCTTAACCCCCCTCTCCAAAAACCCCCTGAAAAAAAGCTTTGCAGTGGGACTTGACATACGGACGATGTTAGGTTAACCTACTCCAAACGACCCTAACAAGGAAGTTTCAAGGTGGGTCAAGGCGTCGGTCGAACAACTAGCGGTGCGATGAGGTGAACCCCAACTGATGGTGGTTCACGAGTCGCCTAACGCAAGGGAGACCACAGCCATGGCTATTCCGCTGATCATGACCGGACCTGGTGGCGACTACGTGACGGCCTATTACGTGAAGGGCGCAGGGCTTTCCAAGGTGCAAAGTCGGGCCAAACAGGTGAATCGCTCGTTTTCCGCACAGTCCGATACGGAATCCGCAGGCGGGTTCGCGGGCCACGGATGGGCGGGCAACGGCAACGGCAACGGCTCCCCACAGGCTCAGGCCCAGGCAATAGCCCGTGGCGAAGATGTGTTTGAACACGCGGAGCCGGTGGATGCGGGCACGTACGCTCCGCAGGCGACCGCCCGAGGCGTGAGCAGCCTTCTGGCTCGTTACGAAGGCCGGATGCCGCAGGCCGCAGTCAACGCCGGTGCCCTCGCCGCCGCCGAAGCGTGGCTGGCGGACCAGCAGCGGGGGTTGATGGCCATGCCGCTGGCGATCCCGCTGTTCAGTGCCGGACAATTGCTCCGGCCTCCTCTGCCGCTGCGGGGGATGGGAGAGGGCAGCACTGGCGACCAACCCGTTGTCACCCAAGCCTCAAGCCTTCAAGCCTTGCAACAACCCGACGCCGACTGTGTAGTCGCCGTCCTCGATACAGACCCCGACCCCCAATCCGATCCCGACAACCCAATACAGGAGACCTCCCATGAGCATCACCCCGAACCTGACCTTGAAGCAACTTCACATCCTGACGCGTATCCGCGACTCACGAGTGGCGCGTGGCGTTTCCCCGACCCTGCAGGAGCTGGCCGAAGAGCTCGGCGTCAGCAAGGTCACCATCTTCGAACACGTCGAAGCGCTCATCAAAAAGGGGGCCTTGCACCGCGATGCAAACAAGGCTCGCTCTTTGACCGTCAATCCTGAGGTCGAGCTGCCCGATGAAGAGCGGAACACCCGCCTGCCCCTGGTCGGCACCATCGCCGCGGGCAAGCCGATCGACGCCGTCGAAAGCCGGGACTTCCTCGATCTCGAGGAAATCTTCGTCCCCCGCCGCCGTCAGAGCAAAGCCGCCGGCGACATCTTCGTCCTCAAAGTCAAGGGCGATTCGATGATCGAAGAGCACATCAAGACCGGCGACTACGTCGTGTGTGAAAAGCGCACCACCCCGCGCAACGGCGAAACCGTCGTCGCCCTGCTCGAAGAAGACGGTGAAGCGACCCTCAAGAAGTTCTACAAGGAGCGCGACCGCATCCGCCTCCAGCCCGCCAACAGCAAGTACGAGCCGATCTACGCCAAGAAGGTCGCGATCCAGGGCGTGGTCATCGGCGTGATTCGGCAGTATTGATTGACCCGCGGGCGGCTCCGGCCCCTCTTCCCCGCGAGACGGCTGGGGTGAGGGCACAACCGCACGTTGGCGCGCGATGAAGCGCGCGGTCGCCGACAGGTGGACCTCGCAGACTCGGTCCGACCGCTAACCGTCGGACCGTTACTGTGATGGATTCACACCGCCGAGACTTTTAGCCGATCGCTCGCCATCGCCACGGCCGCCGGGGCGGTGCTGGTGTACACGCGTCCGATGCGCGGCGAGATGCGGCAGAGCACTTCATAAGGCGAAGAGCTTGCCGCGGCTGCGAGCGCAGGCAGGTAGCAGGGCGATGTCGGGTCATCGCTGATGATTTCAACGACATCTTCCAGTTGCGCCAGCGGCGCGCCTGTGCCGCCGCGAGCGGGAGTCAGATCGATGATGATCTGATCCATATTCACCCGGCCGACGATGGGGGCGTGGATCGCTGATTCGTCGGCCTGCCCGCGGGACTTCAAGAGCCGCACACAGCCTTTGTTGGTCAGCGCGAGCGGTAGGCCATCCGCATAGCCCACCGGCACGATGCCCAGGTAACTGTCGCGCGCCAGGCTTGCGGTGCAGCCGTAGCCCACGGTTGCGCCCGCGGCGTACTTGCGGACATGGACGATGCGGCTGCGCCAGCGGATCGCCGGCTGAAGCTGGGCGCTCTGCGGTTGAATCACTTCGTGGCCATCGACGGTTTCGAAGGCGTCGAAGATGCCGGTGTCGGAGGAGTTGAGGTGGTCTTCAAAATCCGAACCGTCGCGGGCGTCCACACGGGTCTCGTCGGCGGACCGCCGCGACCCGTGGCACCCTGCGAAGCCGCGAGCGGCGGTCATCCAGGCGGGCGCGCCGTAGCCGTACAGGCCCAGGCCGATGCGGACCATGTCCAGGTGGTACTTCGAATCGCGCAGGGCTGCGTGCGTCGCCGCGGCGTGCAGGAGGACCGTGTCGGCAATATGAGCCTTGTGCTCGCCAACCGCGCCTTGGAAAAGGTCAAGCTGCGATTGCGTGAACTCCGCCTCGCTGTCAGCGGCGGCGAAGTGGGTCCAGATGCCCGA
The DNA here is from genome assembly GCA_040902585.1 of Phycisphaeraceae bacterium. Classification (GTDB taxonomy): domain Bacteria; phylum Planctomycetota; class Phycisphaerae; order Phycisphaerales; family Phycisphaeraceae; genus JBBDXA01. The sequence goes on from JBBDXA010000105.1 coordinate 2,720, forward strand.
GAGCTTCACGTGCCGCAGCGTCGCCACTTTCTTCAGGACCGCGCCGAGCTGCTCCACCGGCAGACCGCCCCGGCTCATGCCTGAGTCCACGGCCAGGTGAATCGGCACCCGGCAGTCGTAGCTCGCGCCGATCGAGTTGACCGTCACGAGCTGATCGGGCGAGTCGATGGACAGGTGCAGTTGTCCGGCGAGCATGGCGTGATGCAGCCGGGCCGTCTCCGGCTTGGTCCGCACGGGCATGAGAATGAGGATCGGCCGGGTGATGGGATGGGCGAGCAGATCGTGTGCCTGGGCGGGGGAGTAGACGGCGAACATGTCCGCCCCACCCTGATCGAGGCATCGTGCAACTTCGCCGGCCCCAGTCCCGTAGGCGTCGGCCTTGAGTACGGCACAAAGTCTTGCCGGGCCTCCTTGCGAGTTGGGCCGGTCCAGCATCTGCCGCCAGGTCTTAATGTTGTGCCGAAGGGCGACCAGGTCGACCTCCAGCCAGCTTGTATCAGTCATGTCAATGCGTCTCGCCTCGGCTCCATCCGCCCGAGCGCATGTCAGAAAAAGCATGGGCGCATGGGCTCATTGTTTGTATCTGTCCGCGCCGCCCTCTAGAATGAAAAATCGTCAGGTCGACGCGATCCTTGGCGGTACGCCTTGGGTGGCACTTTTTGGGTGGCACACTCTGAGGCTCGGCGAAGGGCGTGGCCGGCGCGCAACAAGCGTCCCACCACGCCCTTCGCAAAGCCTCAAGGCGTGCCACCCGAAATGGCTGCGGGCTCAGACCGGGCGATCGTATTCCTTCCGGCTTTCAGTGTTCCCCTCGCATCGGGCATTGACTGACCTTCGTGTCCGATGCAGACCCCTGTTATGACTGATCAACCCGACATGCCTGATTCGCCCGAAGCCACCGCTCTCCCCGCGTCCCCCGGTACGACTGCCCCTGCTGCACCGGCAACCGAAGGCGATGCGCCCCCTGCCCCCATCACCGCCGCCGCAGCCGGCGCGCCGACTGATGTCTTTGACGCGGATGTCACCTTCGAGTCCATGGGCATCCGCTCCAGTGTCCTCAAAGGCATTCACGCGATGGGCTTCCAGTTCCCCACCTCGATCCAGGCCAAGCTCATCCCCGCCATCCTCAACGGCAAAGATGTCATCGGCCAGGCTCGCACCGGCACCGGCAAGACCGCAGCCTTCGGCCTGCCCATTCTGCAACTGGCGGATAAAGACACCCCCATGCAGGCCCTGATCCTCGTCCCCACGCGCGAGCTTGCCGCGCAGGTCGCTTCTGAATTAGACGAGATCGGCCAGTTCACCCCCATCCGCACCACCTGCATCATCGGCGGCGAATCCATGCGCCAGCAGGCACGCGATCTGAAAGCGGGCGGGCACATCATTGTCGGCACGCCCGGCCGCGTGTGGGACATGTTCGGCCGCGGCGAGATCAACTTCGACCGCGTGCGCTTCGCCGTGCTCGACGAAGTGGACCGCATGCTCGACATCGGCTTCCGCGAAGACATCCGCAAAATCCTCAAGTCCATCCGTTGCGAACACCAGACCATGTTCGTCTCGGCGACCATCAGCGATGAGATCGAACGCCTGGCCCGCAGCTACATGAAGCCGGATGTGGAGAAGATCATCACCATCGCCGGTGCCCTGACCGTGTCGCTGGTGGATCAGAAATATCTGAACGTCGAGCCTTGGGACAAGCGGGCCCTTCTGCTGATGCTCTTCCGCAAGGAACAGCCCGAGAGCACGGTGGTGTTCTGCCGAACGAAGGCGACGGTGGACAAGCTTTCCAAGTATCTCAAAGACCACAACATCGACGCCCGCCCCATCCACGGCGACATGCCGCAGAACAAACGTACCCGCGTCATGGACTCCATGCGCGAAGGCAAGCTCGATGTGCTCATCGCCTCCGACCTTGCCGCCCGCGGACTGGACATCGATCACATCACGCACGTGGTGAATTACGACCTGCCGGAAGACCCGGATATTTACGTCCACCGCATCGGGCGCACGGCTCGCGTCGGTCGCCGCGGCGTCGCGTGGTCCTTCGTCGCGCCGGGTGAAGGGCAGCGGCTGACGGATATCGAAATCCTCACCAGTGCGATGATTACCAGAATGGAATACCCCGACTTCGTGCCCGGCCCGGTGCCGGCGGATGTCGTGCGCGGGCATCGTCCGTCAGGCGTGCGCCCGACCAATGCCGTGGACAAGCTCGCCGCGAAGGCAGCCGAGCGCGTGGGTTCGTCATCGCTGGATGACCTGTCGCCCGAGGAACTCGCCCGCCGATTCCCTGGCGGCGTGATCCCCAAGACCGCGCCCAAGTCAACGCTGGGCTCGAAGTTCAAACGCAAACGCCGGTGATTTCAGCGGTGAGTAGTGCCTTGCATTTTGGGTGCCACGGGTCAACGAGGCTCTGCGAGTAGACCCGTGCGAATTACCCGCGCGGCAGCGGTTCATCCAGCCATTGGGCACGGGTCTTCGTCGGCGAACCTCCTCGACCCGTGG
>JBBDXA010000106.1:0-5213 GCA_040902585.1 Phycisphaeraceae bacterium
GATGACTATCTGTTCTGCGTGCTAAAGGCGGGGGTTTAGATGCGTTTGCCCTGGCGCGTCCTGCAACTTCTTGACAAATCCCGACTGGGCAAGTAGTTTTGCCCGACTCTGCGGTCTTCCTGGGACTGCGGACCAGCGCATTGGAGGCGCGCCTATCAGCCGGAGGCTGAGAACTCTTCTTTCCCGCACTCTAGTCGGAGACACCGAATGACTACCGCGACCGCGCCGGGCCTGTCCCCTGAAAGCAGCGCCAAGGACAAGATTCTGTTCTGGGGCTGCTTCATCGCCTTGGTAACGACGGCTTTCGGCTTCATCGCCCGCATGTTTCTCATCGGCGAGTGGGCGGGCGAGTTCAACCTCGACCCGGCGCAGGCCGGCCGACTCGCAGGCATCGGCATTTGGCCCTTCGCGGTGTCGATCATCGGCTTCAGCCTGATCATCGACAAGATCGGCTACAAGGTCGCCATGGTCATCGCCTTCGCCGGCCACCTCATCTGGGCCGTCATGGGCGTCAGCGCGTTCTTTATCTCCAAAGGCGGCGACAAAGACACCGCCTACGCCATGCTCTACTGGGGCTCGCTCATTCTCGGCCTGGCCAACGGCACCGTCGAGGCGTTCATCAACCCCGTCGTCGCCACCATGTTCAGCAAGGAAAAGACCAAGTGGCTGAACATTCTCCACGCCGGCTGGCCCGGCGGCCTGGTGCTCGCGGGCATGATCACCATCTTCATGGGCTCGTCCGAGTGGTACATCAAGGTCGGCATCCTCGCCGCCCCCGCCGTCGTCTACTTCCTCATGCTCGTTCCGCTGAAGTTCCCCGTGCAGGAACGCGAAGCGGCAGGCGTGTCGTATAAGGAAATGCTCGGTGAGTTCGGCATCCTCGGCGCGGCCGTGGTCGGCTTCCTCGTCACCCTTCAGCTCATGGACTTCTTCTCCGGCGTGGCCACCTTCAGCACCACCGATGCCACCGGCGCGGTCGTGCTGGCGACCTGGGCCAAGGGATTATTCGCAGGCATCGGTCTGGCGATCGTGGTGGGCTTCGGTGTGTACACCAAGTCCCTCGGTCGCGGACTGCTGTTCTTCCTCATCCTCATCATGATGCCGCTGGCCACGACTGAAATCGGTACCGACGGCTGGATCACCAGCATCATGGAAGGCGTCGCGGAAGGGAAGTTCCATCCGGGCTGGATCCTCGTGGGCACCTCGCTGATCATGATGATCCTCCGCTTCTTCGCCGGCCCCATCGTCAACGCCCTCAAACCGCTGCCGCTGCTGGCGCTCAGCGCGGTGCTGGCGATCGTCGGTCTGTTCCTGCTCTCTTCCGCCGCCGGTGCGATGATCTTCATCGCCGCCCTGCTGTACGGCGTCGGCAAGACCTTCTTCTGGCCGACCATGCTCGGCGTCGTGTCCGAGCAGACGCCCAAGGGTGGCGCGCTGACCCTCAACGCCATCAGCGGTATCGGCATGCTGGCCGTCGGCGTGCTGGGCTTCCCCTACATCGGTACGCTCCAGGCCAACAAGAACATCGCAGCCGTCACCGCCGCCGAGGAATCCAAGCAGATTCCCGCTCTCGTCGTCGGCGACAAGCTCACGGTTCTGGACGACAAGAGCATCTATCAGATCATCGACTACCAGGCGATCAACGACGCTCAGCTCGGTGAGATTTACTCCGCTTCCCGTTTCTTTCCCGCAATCGCCGGCCAATACGCCCAGAAGCAGGCCGAGAAAAAGTTCGACAAGAACGGCGACGGCAAGCTCGATGCGGAAGAGCAGAAGGCCATGGACTGGGCACCGAAGAAGCCGTTCGACAAGAACAGCGACGGCAAGCTGGACGACGCCGAGGCGAAGGCCATGGCTGACAAGCAGGCCGACGACGCCAAGAAGGCGATCTGGGCGTGGGATACACGCTGGGATGTGGCGGATAAGGACGGCAAGCGCGACGAGAAGCTCGACGCAGCCGAGCAGGCCCAAATGGAAAAAGATGAAGCGGCCCGCAAGGACGCCTGGCTCGCCAAGTTCGACGCGGACAAGAACGGCGACCTCTCTTACGAAGAGTACGCCAAGGCCCGCGCTCTGACCGAAAAGCTGGCCACCGCACGCACGCGCAGCACGCAGGGCGCTCTGATGAACATGACCATTTTTCCGATCATCATGCTCGTCGGTTACCTGCTGCTCATCGGCTTCTTCAAGTCCAAGGGCGGATACAAGCCGCTGGTGCTGGGCGATCATTGATCGCCTCGCCCCAAGCGCATCTGAATGAAGATTGCACACCAACCCTCGACCTCGCGTCGAGGGTTTTTCTTTGTCGTCGTAACGCCGCCCCGCGTTACGATGATTTGCATCCCATCATGCGAGCCTGATCATGCACACCGTCCTTCTCGTCGCCCTTCTCGTCTCCACGATTGTTCCTGCCGCGACCGCACGGGGCGATGAAGCCGCCAACGCCCGCAAGCCTGCCGGCGAAACCGACCTTCGCGCGTGGCTCGAAAACATGATCTGGCATCATCACTTCACGGATGAGGAAGTAAGAACCGCCACCGGCCTCTCGCTCGAAGAGATCGCGACGGCCAAGGCGAAGTTGAAGATCCGCGATGACACGCGCCCTGACTTCACGCGCAAGGCGAGTGAGCCGCTGCGCATCGTGCCCTACCCCGGCGGCAGGCACCCGCGCATCGGCTTTCTCGATGGCGCGGTGGACCCGCAGCGCGAGAGCAAGATCAGCGTATTCACGCCTTGGATTCCCGCCGGCGATGACAAGGATAAGCCGAGCTACGTCGTGATCGATCTGCCTGAAGCCGTGTGGTCCAACCTCGGCCTGACCTACCTCGCGCACACGCATGTGCCCACCGTCTGGTCGAAGCAGAAGATCGACATGAAACGCCTCGAATGGACGCGCGATAAAGACGGCAACTTGAGCCTGAGGCGCGAGCTGCCCAACGGCATCGCGTTCATTTCAACAGCGAAGCCGACGAAGGACGCGGTGTTGCTGAAGATGACCCTGACCAACGGCACGGACAAAACGCTCACCGACCTGCGCGTGCAGATGTGTGTCATGCTCAAGGGCGCGCCGGGCTTTAATCAACTGACCAATGACAACAAGCTGCTGAGGAAGCCATTCGTCGCGGTGCATGATGACAAGAAGGAGCGATGGATTATTTCGGCGTGGGAGCCGTGTCATCGGCCTTGGGCCAACCCGCCGGTGCCGTGCCTGCACAGCGATCCGAAATTTCCCGACTTGAAGCCCGGCGAAACCGGCACATTGCACGGCTGGCTGTCGTTCTATGAAGGGAAAGACATTGATGCGGAGTTGAAGCGGATCGAGGGTGCTTGGAAGAGGTGAGCGATGAAGCGATGGAGCGATGGAATGATCCAGCCCGTAGGGCGATTGAAGGTAGCCACGGGCGCGAGCCCGTGGTAAGGGACCGCCAAGGGTGTGAGCCCGTAAGGGCGATTGAATCAACCGCGTTGAGGGCCACGGTCAAATAAGGGTATCGGGCGATCGTTCAATCGCCCTGTCGGGCTCGATGCTCAACGCGCTCGTGTTCCACGGGCTCGCGCCCGTGGCTACCCTCAAACGCCCTTCGGGCTCAAATCATTCGTCACCGGCCACCCATCACTACGCCGGCTTCTTCCGCATGAAGTGCACCGCCACGCCCAGCAGCACGAGCAGCCCGATGACGATCAGCGCCACGTCGCGAATCTTCAGGCCCGTGCCCTTGAACTCGCCGGTCGCGCTGAGGATCGAAATGGTGGCACCGGTGAGCGCCAGCGCCACCGCCATAAGCATCAGCACGTTCATGACCACGCGTTTGCCGCCTCGGGGAATTTCATCGCCGAGAATCTTGCGGCTGTTCATCATGAAGAAGAAAGCGATGTACGCGATGGGCAGCAGGATCATGCCGAAGTTGCTGGTGGGCACCGCCAGGTAGAACTGCGCCTCCCCGCCGGTCCACAGGTACATGAAGCCCAGCGCACCGCTGATGCCCGGCAGCATGCAGGCCAGCAGGTACAGCGGCCCGCGCGAAGGTCGGCCGAGCATCTCGCAGATCGTGAAGCCGTTGATCAGCATCAGGATGATGATCGTCGACACCGCCATGCCCACCACGCCGATGCCGAAGACATACTGCGACATCTCCTTGCCCGCGACGCTCTCCAGCGAGTTAGCCAGCGCGAAGGCGTCGCGCTGGATCATGGTCGCGGCGATGGTCTTGTCGCCGAGCGTCAGGTTGTTTCTCGCCTGATCCAGCGCGCCCCGGCCCAGGCCCAGGTTCGGGTCCTTCAGCTCGATCGCGGCGACCGCTTCCTTCGACTGGGTCTTGAGCATTTCCTCGCGGGCGGTCTTGACCTTGGCGTCATGGGCCTTCTGCTCCTCGGTGAGCTTCTTGAAGGCGTCCTCTTTCAGCGTGTGAACCAACAGCCCGTCGAGATTTTTCTTGTACGCGCCTTCGAGCTTGACGACGGCCGGCGTTCGCTTCTCGGCGTCGAGCAGGCCGGCCTCGGGCCTGGCGTGGAACTGGGCGGCGGCGGCGATGACGACGCAGCTTGTCGCCAGCATGAACGGGATGAACAGGCCGGTGGAAAGATCGAACGTCGCCAGCCCGCGGAAGTCGCGGTTCCATCCCCGCTTGAGCATGGAGAACGGCAGGAGGAAGGTCATGTTGATGCCCACGGCAGTAGCGGCGGCGGCGACCATGCGGTCGCGCTGCTGGGAGACGATCTGCTCGGTCCAGTAGGCCGCGTCCGTCGAAGCCTGCACGAACGGCGCGAGCACGTGGGACGGGCGGTTGAGCATGCTGGCGTCGGGCACGAAGCCGGAGAGGATATCGCCCCACGCCAGGCCTTCACTGCTGAGCGACATGGCGACGACGACGGCGAAGAAGCTGATGACGACGACGCCGACCATGGCCTTGATGATCCACTCGAATATCTTCACGCCTTTGCCGCCGCGGCTCTGGGCCCAGACCATCACGGCTCCGATGGTGAAGAGGATGGCAATGCCGATCCACTTGCCGGTGTCGGTGTCGGGGATGATGCGCAGGTTCTGCTGGAGGGCGGCGGTGCCGAGGGAGAACTGCGGCATGGCCCAGACGAGGTTGGCCATAAGGGTGGCGATCGCCCAGCCCCACCCGAGGACGGGGTTGATGTGCTGGTTGATTTGCTGGAACGGGCTCTTCTCGGTGGAGAGGGCGACATAGGCGATTGCGCAGAGCATG